>CAKPLT010000011.1 GCA_934167755.1 uncultured Clostridia bacterium
GATTTTATCCTTTCAAACTGTGTCTATTTTATAGGTTCCATTCTTCTTAAAGTGTCCACTACTATGGGTACATTATAGTTGAAGACCAATCTCTTTGCCCTGCTGAAGTCCAATTTCCTTTCCCTGTTTAAGACCACGCTCTTTTCCATTTGCTCTTGCACTTGCCAAAGCAGACTGTTCCTCAAGATCTGATAATAGCTTTATTTCAGCCAATCTTTTTACTTCTTCATCCCCAGTTAAAACTTCATAATTTTCAACAGCTTTTTTTATCTTTTTATTATTTTTCTTTGCCATATCTAAAAGGTCACCCCTTTCCATATCCAGAAAAGCTAACCATTGATTTAAGGGTTTATTCATATCTGGATTGTTACTTCTAAATTTGTTTAATTCTATGTAATAATATTTCACATTATTATTAATTTCATAGTCTTTATGAGTAGTAGAAACTCTGACGGTTTCTGTAAAGTAATCAGGCAAGTTTATAAATGTATAGTCTAGAATTGCAATTATAATAACAGGTTTTAAAGATTCATAATTTGTACCATTACCAAGTTGTTCTGTTATTTTTTTACTTGCATAAAATGTGGTTCTTTCTTCAATATTATTAAAATTTCTTAATTGAATTTCAACATTTATAAATTTACCATTTGAAAGTTCTACTCCTAAATCTAAAACTCCATATTTTTGCTCCTTAGCAAGCTGTTCTAATCGTACATCGTGTAGGACTTTCTTTATTTCTAATTTCTCTCCTAAAACAGCTTCAAGAAAGTCTTTTAAGAAAATTTCATTTTCTTTTCTACTAAAAAATGCTTTAAATACAATATCACTTTTTAATTTTAATTGATTATTCAATTGTGGTGTAATAATCATATTTTGTACCTCCATTATATATTATTTTTTTGTTCTTGACAATATAGCCATTTATCATATGTTTAAAAAGCCAATGACTTCACATCACTTCCAATCTTTATAAAATTTTTAACTAATGATTTTTTAATATGATTTTCAAAAGGTTTGAAAAAATTAAAAATTAATGTAAAACTAAGTTGCTATTGTACATAAAACATTGTACATATAAAATATAACATATTATCATCTACTTGACAAGAGATATTTTAAAAATTTTCTTTATGCATGTTCGTCATTCCATTCAAAGCTTATATTTCAAGTTGTTCTTTATGTTGATTTTAAATAAACCATTAATCTATAACATTGCAATAAATCAGAAAATATTATTTTGTTGTGTAACTGTGTATGCTACAGTAATCCAAATTTTAATAATATTTTTTATTAAATAGATATAAATAGTAATAAATTTATAAAAATTCTCAAAAAATGATGAAAAAAACAAAGAAACATGTTATAATATAATAGCCAAGAAATATGAAAGAAAAGAGATTTAGAAAAATATATTTATACAGGAGGGAAAATGAGTCAAGATAAAATAAGAAACTTTAGTATAATAGCACATATTGACCATGGAAAATCAACACTTGCAGACAGATTAATAGAAAAAACAGGAGTATTATCTCAAAGAGAGATGGAAGAGCAAGTCCTTGATAATATGGAAATTGAAAGAGAAAGAGGAATAACAATTAAATCGCAAGCGGTTAGAATGAAATATAAAGCTAAAGATGGACAAGAGTATACATTTAATTTAATAGATACACCAGGGCATGTAGATTTCAATTATGAAGTGTCAAGAAGCTTAGCAGCATGTGACGGAGCAATTCTTGTAGTAGATAGTAGTCAGGGAGTAGAAGCACAAACTTTAGCAAATGTATATTTGGCAATAGAAAATGACTTAGAAATATTGCCTGTAATAAATAAAATAGATTTACCAAATGCAAGACCAGATGAAGTAAAACATGAAATAGAAGAGATAATTGGAATACCAGCAATGGATGCACCATGTATATCAGCAAAATCTGGACTAAATGTAGAAGAAGTATTAGAAAGAATTGTAACTGACTTGCCCGCACCAAAAGGTGATGAAAATGTAAAAACCAAATGTTTAATATTTGACTCATATTATGACAATTACAAAGGTGCAGTAGCTTATGTAAGAGTTATGGATGGAAAAATAAAAGTAGGTGATGAAATAAAACTAATGGCAACAGGGAAAACATTTACTGTAGTTGAAGTTGGATATTTTGCACCAGGACGATATATGCCAGTACAAGAAATAAAAGCGGGAGAAGTTGGATATATAGCAGCAAGTATAAAAAGTTTAACAGATATACATGTAGGAGACACAATAACACAAAAAGATAATCCAGCAGATAAACCACTTCCAGGGTACAAAAAAGTAACACCAATGGTATATTGTGGACTATATCCAATAGATGGAAGTGAATATGAAAACCTAAAAGTAGCATTAGAAAAATTAAAATTAAATGATGCAGCATTAGAATATGAGCCAGAAACATCAGCAGCATTAGGTTTTGGATTTAGATGTGGCTTTTTAGGATTACTACATCTGGAAATAATAGAGGAAAGACTTGATAGAGAATTTGATTTAGGATTAATAACAACAGCACCATCAGTAATATATAAAGTACATAAAACATCAGGAGAAGTTTTAGACATCTATAATCCGGCAGATTTACCATCTCAAGCAGAAATTGCATATATGGAAGAACCTATAGTTACAGCAAATATAATGACACCCAAAGAATATGTTGGAAACATTATGGACATATGTCAAAATCGTAGAGGAATATTTATAGATATGAAATATCTTGATGAAAACAGAGTAACTTTAATTTATGATATGCCATTAAATGAAATAATTTACGACTTCTTTGATAGTTTAAAATCAAGAACAAAAGGATATGCATCATTTGATTATGAATTTAAAGAATATAGAGAATCAAAACTAGTAAAATTGGACATACATGTAAATGGTGAACCTGTTGATGCATTATCATTTATTGTATTTAAAGATAATGCATATACAAGAGGAAAGAAAATGGTAGAAAAATTAAAAGAAGTTATACCAAGACACTTATTTGCAATTCCACTACAAGCAGTAGTAGGGGGAACAATAATTGCAAGAGAAACAATTTCTGCAATGAGAAAAGATGTATTAGCTAAATGCTATGGAGGAGATATAACAAGAAAGAAAAAATTACTTGAAAAACAGAAAAAAGGAAAAAAGAGAATGAGACAAATTGGAAATGTTGAAATGCCACAAGAAGCATTTTTATCTGTTCTAAAATTAGACGAAGAATAAAGAAGGGAGAAATTATGAGAACAAATAGAGTAGAAAGAAGAGATCATAACAGAAGAAAAGGACAAGACAGAAGAAAACAAGAAGACCCAAAAAGTTCTGATAGAAGAATGTTTGAAAGAAGACATGAAGAAAGACGAAAAGAAATAAGAAGAGAAGAAGACAGAGAGGAAAAAAGATTTGATGACCAAATAGAAGGAAGAAATTCAGTATTAGAACTATTAGAAAGTGGCAAAGACATAAACAAAATATATGTAACAAGAGGAGAAAAACATGGTTCAATAAATAAAATTCTTGCAATAGCAAAAGATAGAAAAATAATAGTAGTCGAAAAAGATAAAAGGCAAATGGATGAAATGGCACAAGAAGAAAACTATCAAGGAGTAATTGCGATAGTACCACCATTTGAATATGTAGAAATTAGTGATATATTAGATACTGCGAAAGAAAAAAATGAAGACCCATTTGTAATTATATTAGATGGAATAGAAGATCCACATAATTTAGGTTCAATTATTAGAACAGCAGAGACTGCTGGTGTACATGGAATAATAATACCTAAAAGAAGAGCTGCATCAGTAAACAGTACAGTAAACAAAGCGTCAGCAGGAGCTGTAGAACACATGAAAATAGCAAGAGTTACAAATATATCAGACAGTATAGAAGAATTAAAACAAGCAGGATTATGGATATGCGGAACAGATATAAGTGCAGAAAAATATTATTATAATCAAGATTTAATAGGTCCATTAGGAATAGTAATAGGAAATGAAGGAAAGGGAATAAGCGAAAAAGTAAAGAAAAATTGTGACTTTAATGTAAAAATCCCAATGAGAGGAAAAATAACATCATTAAATGCATCTGTTTCAACTGGAATAATTGTATATGAAGCTGTAAAGCAAAGAATGGCAGGAAGTAGAAAATAATAGCCAATTGGCATTAATAAGGAGTAAAAATATGAAAAGTAAAAAAATATTAATTGTTGTAATAATTATGATAGCAATATTAGCTATAGGTGGAGGTGTATTTGCATACTTATATATAGCTACAGATACTTTTAAAAGTGATAAAGAATTATTTTCAAAATACATATCACAGAATTTAGAAACATTTCAAAAACTAGGAAATTCACAAACAGTTAAAACATATAAAGAACTGGAAAATCAAGAAAAGTATGAATCAAATACAAATATAAAGGCAACATATTCAGAAGGAGGAGAAGTATCAAATCCTATTAATAATTTAGCTGCAAAATTAGACATTCAAAAAGATTTTGGTGAAAAATATATGTACATGGATGGACAAATATTGTTTAATGAAGAAGAATACCTAGAATCTGAAATAATAAAAGATAGTGACTTATATGGAATAAGATTTTCAGATGTTGCAAAACAATTTGTATCAATAAAAGATGATTCAAATTTAGAGAAAGTAGCAAGTGGCATTGGCACAGATACTGCTACATTACAAAAAATAATAGATATAGTAGATGGTGAAAAACAAATTACTGAAGAAGTAGCAACTAAAGATGAAATGAAAACATTAAAAGATAAATATACTAATATGATAGTTGAAACTATTGCCAATGGTACATTTAGTAGTAATAAAAAAGGTATGATAACATATAATAATAATACAATAAAAGCAAATTCATATACAGTTTCTATAACTAATGAACAAGTTGAAAATTTAATAATTCAAATATTAAATAGTATAAAAACAGAAACAATTATAACTAAAAATTTGAAAGATGAAAATGTTGAGAAATTTGAAGATCAAATTGATGAAACGATAAAATCAATATCTGATGAAAAAGAAATTCCTGCAATAAAAATAACGGTATATGAACAGAATAAAAATACTATAAGAACAGTTGTAGAAGCAGGATTAGATAAATTAATATTAGAAAATTCAGAAGAAGATGGAAAAATAAAATCAAATATACAAATTTCAAGAATTGTATCTGAAAAAACTAATGAATATAATATTGAATTAACTAAAATGACAACAGAAAAACAAGAAAATTTAAATATAATTGCAAATATTTCAGAAGGTGAACAGGAATATACACTAGGTTTTGATGTAGAAACAAATATAACTGCTGCAAATATAATATTAAAAGCAACAGCAAGTTATAAAAAAGACATATTAACTGCAGCTCTAAAAATAGAAAATACAGTTGATTTACAAAGTAATTTTGATAAAAAAGTAAGTTTGGAGAATACTAATAATATTACATTAAATGATATAGAAGATGAAAAAAGAAACAACATAATAAAAGCATTAAAAGAAAATGTTCCTCTAAAGGTTCAAAAAAGAATAGGGTTGTTAAAAGATGCATTAGGAATAAATAACAATACCCAGTCAAATGAGGAGGTACCAGAATATGAACTATCAAAAACAGAAATAAATGCATTTAATGCAAAATTTGAATTTTATACAGGAGATGAAGTTTCAGCTGAAAATGTAAAATCGTTATTAGATACAGTTAAAAATAACTTAGGAAGTTATGAAATAACTCTTGCAGATGGACAAGATGATACTACACAGACGAATCCAGATAGATTAAGATATGACATAAAATTAAACATTGAAAGAAATAAAACAAATGAAGATGGAATAAAAAAGATATTAGAAAAAATAAAAGAAAATGAAAAATATAATGTATCAATTTCTTATAAAGATGAAAATCAATTAATTGACTATATAATGATAGAAGAAGTTGAAAACTAGACTTAAAGAAAGGAGTGTATATGAATCAAATTCTAGTAACAGAAAAAATATATGTAACACCTGAACTAAAAAGAAAAAAGAAAATATATAAAATATTGTTTATATTATCAGTATTTCTAATAGTATCATTATTTTCTGTATATATATATGCTGAATATGATAGAAGTAAGCAAGAAGGCATATCTGGTGACATATTATCTTTTTTAACCAATGAAGACAATACAACAATTGGATCATATGAAAATGCATTAGTTGTAAAACTAACGCAAGAGGCAGTAGAAGAAATGAATGGGACAGAAGAGAATAGTGGATTTGCCAATCAGTCATCACAATTACAAAAAGCCTCATCAACATATACAGCTCCTAATGGAAAAAAATATGAAACTATAGGAATAGTTAAAATACCCAAAATTAATGTAAATTATCCTATATTGGCTCAGACAACTAATGTAGAAGTTATGAAAGTATCTCCATATAAATTTTGGGGAGCAGATCCAAATGAAGTTGGAAATTTATGCATAATAGGACATAATTATAGAAGAAAAGGTGTATTTTTTAGTGATGTACCTTCACTAGTTGTAGGTGATATAGTTGAAATACAAGATTTAAGTCAAAGGACAATAGAATATGAAGTATATGATATTCATACAGTTGACCCAAATGATAGATCAGATACAACACAATACACAAATGGAAAAAAAGAAGTTACATTAATAACTTGTACAAATGATGCAACACAAAGAGTTATAGTAAAATGTACAGAAAAAAAATAACAAAAAAAATTCTCTTTTCATAATATATATAAATATTATGAAAGGAGATTTTTTATGGCAAAAATTTTAGTATATAATCAGGATACAAATAGAATGGAAACTTTTTTTCGAGGAGAAAATGAGTCAATGCCATATAATACAAATAGTACCTTAAAAGTAAAAGAGTTTAGAGGTTCAAGTAAAAGTAATATATTGTGGACTGATAAAAGAACAATGCAAGCTTGGAATAGTCAGAGATATATTTATGGAGCACCTATAAATGTTGGATTTGCCTTTAAAAGACCATATGAGGGAGGTCATGGGACTCAAAGTCAACATTATGCTGGAACAGCATTTGATGTTGGGCAAAGATTAACAAACGCACAAAGAACAGTGCTAAGAAATAGTGCAATAAATTCAGGTGTATGGACTTATGTGGAACCTGCATCATTATCACCTACTTGGGTACATTTTGATAGAAGATTTGGAACGCCTGCATGTTCATCAGGGGGATTCCCGTTGATAAGAAGAGGTTCAAGAGGAAATTATGTTTGTATTGCACAAGATGATTTAAATACATTAGGATATAGAACAGGAGGGCTAGATGGAGTGTATGGAGAACAAACATATAATGCAGTAAGAAGATATCAAAGCTCAAGAGGATTGGCAGTGGATGGAATTGTGGGATGTAATACATGGAGATCATTACAAGAAAATGTAGTTGGAACAGGAGCAACAAGCACAACAATTAACTAAAATTTAATTTTTAAAGGAAAATAGATGAAAAAATAGAAAAAAATAAAAAAAATTTAAAAAATGTATTGACAATATGTCAAAAACATAGTATACTAGGTCTTGTCGAAAGACATGGTCGCTTAGCTCAGCTGGGAGAGCATCTGCCTTACAAGCAGAGGGTCATAGGTTCGAGCCCTATAGCGACCACCATGTTTTACGGCCTGGTAGTTCAGTTGGTTAGAACGCTAGCCTGTCACGCTAGAGGTCGACGGTTCGAGCCCGTTCCAGGTCGCCATTTTTTTATATAAGAGTATAAGGCTCGATAGCTCAGTTGGTAGAGCAGAGGACTGAAAATCCTCGTGTCAGTGGTTCGATTCCACTTCGAGCCACCATAAAAGCACAGCAAAGGCTGTGCTTATTTTTTTGCTCTATGTCAATAAAATCAGTCCCATTATTTTAAGGAAAAAGTTCTTCTATTTAAATAATTTAAACATTTAGCATCTGTTTTAAAATTAAAAGTGAGCTCATAAGCTTTTAATTGTTGAAATTTAAAACCAAAATCCGTGTTAATAGAATTAATACCATATTTACCATCACCAATAATCGGATAACCAATATGAGCTAAATGGGCTCTAATTTGATGAGTTCTTCCAGTTTCAATTTCTACTTCTAATAAAGAGGAATTGTTATCATATTCTTTGATAACAGAATATGAAGTAATAATTTTACTATATCCTGTTTTAAAATTATCAGAAATATATACAATTGATTTTTTACTATCTTTAAATAAATAAGCTTCAAGTTTTGCTTTTTTTACTTTTGGAATACCATATACTAAAGCTAAATATTTTTTTTGAATTTCATGATTTTTAAATTTTTCAAGTAAAATATTTAGAGAAATTTCATTTTTTGCAAATAAAACTAAACCAGCAGTATTTCTATCTAATCTATGACAGGGCATAGGCAAAAAGTTAGAATTAGAGTATTGACTATGAACAGCTGTTGTTAGACTTTCATTACCTGTAACTTCAATATTTGAAGGTTTGTTTAAAATTAAAATATTTTCATCTTCAAAAATTATATCTAAATTAATATTTGGACAAAGTATGCTATCAGCAATATAAACAAGAATCTCATCACCTACATATATTGTACAATTTTTATTGGTTCGTATTTCATTAATTTTGATATCTTTTTTTCTTAAAGCCTTATATAGCATATTTGTAGATAAGTGAGGAAAACTATCTAATATAAATTTTGAAAGTTTTTTTCCATCATATTTATTTGGTACAATTAATTCTTTCATAATATAATCCTTTTCATATAATATAAATAAGAATATCACATTTTTGGATATTCTTCAAGAGGTGAGAAGAAATGAACAGAAATATGTTAATAGTTAATGTAATAGTTTAAAATAATATAAAGAAATTAATTTAAAATATACTATTAGCTATTAATAAAAGATAGAAAAAAAGAGAAAAAATGAATAAAATTGAGAAAAAAAGAAAAAAATATATATAAATAACATAATAAAATAGGCTGAAAAAGGTTAAAAACGGCTGAAAACAGCTTATAAAAGATACTTGATTTGCTTAAAAGGTAAAATTATGGTATAATAAAAAACGGTCGCGTTAAAAAGGAGAGTGTATATTATTTTAAAAAAGAAGATAAAATATTATACTAAAGAAAGTTGCAAACTTTTTAGCATAATGGCAATAGCATTAGGGTTAATAATAACGATTATTTTATTAAAATACAAAACGACCTATATAGTAACCTTATCTGGTCAAGAAATAGGCTATATAGAAAATGAAACGGAATTAGAAGAAAGAATACAAAAAGAAATTATAGAAATGGAAGGTAAAAATATAGATTTTGTTTCATTAAATGAAATGCCAAATTATGAATTAAAATTAGTAAGCAGAAAACAAGGAACGAATGAAGAAGAAATAATGTTAGCATTAAAAGAAAAAGCAAGAATAATGTATAAATATTATGCAGTAAACTTAAATAATGAAACAGTAGGACTAGTAGACGATATAGAAGAAGCAGAACAAGCAATAAAACAAATAAAAGAAGAGCATCAAAATGACAATGTTGAATTAGATTTAAGTATAACAGAAAACTATACAGAGAATATAGAAGAAATAAATTTAGAAACAGTACAAGTTGCACAAACACAGGTTGAAGAAAAAGTAGCAGGACTTATAGAACAAGATAAAAAGAGTAAGATGCCATCTATAAATGGAATATTATTAGCTGTAACACCTGTACAAGGAAGTATAACATCCAGATTTGGAGCAATAAGTAGTATTAGATCAGGGGCACACACCGGTACAGATATTTGTTGCCCAATAGGAACACAAATAAAAGCTGTAGCAGATGGAACAGTTATATTTGCAGAAAAAAGTGGAGCATATGGAAATTTAATAAAAATTTCACATGGGAATGGTGTAGAAACATGGTATGCACACTGTAAAGAATTATATGCAACAGTTGGACAACAAGTAAATGCAGGAGATACAATTGCAGCTGTTGGAATGACAGGGAATACAACAGGACCACATTTACATTTAGAAATAAGAGTTGATGGAACAGCAATAAATCCACAACAATATTTATACAAATAGAAAAAAGCACTAAGTATTATGGTTTGTTTAAAACAGGCAAAATATATTAGTGCTTTTATTAAATTATTATGATATAATAATATCGAGTGGCTTTATAAATAAAAATGTAGGACACATTAAAATAAAAAAAGGAATGAATTAAATATGAACATAGTAAATGATTGGAATGATTATAAAATATTAGATATGGCAGATGGACAAAAATTAGAAAAATGGGGAGATGTAATATTATCAAGACCAGACCCACAAATAATCTGGAAAGAAAAAACATACCCAGAAAAATGGAAAGATATAAATGCAATATATCATAGAAGCAAAACAGGTGGTGGAACATGGGAATATAAGAAAAAGGTTCCACAACAATGGCAAATAAAATATAAAGAATTAACATTTAATATAAAACCAATGGGATTCAAACATACTGGGCTATTCCCAGAACAAGCGGTAAATTGGGACTGGATGATAGACAAAATAAAAAAATCAAACAGAGAAATAAAAGTACTAAATTTATTTGCATATACAGGAGGCGCAACAGTAGCGTGTAGTTATGCAGGAGCATCAGTATGCCATGTAGACAGTTCAAAAGGAATGGTAACATGGGCAAAAGAAAACATTGCATCATCAGGATTATCAGAAAGACCAGTTAGATATATTGTTGATGATGTTGTAAAATTTGTCAATAGAGAAATTCGTAGAGGAAACAAGTATGATGCAATAATAATGGATCCACCATCATATGGAAGAGGAGCAAATGGAGAAGTATGGCAATTTGAAGATAATATATATGATTTAGTAGAATTATGTGCAAAAGTACTTTCCGATAATCCATTATTCTTTTTAATAAATTCATATACAACTGGAATTTCAAGTAAAGTATTAGAAAATATCTTAAATTTAACTGTTGCAAAAAATCATAAAGGAAAAGTATCTTCTGGCGAAATTGGATTACCAATGGAAGATTCAAAACTTATATTACCATGTGGAATTTTTGGAAGATGGGAAGGTTAAAATTTGGTACCCGATCCATAATTACATAGTGCCAAATTGCTAAAATTTCTCAAAAGAGGAGGGAAAAAATGAAAAGCTTAGAGGTTATATATGAAGACAATCATATAATTGTAGTAAAAAAAGAACCCAATATTCCGTCACAAGCAGATAAAACAGAAGATATAGATATGCTTACAATTATAAAGAACTATTTAAAAGAAAAATACAATAAGCCAGGCAATGTTTATCTTGGGTTAGTTCATAGATTAGATAGACCTGTTGGAGGAGTTATGGTGTTTGCTAAAACATCAAAAGCTGCATCAAGGTTAAGCAACCAAGTAAGAGAAAAAATATTTAAAAAGAAGTATTTAGCTGTAGTAGATGGAAAATTTGAGCAGAATAGAGGAATATTAGAAGATTATTTGTATAAGGACGAGAAAAATAATATGAGCAAAGTTGCCAGTAAAGACAAGAAAAATGCTAAATTTGCTAAATTAGACTATGAGGTTTTGAAATACAACGAGGTAAAAAACTTATCTTTGATAAAAGTAAATCTTCATACAGGTAGACATCACCAAATTAGAGTTCAACTTGCTCATATAGGGCATAGTATTTTTGGAGATCAAAAATATGGCACAAGAGGTCAAGGAAAACAAATTGCATTATGGGCATATGAACTTATCATACAACATCCAATAAGTAAAGAAGAGATGAATTTTAAATGCTTGCCAGAAAGTAAAGGTACATGGTGTATTTTAAAAGATGAAGAAATATAGATATTTTAAATTACAGAGAATGACTTATATATTAAAAATATAAGTTGTTCTTTTTTTGTGGACATTTATAGTCAAAATATATAATTATAATAAATACAACTTTACAAAAGCACTAAAAATATATATGAAATTAAAAAATAAATATTTTATTTAAATAAACAAGTATTTTACAAAATAAATGAGCCAACTAAGAAAAAAGGTGATAAATTTAAAGTGTACCTAAGATAAAAGAGGGGTGTAAAAAGTGATAGATAGATTTTGCACATATCTAACAAATAAAATAAGAAAAGAAATGCCGGAAATTGATGATGAACGAGCAGAAGTTATAATGTATGGATTACAAAATATAATTGGAGAACTTCCTAAAGGTGTAATTATATTATTGATAGCATATTTTCTAGGTGTATTCAAAATTACATTTATTGCAGTATTAATAATTGCACCATATAGATGTTTTTCAGGAGGAGTTCATATGAAAACACATATTGGCTGCATAATTTACACCTTAGTATTATATAGTGGATCTGCATTACTAGGCAAATATATAGCTTTAACAGGAAATGTTAAAATTATAATGGCTATAATTGATTGGGCATTTTGTATGATGATGATAAAATCATATGCACCTGCAGATACTGAAAATGTTCCAATATTAATGGCTAAAGAAAGAAAGCAAAAGAAAATTTTTTCATATATTATTCTTACAGTTGAAATCTTTATAGCAGTTTTAATTAATAACACTATGATATCAGGAATAATAATATTTGGGGATTTTATTCAAACTTTAACAATAACAAGATTTGCATATAAAATTACAAAAAATAAATATGGATATGAAGTATATGCAAACAATTAAAATGATTAATATAAGAGTTATTGCAACTGCTCTTATGTTATATAATTTTTACAAAAGAAGGGGGAATTAATTATGATGAAATTATTAGCAAAAATAGCTGAAAAATATGCTAAGGCAACAAATACAGCTTGTATGGCACTTTGGTGGGGACATCAACCAAAAATGCCAGCATCTCTAATAAAAAAAGATTAATGACCTATAGAGAATAATGTTCTTAAACATTTTAAATCAATTCAAAATAAGGAGACTTCACAAAGAAGTTTTCTTTTTTTGATATACTAGGAAAAGTTACAATTGCTAGCTCTTTAAGATTTTATCACCTTGCTCAGAAACTTAAATCGTGTTCAAACAAAAAAGTGGAATTTAACCACTTTTTATAAATCATATATTGATAATTCTTGCTTAAAATATTTTTCGTCTTTATTTGTATATAAATCTAAATTTTTGCTTGATGTAACATATTTTTTTACTTCCCATAATCCAATACCAGAATGATTTTCTTTTCCAGATAGACCTTTTTCAAATATTTTTTCAATATCAACATCTTTATTTGAATATGTATTTTTAATAGTTATTACAGATCTATTATTTTTATTTTCTCTTATAAATGATATCCTTACTATTTTTTCACTACATTTTTCAGCTTCTTCAATTGCATTATCAAGTAATATGCCTAGTATTCTAGAAAATTGATACATATTTATATCTAATTCATTTAAATTTAAGAAAAATTCAATTTCAAAAGAGATTCCTAAATTAGTAGCTTTAAAGTATTTGTTATTAAGCAAACTGTAAATGCCAGGATTATTTATAATTCTTGGATTAATTATTGATAAATTATTTGTAAGTTTGCAATCTTTTTTAAATTCATTAAAATAATTTTTTAAACCTATCATATCGTTATTTTCTATATATCCATCTAAAGAAGAAACTATATTATCAAAATCATGCTTAAAACCTTTAACCTTGTCATATAGAATTTCTAAAGACTGATTATATTCTTCTGCACAAGCTAAATCTTTTTTTGCATCTGCTAATTTTATCATACGAGTAAAGCTATAAATACTTAATATTAAAAAAGATACTAGTAATATAAAATTTAATATTGTAATAATTATTGGAACAATAGCTATGTAGTATGCAGTTATTATTAATTGAATGAACAAAGTTAAAAATCCCATTATTAAATTTAAACAAAGAATAGCAACAGTTTTATTGTCCAAAGAATCTAATAAATCAAGACTTATTTTTATTTTTCTAAACTTACTTAAAAATAGAATGATAATTGAGAAGGATGAATATAAAATTACTAAGTAAGGTATTCTATATTTAGGTGTATCTAAAAAAACATCAGGTGTTATATCAAGTATTGTTAAATAAGGATTTTGAATAAGAATATTTAACAATCCGAAAATAAAAATACTAACAAGCAATGATGTCAAACTTTTTAATATATTTAGTTTAAATATTATTGAAATCATAATTGTCATAAAAGTATAATTAATAAATACATTAAAGGGAGATTCTAAAAAAATAGAAGTTATTATATTTATAGGTATTATGGGTAACATATAAAATAGCTTTTGCTTAGTTGATGCCTTTACATTAAAAACTAACAAAAGCATTGTTAAAAACAAATAATTTTCAACAATATAGGCAATAGCATATATAAAATTTATTATAGTAAAATTAGAAACTAAATTATTTACAAATTGCATCATAATCAATCATCTCCATAAAACAATTTTTATATTTAGGACCAATATAACAAATATCTCCATTTTTAAAAATAATAGAATTGTTAGATAAACAAATGCTTACAATATTAGTAGTATTAGCGATAAAAGACTTGTGACAACGAACAAAGTTGTTTGGCAAGATTGGTTCAATTTTTGAAAAAGAATTATATGTTTCGTAATATTCATAAAGAGTATGATAAATAAGCTTCATACCTCTTTTTTCAATAAATTGAACATCATTTAAATCAACAAATGTACCTTTATTATCAATTTTGAAAAATCTTTTTTTACTGCTAGAAATATCATCAAATAATCTGTTTAAAGTATCTGTAAGAGTATCTACACTTATAGAATTCTTAAACAGATAAGCAAAAGTTTTATAATCATAAGCTTCAAGTAAATATTCAAAATGACTTGTAATAAAAATAAGATAGCAATCTTTATTAATTTTTCTGATTTCATTTGCAATGTCAAGACCATTTAAATTTGAATCTTTAAACTCGATGTCAAGAACTATTACATTTACAATATTAGAAGACATAAATGAAATAATATCTTTGTAATTTTGGGTTTTTAATACAATTTTAGCATCAAAATCATTTTGAATAAAAGTTTTTTCAAATAATAAAGATAATTTATTAAGCATATGTATATTGTCATCACATATTATAAAATTTAACATATTAATTTTCTCCTTTACTATTTTTTTTGACAAATTATGTCAAAATTTATTTTAATATAAAACAAAAAAATTAAAATGTCAATAGGCTAATTGAATATACCTAATGAGTTGATATCAAAGAACTACAACATTTTAAATTGCTTTGAATGTAGTAAATACAAATTACAAAAAATGTAAAAACATCAATTATACAATAATTTGATTCTGAATATTAAATAAGTATAAGAAAAAATATATAGACTATTGAATAAAAAATAAAAATGTGTTAATATCATTTTATGAAAGAAGGGAAAAAAATGGAAAAAGAAAATGTATTGAATAAAACAATCTATAATTTTTCAGAGAAGATTGACTTGATGCAAACTATTCTAATAGGTCTAATTGCCTTTTTAGTACCAACATTTTTGGCACAACTAATTAATGTGATATTTGGCAAACAAAGCGTTATAGCTGCAAATTCACAAATTATAGTGGGCTCTATTGTAAATACTGCATTAATTATTTCAGCAATTAATATAAAAGGATGGAAAAAAATAGTAGGAGTAGTAACAATGCCAAGTATTTCTACAATAATGAGTGGATATATATTTAAAACTGCATCAGTTTATATGATATATATGATACCTGCAATATGGCTAGGAAATTTTGCATTGATATATGCATACAAATATATTATGCTTGGTAAAGAGAAAAATTATATATTAGCAGGGATGATAGGAATTATTACAAAAGTCTTGATTATTTTTGGATTTTTTGAGCTACTGAATCTGTTTAATATTTTTCCTGCAAAACTTGTAAGTAATTTACAAAAAGCTATGGGGCTAACACAGTTAATAACAGCAACTATAGGAATGTGCATAGCGTTTTTAATATATAAAGCAGAAAATCAAAAGATAAAGAATATATAAAAATTGTAATTAAAAAAGTATTATATTTATTATAAAAAAGAGGTTAGAGCTAAAATTTTAACTCAAACCTCTTTTTGTGTAGGACATTTTTAAGTCCATTTTGGAATTTTTAATTAACAAGTTATATCATTATTTAGGATCTGTAAAACGAACTGAAAACTGATCTGCTAATAAAAGTTGATTGAAATTTTCTTTGCAAAATGTCCGAAACTCATTTGCAATAACATCAAGTCGTTCTCTCATTGGATAGTTTCTCCAATTATAAAAACGCTCAGAACTCCAAAATTTCTTAGCTTCTTCTTCTGACATATTTTCGATAAATTGGCTACAGTATTTATGAAGTAAATCTGGCTCATGTTCAATCATCCAATGTGCCAATACCTGTCGGGGATGTTGTCTAGGATAATAGTCTCTTTTATCAGAAGAGATAAACCAATTTCCATCCTGATCAACATATAACATATAGGGATCTTCATCAAAATTTATTAAGTCAATTTTATCAATCAATTGTGGGGTAAGACCACTTTTTTGAACTTCTTCCAATACAGGCATATTGGTTGCAGCCATATGAAAGTGGCAATGCACAATTGATGTTTTATGCTTCCCACCGCCAGTTTTTCCACTACCACATTCAAATCCAAATACTCTTTTGCCATAAATTCTTTCAAGTATAGAAGATAGATTATCATAAATTATGAAAAATTCTCCTAGCTCTTCTTCAGAAAGATTAGCAAACGACATAATGTGTTTTTTGGGAACAATCATTATATAGCCATCGAAAAAGGCTCCAGTTCCTGGAATAACAAAAAAGTTATCACTTTCATATAAGATATGTTCCTTGTGTTTAGATGTATTATTTAGAATTTTACACATCAGACATTCACTCTGGGGTTGAATATAACCACTTTCTGTTGATGCACTGATATGATCACCACAGTCAATACTATGAGATTCTAATAAAAGTGGAAAATCAACTAAAATATTCTTTACTGAAAGAAACATTTTATTGTAATCAGTTTTGGAATTTGTTAGTTGAATTACAAAAGGATGATACTTTACTAACCAATGATGAAAATAATTGGTAAAAAATACAGGACTTTTATTAAAATGATAAATATTGTCAATAGAACTTTGTGAAACAGTTTTTATAACAGAAACAGCTTTGAAACCCTTAATGACTTCTCTAGCAATAGTGAGAATAGATTCATCTCCAATAATTACTAAAAATTTCCGGCTTGTTAACATATAAAATACCTCCTAAAATTTATTATAATATAAATTATATCATAATTTTTAA
This sequence comes from uncultured Clostridia bacterium, assembly GCA_934167755.1. Taxonomy (GTDB): domain Bacteria; phylum Bacillota; class Clostridia; order TANB77; family CAG-508; genus CAG-269. The sequence continues at coordinate 17,331 of CAKPLT010000011.1, forward strand.
TCAAAATAAAGCAATTATGTAAATTTTGTTGAAAAAATAATTTGTTTGTATTATAATAAGATTAAAAAGAAAGGATTGGATATGGAAAATATAGTATTACCTAACTATGAAAATTGCATACTAAATACAATAACATCAGTATTAAAATATTACAAAGTAGATACAAAACACAAAAGCTTAGAAAAATTAGACGAGATTTTAAAAGAAAAATATAGAAATATAGTATTTATAATTTTGGATGGTATGGGGGAACACATTTTAACGCCAGTTTCACCTGATGGTTTTTTAAAAAAATATGAAATTCAAAAGGTTACATCAGTATATCCATCAACTACAACTGCAGCATTAACAACATATTATGCTGGGAAACCACCATTTGAAACTGGATGGATAGCATGGTCACAATATTTTAAAGAATATGGAAGAGCAGTAGATATGTTATCACATATAGAATCATATAATCATGACTCATTAAAACATACAAGAGAAGATGTATTTAAAACAGTTATGAATTATAAAACTATTTTTGAGCAGATAGAAGAAAATGCTAATATAAAGGCATATGAAATAATGCCAACATATTCAGACAGAAGAGCCAAAAGAACCATAAAAGCAGACTCTATAGATGAAATTATAGAAAATATAGAAATGTTAGTGAAAAATCCAGAAGAGAAATTTATTATGGCTTATTCTGATAATCCAGATGGAATATTACATAAATATGGAACTAATTCTAAGGAGGCATATAATTTCATAAAAGAAACTGAAAACAAATTAAAAGAAATGTGTGAAAAATTACCAGATGATACAATTGTAATAATATCAGCGGACCATGGACATAAAAACATAGAAAAAGCATATAGCATATTGGATTATCAAGATTTACAAGAATGCTTTATAATGCCACCAGCTTTAGAATCAAGATGTTTAACTTTCTGGATAAAACCAGGTATGAATGAAGTTTTTGAAAAAAAATTTAATGAGAAGTTTAAAGAAAAGTTTTGGCTAATGACAAAAGAGGAATTTTTAAATAAAAATATGCTAGGGTTTGGAGAAAAGCATAGAAAAATTGATGACTTTTTGGGAGATTATATTGCTTTATCAATTAGTAATGAAATAATAGTATTAGAAACATTATTAGCTCCTGGAAAAGAAGTGAAAAAATCAACACATTGCGGTTTAACAAAAGAAGAAATGGAAGTGCCGGTTATAGTTATAAAGTAACTAAAGTTTTATACTTTAGTTATTTTTTTTTGAACTAATTCATAAGATTAAACAAAAAGACGGAGGAATTGAAATGATTAATAAGAAAGAAAAAGCTCAAGTTTTAATTGTAATAGGAGGAGCATTAATTATACTATTAATATGTTTAATACAAGTGAAATTTCAAGGAGTAGTTTTTACTAGTGCAAGAACACAAGAAAATGAAACAATGGGATGGGGAATAAAAAGAGCAAATAATAATGTACAACCAGATGTTGGTGAAAATAACAGACAATTGCTAGAAGCAAATGGAGGAATTTGTTTAGGAAAAGACATAGATAAAGTAATATATCTTACATTTGATGAGGGATATGAGGCTGGATATACAGAAAAAATATTAAACATATTAAAAGAAAATAACATTAAAGCAACATTTTTTATAACATCACATTATCTAAATACGGCATCAGATTTAGTAGAAAGGATGATAAACGAGGGACACATAGTAGGAAACCATACAGTGAATCACAAAAGTATGCCAAGTATTTCTAATGATGAAATAGAAAAAGAAATAATGAAACTTCATCAAGCTGTAATGGAAAAATTTAATTATGAAATGAAATATATGCGTCCACCAAAAGGTGAATTTAATGAAAGAACATTAAAGAAAACATCAGAATTAGGATATAAAACTGTAATGTGGAGCTTTGCATATTTTGATTGGGATGAGAAAAAACAACCATCATTAGAAGAAAGTAAAAAGATGATTATTAACAACCTACACTGTGGAGAAATAATGTTATTACATCCTAATTCAAAAACAAATTCAGAAGTTTTAGATAGCATCATAAAAGAGGCAAAAGAACAAGGATATGAATTTAAACTTTTAGACGAATTTAAATAATGAAACAAGGAGCGAATATGAAAAAGAAAAGATTAGATAAAATTTTAGAAATTCCACAAGAAGTTTATACAAATATGCCTAAAATAACCATTACAGGCTTTAATGAAATAATATTAGAAAACTACAAAGGAATATTAGAATATGAGGAATTTTTTGCAAGTATAAGTACATATATCGGAATAGTGAATATAAATGGATATAATATTAATTTAGAAAAAATGACAAATGATGATATAAAAATAACAGGTAAAATTGAAAGTGTTGAATTGGAGAGAACAGAGGATCAAATTTCATATTGAGGAGGAATTATGGCAATTAAAATTTTATTAAAATACATATTAGGCTATGTAAGAATAACTGTAGAAGGATATTATATAGAAAGATTTATAAATATATGTACAACAAATAAAATATTAATATGGAATTTAAAGCGAGAAAAAGGAGTTAAACTACATTTAAATATTGGAATACAAGACTTTTATCATACTGTTAAAATAGCAAAAAAATTAAAATGCAAAATAAAAATAGAACGAAAAAGAGGAATACCATTTATAATAAATAAATATAGAAAAAGAAAAGTGTTTTTAATATCATTAATAATAATTTTAGTTGCATTATATGTAAGTTCAAATTATGTTTGGAATATAGAAGTTCAGGTAGAAGATAATTTAAAATTGGAAAATATAGAAAATGACATTCAAGAAGTTGGATTAAAAACTGGAATGAAGAAAAGTAAAGTAAATGTTGAAGAAATAGTAAACAAAATAAGATTAAAAAGAAATGACATTTCGTGGATCGGAATTAATTTAGATGGAACTAATGCAATAGTAAAAGTAGTAAAAGCAAAAGAAGCACCTGAAATAATAGATGAAAAAGAAATTACCAATATTGTAGCAAAAAAGGCAGGGACAATAACTCAGATTATAGCTCAAAATGGAACAGCACAAGTCAAAGTTGGAGACAGTGTAGAAGCAGGTCAGATTCTTATTCAAGGAACAATGGAAGGAAAATATACAGGAATAAGATATGTACATAGTTTAGGAGAGGTAAAAGCAATTGTACAATATACAAAAACAGTTCAAAATCCGTTAAAAGAAGAACGAAATGTCGAAACAGGAAACAAAGAAACGAAATATAAAATAAAATTTAACAAATTTCAAATAAATTTTTACAAAACCCTTTCAAAATTCAAAATTTATGATACAATAGAAGAAGAAAAAAAGTTTAGGATATTTTCAAACTTATATTTACCAATTTCTGTAACTAAAATAACTAATATGGAATTGGAAAATAATATAAAACAATACACTTTAGAAGAAGCAACTGAGAAAGGGACAAAGCAATTAGAAAAGCAAATAGAAGCTGAAATTGAAGAAAAACAAAATATACTTCGGAAAAAATGCCAATGTGACAGAAACAGAAGAATATGTAGAAGTAAGTGTAACATATGAAGTTATTGAAAATATAGGAATGCAGGAAAAAATAAATAAAATAAATGAACAGACAGATGAAATACAATAATATGCCTGCCTACCAAGAACTTGGAAAGGATGGAAAAATGGAAGAGAGAAGTTTAAGAGTAGTAGGAACAGACAAAACCTTTTTTAATAAATTAACAAATACATTAACAAAATTATTAATACCAACACAAATAGGCATAAATGGAATGAGAATCAGTATGAAAAGAAATGCATTAATTAAGGCATATGAAAATTCAAAAGAAAACACAAATAAAAAAGATGAAACAGAAAAAAAATATGAAGATGCGTATACTACTTATTTGGAATCACTAGATAAATATGTGTTAGATACAATATACAAAAAAGTGAAAAATCAAACAGCGACACAATTAGAAAGTATGGCATTATCACAATATTATGGAATAGTGCAATTAAAACAAAGCGAATATACAGAATACAAGTATAGAAAGCAAAAATATTTATTAGAATTAGATAAAGAAACTGTAATGAATTCAGGAAAACAAAAGATAATTGATAAATATCAAGAATTTTACATATCAAAACAAGACTCATTATACAAAGGAATATTAAAAAATTATTCAGTAAAATTAGCAGATACAACGAATGTATATGACTCAACAAAAGACTGGATATATATGAAGATATTTGAAACACTTGAAGACTATATAAAAAATATATTACCATTAAAGATAAATGACCCAAAACTAGAAAAAGTAGTAAAAGATTATGAAAAGTATGAAAAATTTACAGTAGGAAAATTAGATGCTAGAGACAATATTGAAAAAAATATGATATTACTAGGGATTAGCAGAAACTTATTTACACATAGTTTACCACTTGTTGTTGCTGAACAATGCTATATGAAATTATTAAAAGATGCAAGATGCTTAATACAAGACACAAAAATAGCAGCAAAAAGAGAAAAAGCGTATACAATGTTATTAAACTTAATGGAAGATTACAATATAAGATTATTAGCAACAAAAGTATATTGGGACAATTCAAAAGAAAGAGAACAATTTAAAACATTTTATGAAAAATATAAAGATATAGAAAAACTAAAAGAAATAGATTTTTTAGAATATGTAAAACAAAAAGAAATATTATTTATGAAAGAAGACATAAATAACATTAAAAATGATAAAACAGATTATAGCAGACTAATAAAATACTATAAAAGAAAATTAGTAGATTATGATGTAATGAAAGAAATAAAAGATTGTAAAACCGAAAATAAAAAATATGTTAAAAAGAAAATTAGCACCATAATGAAAGAATATGCTAGTGCATAGAAACAACAAAAAATGAAAGATGTGAGGGAAAATGTATCAATTAGAATATTTAGATTTAGAAGCAAATGATAAATATGAAAAAATAATAAAAAAAGTAATAGAACAATGTTTTAAAGAAGAAAAAATTGAAAACTCAAAATTATATATAAGCATAACATTAACAAATCCTGAGCATATTCATAAAATAAATAAACAATATAGAAATGTAGATAGGGAAACTGATGTCCTATCATTTCCTATGTTCGAAAAAAATGAAATTGATGAAAAAATAAAAAATAATGATTTTGAACATGAAGATGTATTAGGAGATATAGTAATTTCAATAGAAAAAGTAGAAGAGCAAGCACAAGAATATGGACATAGTTTTGAAAGAGAATTTGCATATATGTTAGTACATGGTTTTTATCACTTGATGGGATATGATCATATAGAAAATGATGATAAAGTTGTTATGAGAAAAAAGGAAGAAATAGTATTAAACAAATTAGGGATAACACGAGACGAACTTGAACAATAAGTTTCTCTAATATAGGAAGGATGGAATTGCCAATGAAAAATAAAAAAAATATAATTTTATTAGTGATTTTAGTAGCACTAGTAATAGTAGCAGGAGGACTTCTTATATACAAAATTAAAATGAGAGAGACAGTCGAACAAGTAAGTGGAATAGAAGATAGTAATAATAAAAAGGAAGAAAATGATACACTAGTTGTAAAACCAAAACAAATAAAAACATTTAATGGAACAGATAGAGCAATAGCTATAATGATAGACAACCACTCAGGGGCATGGCCACAGGCTAATTTAAATAAAGCATATATTGTATATGAAATAGTAGTTGAAGGTGGAGAGACAAGATTGATGGCAGTTTTTAAAGGACAAAATTTAGAAAAAATAGGTCCAGTAAGAAGCTCAAGACACTACTTTCTTGACTATGCTTTAGAAAATGATGCAATATATGTACACCATGGATGGAGTCCGCAAGCCCAAAGTGATATATTAAGTTTGGGAGTAAACAATATAAATGGAATACAAGAAAGTTCATCAGACTTTTGGAGAGTAAAAGACAAATCTGCACCTCATAATTTATTTACATCAACAGAAAGTATTTTAAAAATTGCAAAAAGAAAAAATTATTCAATAACATCAGATAAAAAAAGTGTATTAAATTATGTTGCAGATGAAATTGAATTAGATAAAAAATACACTAACATTACTAATACAACAACAGAGATAGTTGAGAGTAATAAACAAAGTTCTGTAATAGCTACTAAAGTAACAATTCCACATTCAAATCTTCAAACTGTGAAATATGAGTATGATACAAATACAAAGACATATAAAAGATATGCTAGAAATAAACTTCAAACAGATTATATTACAGGAGAACCTATTACAACGAAAAATATAATTATAACTATGTGTGACAATTATACATTAGAAGATAAAGAAAACAAAGGTAGACAAGGACTAAAAAATATAGGAACATTTGATGGATATTATATTACTAATGGACAAGCAATAAAAATAAAATGTATTAAATCTGATAGGAAGGAACAAACAATTTATAAAGACTTAGAAGGTAAAGAAATAGAAGTTAATGATGGAAATACATTTATAAATATTTGTCCAACAGATGCAAAAGTTGTGATTGAATAAGAATTATTCATATTTAAAGGTTTTTATGATATTAATATAAGAAAAAAGCAACTCAATATTGGGTTGTTTTTTATATGTAAATATAGTATTATAATGTATAATAAATATGTATTTTGAGTTGAAAAAGGAAGTTTTATGGAAAAAATATTTGATATAGAGAAATTTAATTTAATAAGTGATGATGAAAATTATTATTTTTTTAGATCTTTAGAGCCAGGTGATATAAAAGATTTAGAAAAAGGTATTATTAAAGAAGGAGAAAAATATAAAAGGATCAGAACAGATAGAGAAAGATGGGAAGAAACACACCAAGAAAAGCCAAGATGGAATGCAGATAGTACTATAACATTAGAAGAGATATTTAATCATATAAAAATGCATTATAGTTTACAAACAAATTGTATATCATTATCAAGTAATGCAAATGTAGTTAGAACATATGAAGAAGCATTTAGTGATAAATATGTTATGATAAAAGTTCCTAAAAAAGAAATGGGAGAAAAAGTATTTTATGCTGGACAATATATGCTAGGCGAGATTGATAAACAAATAGAACAAAGAATTGCAGAAGGCGGAATTTCTGAAAATGTATTAAAAGACTTACGAAAAATAGACAAAGCTAAAACTTCTGATGAAATTAAAGAACTAATAAAAAGAAAATATAAAACACTACAGAAATTAAATAAAAATAAAGCACATCCAAGAAAGGGAATAACATATAAATCACCACAAGCAAGAATAAGTAGTTGGCAATCATTAAATGAAGATCAGACACTAGAAAAAAATAAGATAGTTGCAAAATTAACAGTATTGGAACATAAAAAACTAATTAAACCATTTATGCCACATTCAGCTAATAATAATTTATTAATACAAACTATAGGTAGTGCATTTGCATCAAGTGAACAAATATATTATGGTGATATTGAAGGAGATAGAATTAAAGATGTTTCTAAAGAAATAGTAGATATGTTTGGATTGCTACAACAAGTTGAAGGACAAAATAAAAAAACAGTAGATGAACTAAAAAGAGAGTTAATTCATTTCGTAAATGAAGGCAAAAAGATAGATATACCAAAAGATAGCATATTAAAAAATAAAACACAAGTTAGAGAAGATATTTCGATAGAAGAAATGTATAAATTAACAGGAGGAAAAGTGGAATATGGACAAGCTAATTCTATTGTAAAAAATATATTTTATTTAGCAAAAGGACAATTATCAGCAAGAGTATTAGCTGACAAACTAAGAAAAATAACTAGTAATGATTCTAAATATGAAGAAATAATTAAATATATAAAAGAAAATGAATTTCAGATAGAGCCAAAAATATCAACAAGATTAAGTAATAAAGGTTATAAGTTAAGTGAATCTGTCAATTTGAATTTGAATCAAAATGAAATAGAATTGGCAGAGCAAGTAAAAAAACTTTCAGACGAAGAACAGGAAAAAATAATACAAAGTAGAGGATTATCAAATGTTCAAGGGATAATGACTAACAATTTTTCAAAGTTACAAAATGATGACAAAATATCAAAAGAAAGATATTACGCAGAAGCAATATTTTCTATGTATGATTGGAAAAAGATTGGGATAGAAGAGTTTTCAATTGCAGAAAGAGAAAACTTAATTCAAAAAATACAGGAAAAAGATTGTGTAAATTTGTATAAAAAATTAGAGCAAAGTGGAATTAAAAGAATTGATATACCAACAGTTTTATTAAATATAATAACAGGAAAAAAAGATGGATTAAAAGAAGAACTTTCGATAGAAAGAGTAGAAAGATTTTTAGGATATTATGATATACCCAATACTAGAATACAATTAAGGCCATATCAACAAAGAGCAACAGAAAGAACTGATGAAATACTTGAAGAAAGCAGATTTGCTTCAGTAATTTTACCAACAGGTGGAGGAAAAAGTTTTGTAGGATTAGACCAATTAATGAAACATAAAGATGAGAAAATGTTATATTTAGCACCTCAAAATGAAATATTAGAGCAAATGAAGGATTATATAATGAAATATATACATGGTCCTGTAAATACTTTAGGAAAAAGTAAAGATGAAATAGTTGCAAATATATTTCAAAATATAAAATTTACAACATATCCAAGTTTGCTTTCAAAAGAAGGAGAAGAAGTATTAAAAGAGCAATATGATTTTATAATTTTAGATGAATTACATAGAACTGGTGCATCAGAGTGGGGAGACAGCTTAAACACATTATTAGACAATCAATCAAAAACAACAAAGGTATTAGGAATAACAGCAACTCCAAGAAGAGATGCTGATGGAAAAAATATGGCTAATGAAATTGCAGAAAGATTAGGATATACCAATAAAGAAGCTATTAGTGGAAAGCATATTGCCATGAATTTAAGTTTAACAAATGCAACAAGATTGAAGCTAGTTGTAAACCCTAAATTAGTTAGTTGTGAATATTCATTGAAAACAGATGGAAGCTTAGAGAGATTAGAAGAAAAAATTAATCAAATAGAAGATGTTAAAATAAGAAATGAAAGACTTGAAAAATATGAAATATTAAGAAGAAACTTGGATAGTGCGAAGGGAATTGCTAATATATTACAAGCAAATGTAAAAAAAGGTGGAAAATATATAGTATTTTTACCAATGGCAGAAGACATTGAAGATGAAGATGGAAATGTAATTGGAAGAAAGAAAGGAAAAGATAAAATAAATTACTATAAAAAACAAATAGAAAAATATTTTGATGGGTCAGAAATAACCCCAAGTTTCCACTCAATGCTTGGAGAATATGGAGATAAATCTAATGAAAAAAGATTAGAAGAATTTCAAAATAGAAATACTGATTGTACAGAATTTTTGTTAGTAATGAACAAAGCAAATGAGGGTCTTCATTTAGAAAAATTAGACGGTATAATATGGCTTAGACCTATGTCAGAAAATTCTAGAATATTATACTTGCAACAATTAGGTAGAATAATTTATTCAGAAGACCCAGATAACCCAACAAAAGATGAAGATAGACCAGTTGTGATAGATTTAGCAAATAATACGATAAAAGTTAATTGGGAAGATGAGAATACAGAACAAGATGATATTGAATTGATGAATATTATTATTGATTGGATAAGAAAACATAATGAAATACTGCCAAATATAAATAGCAATGATAGAGAAGAATATGGATATGCAAGAGTTCTAAAAGAAATTCAAAGTAAATATAGTAAATATTTGAACAATGAATTTCATAACTTGAGCAAGAAAAAAATAGATGAAATTAAAGAAATTTTGGAACTTGGCAATAGTGTTGAATTATGGGAAACAGAATTACCAAATAGGACTGCTAAAGATAGGAAAAAACATAATAGAACTTTAAAAAATAGAGAGGGTCCTTTTGAAATTACTGGAATCTTAAAGGATTTTATTGATTTGGAAAAAGAAAAAATAGAAGGCACAAATTCAGTAGAAAGATTTATAAACAAGATGCAAAAACTAAAAAAATTAGGTATAGATGTATCAAAAATTAAAGATAAAGACACAATACAATCATTAGCCCAAAAATCAGATATAATAATAGCAGAAGAAGAAACCGAAAAATTAGGAATAAAATTAGATGATAAAATAGGTATTACGAAAAAAAATATAATTTCAACATATAAGGGAAGAGGATCTTTAAGAAAACCTACTCAAGAGCAAAAAGAAATATTATTAAATTTTGGGATTGTTTTAGACCAATATCAAAGGGATACAATACAGGAATTTATAGAAAAGTTGGAAATATTAAAAGAACAAGGAGTAGATGTATCTAAAATTAAAAGTAAAGATACAATTAAGAAATTGGCTGAAAAATCAGAAGTGGAAATAACAGAAAAACAAGCTCAAAATTTAGGAATAAAGTTAGATGATAAAATAGGAAATGCAAAAGACAAAGTTGTCGAAGGATACAAAGGAAAATATGGCAGGAGAAAACCAACACAAGAGCAAATACAAAAAATATTAGAATTAGGAATTACAATAGAAAGAGAAGAAAAAAGCTTTTGTGAAGAATTTATATGCAAAATGCAAAAACTAAAAGAACTGGGAATAGATGTATCAAAAATTCAACAAAAAGACACAATAGAAAAAGTAATAAAAAGAGAAGGATTAGAAATTACAGCTGAACAGGCAGAAGAATTAGGGATAGAATTAGAATATAAAATAGGCACTAAAAGAAACAATATAATTGGAGCATATAGAGGAAGAGGCAGATATCAAAAGCTAACGCAAGAACAAATTAGCACATTACTAGAACTTGGAGTTAGTTTAGAGAAAAGAGATTCTTGTCAAGAATTTATAGAAATATTAGAAAAATTAAATGAATTAGGAGTAGATATAACAAATATAAAACAAAAAGATACAATTGAAACTTTAGCACAAAGGTCAAATAAAAAAATAACAGATAGACAAGTAGAAAAAATAGGAATAGATTTATACTATAATATAGGAAAAACAAAAACCAATTTAAGTATGAGATATAGAGGTGTAATGAGTGGTGTAAAGCCAACACAAGAGCAAGTAGATAAGCTATTAAAACTTGGAATAGATCTAAGTAAAAAAAGAAGAACTTCAAAAGAAATAGCAGAAGCATCAATTAGTGCAATAAAAGATACAGAATTGGCGGACAAAGAAAATAAAGCATTACAAGAATTGGTTGAAAAACAACAAAAGAAGGAGGAACAAAAGTAAATGAATAATCGTAAAAATGCTTATAAAGAAATATATACAATATTACAAGATTTAAATGAAGAAGAATACAATAAAATTCCTCCTGAGGTTGTAAATGCAATAAGAGAAAATATGAATGAAAAATATGAGTATGAACTATGCGAAGAATTAGAATTAAAAAGTCAACCAATGCTACCAGAAACAAAAGTAATATTATTTAATTTATTCAGAGATTACTTAGCAACACAAGAACAAAAAGAAAAAATAATAAAAATGCAAAATGAGGAAAGAAAAAAAAGAGAACTGAAAAAGCAACATCAATACAACACAGATATATTTCAAAATAAAGAAAATCAAAGCAAAATAAAAAAAGAAGAAAAAGAACTAATCCAATATAAAGAAAATATCTTTAGCAAAATAATTAATAGGATAAAAAAAACCCTAAAAAAAATGCAATAAAATGTTTAAAAATATCAAAAAAGTGATATAATATTACTGTCAAAATGAGAAGAGGAGGAATTTTATATGAATACAAACAAAAAAGTAGTATTAGTAGGAACAGGATTTGTAGGAATGAGTATGGCATATGCTATGATGAACCAAGGAGGAGTAGATGAACTTGTACTAATAGATGTACTAAAAGATAAAGCCAAAGGAGAAGAAATGGATTTATCACATGGATTACCATATGCTCCTCAAAAAATGGATATAAAAGCAGGAGATTATTCAGAATGTAAAGATGCAAATATAGTAGTAATTACAGCAGGTTTACCACAAAAACCAGGACAATCAAGATTAGAATTAGCTGTTGCAAACACAAAAATAGTAAAAGAAATAACTGAACAAGTAATGGCAAATGGATTTAATGGAGTATTTATAATTGCAAGTAACCCAGTAGACTTAATGTCATATGTTGTAGCACAAGTTTCTGGATTACCAAAATCAAGAGTAATAGGGTCTGGAACAGTATTAGATACTGCAAGATTAAGATACTTAATAGCAGAATATTTAGATGTTTCAAGCAAAAATGTACATGCATATATATTAGGAGAACATGGAGATTCATCATTAGTACCATGGGAACATTGTTATGTAGGATGTAAAAAAATGATAGATATAATGAATGACAACAACCATCCAATGAAAGATTTAAAGAAAATTCATGATGGAGTATGGCAAGCAGCATATGAAATTATAGAAAAGAAAAGAGCAACATATTATGGAATAGGAATGGCATTAAATAGAATTATAAAAGCAGTTTTAAATGACGAAAATTCAATACTTACAGTATCAACATATCAAAATGGAGAATATAAACAAGAAGGAATGTATATTGGTGTTCCAGCAATCATCAATAAAAATGGAGTAAAAGAAATATTAGAATTAAAATTGAATGATGAAGATCAAGCTAAGTTTAATCACAGTTGTGATATTATGAAAGAAAATATAAAAAATGAAATTGATCCAATATTAAATGCATAAACCAAAATGGTTACAATTCACAACCTTTAAAAATGTTATATATGTTGGGGGAGTCTTCCTAGGTGATTATATATATTTGAGATTTTGTCCTGTTCATTATGTTTAAAAAGAAAATCTAATATAAAAAACTGAGCCTCTCTCACTCAGGCATAAAATGTATATATGTATATGAGTTTAAACTTTTCGAATGTGATTGGAGCAATATTAGAATTTCTTAAATAAATTTATGGAAAGAGTTCACGAGAGTGGAAGGGTGCCATAAATTTATTTTAGAAATTCTTATGTTGCGTATTGAGCCGAGAAAATGTTTCAAATCATATACATATATACATTTTTTCCGTGAGCATTCCTCAGTTTTTTATTTAAGATGTTCTATTTTTCACTCCAATCAAACGGACAAAATCTCAAATATATATAATCACCTAGAAAGACTCCCCCAACATATATAATATTTTTAAGGGTTGTGAATTGTAACCTAAAATGTAAGAAAGAGCTAGAAAGTTCTTTCTTTTTACTTGTATTTTTCTTAAAAACGGTATATAATAAGCACATTGAAAAGTAAGAACAAGGAGGTTAATTATGAAAGTAAGTAAAGAAGAGATATTACACATAGCCAATTTGGCACAATTAACACTAGAAGAAGACGAGATAGAAAAATATATGTTACATTTACAAGACATATTAAATTTTGCTAATATAGTAAACAATGCTCCTGTTGACGGACTAGATATAACAATAGGTGCAAATGAAGCAAAAAATGTATTTAGAAAAGATGAGATAAAGAGATTTGAAGATATAGATAGTTTATTAGAAAATGCTCCAACACAAGACCAGCATATGTTTAAACTACCAAAAGTTTTGAATTAAGGGAAAAAATGTACCCGGTCCTAAATTTTCCAATTAATAAAAGGGAAAAAATGTACCCGGTCCCCAATTTCCCATTTTAGTATAAGGAGGAAGAACATGGATATTACAGAATTAACAGTACATGAGTTACAAGAAAAAATAAAAAACAAAGAATTAACTGTAACAGAAATAACAAAAGCTTATGTAAATAGAATAAAAGAGAAAGAACCAGAGGTTCAAGCATTTATAACAGAACTTACTGAAGAAGGTATGAAACAAGCTGAAGAAATCCAAGCTAAAATAGATAAAGGAGAAGAGGTTGGAAAATTAGCTGGAATACCAATAGGTATAAAAGATATAATTTGTACAAAAGGTGTAAAAACAACATGTGCATCTAAAATGCTAGAAAACTTTGTTGCACCTTATGATGCTACAGTTATGAATAAAATTAACGCAGAAGAAATGATTGATTTAGGAAAATTAAATATGGATGAATTTGCAATGGGAGGTTCAACAGAGTATTCATATTTTAAGAAAACAAGAAATCCATGGGATTTATCAAGAGTTCCAGGAGGGTCATCAGGAGGGTCTGCTGCAGCAGTTGCAGCTAATATGGTACCATGGGCGTTAGGAACTGATACGGGTGGAAGTATCCGCCAACCAGCATCGTTTTGTGGAGTTGTAGGCTTAAAACCAACATATGGATTAGTTTCAAGATATGGTGTTGTTGCATTTGCATCATCACTTGACCAAGTTGGCGTATTTACAAAAGATGTACAAGACTGTGCAGAATTACTAAATGTAATTTCAGGACATGACGAAATGGATACAACATCAGTAGATGTAGGACTAAAAGACTATACAAAATCATTACAAAAAGATATCAAAGGATTAAAAATAGGAGTTCCAAAGGAATTCTATGGAGAAGGAATAAACCCAGAAGTTAAAGCATCATTAGAAAAAGCAATTGAAGAATATAAGAAAATGGGAGCAGAAGTAGAAGAATTCTCATTAGACATTGCAAACTATGCATTAGCAACATATTATATAATTGCATGTGCAGAGGCAAGTTCAAATTTAGGAAGATATGATGGGATAAGATACACATATAGGTCACCAGAAGCAAAAACATTGAAGGAAATTTATAAAAAATCTAGAAGTGAAGCTTTTGGAGCAGAAGTAAAAAGAAGAATTATACTTGGAACTTATGTATTATCTTCTGGATATTATGATGCATATTACAAAAAAGCTCAACAAGTTCGTACACTTGTAATGAATGAATTTAATAAAGCATTTGAAAAATATGATATTATAGTAACTCCAGTATCTCCAACAACAGCATTTAAATTAGGTGAAAGATCAACAAATCCTATGGAAATGTATTTGGCAGATATTTGTACGGTTTCTGTAAATATAGCAGGACTTCCAGGAATGTCAGTACCTTGTGGCGTAGATAGTCAAGGGCTTCCAATAGGTATGCAAATTATAGGTAATAAATTTGATGAAGAAACAATTATAAAAGCTGCATATGCTTATGAACAAGCAACAAATTTCCGTGAAAAATATAAACCAACATTTAAAAAAGAAGGAGGTGAAAAATTTTAAAGAGAATGGTTATATTGTATTGCTAGGCAGAATTAAATTAAAAGGCAAGGACCGCGCATACTGGTGTATGGAACCGCGTTTTAATTTAATTCTAACGCCGCAAGATGGCTATTATCTTTAAAATAATTATGAGAGAAGATTATGAAGTAGTAATGGGTCTAGAAGTCCATGCAGAACTATCAACAAAAACAAAAATATTTTGTAGCTGTCCAACAAAATTTGGAGCAGAGCCAAACACACAAGTGTGCCCGATATGTATGGCAATGCCAGGGACATTACCAAAATTAAATGAAAAAGTAGTAGAATATGCAGTAAGAGCAGGACTTGCAACAAATTGTGAAATATCAAGAAATAGTAAAAATGATAGAAAAAATTACTTCTATCCAGATTTACCAAAAGCATATCAAATATCACAATTTGATAAACCGCTATGTGAACATGGATATATTGAAATAGAAACAAGTAAAGGAAAGAAAAAAATAGGAATAACTCGTATTCATATAGAAGAAGATGCTGGTAAATTAAATCATGATGATTTTGGAGGAGGGGCATTAGTAGACTTAAATAGAGCAGGGGTGCCTCTAATAGAAATAGTATCTGAACCGGATTTCCGTTCAATAGAAGAAGTTGATGCATATTTGAAAAAATTAAAATCAATACTTGAATATATAGAAGTATCTGACTGTAAAATGCAAGAAGGTTCATTTAGAGCTGATGTAAACACATCGATTCGTCCTGTTGGTTCAGAAAAATTTGGAACTCGTACAGAAATGAAAAATATGAATTCATTTAGAAGCATTACAAGAGCACTTGAATATGAAATAGATAGACAAGTTGATGTTATTGACAATGGTGGAGTAGTTGAACAAGAAACACTAAGATGGGATGAAGTATCTGGAAGAACATTTTCAATGAGAGATAAAGAAGATGCACAAGATTATAGATATTTTCCAGAACCTGATTTAGTTGCAATAAAACTATCAGAAGAATATATAGAAAATATAAAAAATAGTTTACCAGAAATGCCAGAAAGCAGAAAACAAAGATATTTAACAGAATATAAGTTATCTGAAAAAGATGCTGGAATTATAACTGCTTCAAAATATTTATCAGATTTATTTGAAAAAGCTTCTGAAATCTGTGGAAATTATAAAGCAGTAAACAACTGGATAATATCAGATATTTCTAGAATTTTAAATGAAACTGAAATGGATCCAATTGAAATACCTTTTGATGCTAAACAATTGGCTAAATTAGTTGAATTAATTGATAAAGGAACAATTAGTTCAAGCATTGGAAAAAAAGTATTAACAGAATTATTTGAAAATCCAAGGGACCCAGAGGATATTATTAAAGAAAAAGGATGGATTCAAATTTCTGATGAAGGTGCAATAAAAGAGATTGTTTCAAAAATAATTGAAGCAAATCCACAATCTGTTGCAGATTATAAAGCAGGAAAAGATAGAGCTTTGGGATTCTTAGTTGGACAGGCTATGAAAGAAACTAAGGGAAAAGCTAATCCACAAATGCTTAATAAAATGTTTGTAGAAGAATTAAAAAAATGATTTTGTATAAAAATTTAGTTTTTTTGTAAACATAATTTGCAAAAACTGTATAAATGTAGTATAATAAAAAATGCAACAAAGTTAAATTACTTAATTAGGAGGGTCAAGACATGAAAGAACAGAAATTAAAGGAAGACAAAGTTACTAGGAAATCAGAAAACAGTGTGAAATTAAATGACAATTTTAAAGATGATGTAAATGGAATTGTCTGGTATCTGGTTCCAAGAGAAACATTGGAGTGGCCAAATGGAAATCCGAGAAAGGCATTATATGAAAACCTGATCGGAAATAGACTGGTAATTTGGCTAAATGAAGTAGGTGGCATGATTTACAATCGTGTTTTGGCCTAAAAATGAGAAACGCACCAAATGGTGCGTTTCTATTTTGATAAATAAGGCAAGACTTCACCAAGTATTTTACCACCAACAGGAGCTGCAACACCACCTCCTTGATGTCCACCCTCACCGGTAGGATTATATAAAGTAATTAATAAAACAATTTTAGGGTCATCAGTTTCTGCAACGCCACAAAAAGAAGTGACATATTTACCAGTATTAACACCATCTTCAGAAGTACCAGTTTTTCCTCCGACTTGATAACCTTCAACTTTGGCATTTTTTCCAGTACCTTCAGAAACAACACTATTCATCATACTAAGAACTTTTTGAGCATTTTCTTTTGAAATAATTTGTTCACCAGTTTCAATAGGCATATCAGTGATTTCACCAGTTACACTGTTTTGAATACTTTTAACAATACGAGGTTTTATATAAACACCATTATTAGCAATTGAAGAAACTGCGGTAATCATTTGAAGAGGGGTAATTTCAAATCTTTGACCAAAACTAATAGTAGCAAGTTCAACAGGACCAGCTTTCTCTTCTTTTACAAAGATGCTATTTGCTTCGCCAGGGAGTTTAATTCCTGTTTTAGAAAATAATCCAAATTTTCGTAGATACTCATAATATTTTGTAACACCAATTTTTTGTCCTAACCCTATAAAAACAGGGTTACAAGAATTCATTAAAGCTAATCTCAAACTTTCAGGTCCATGAGGTCTATAATATCTCCAACATTTTATTCTAGTTTTAGCAACTTCAATTGCACCTGTACAACAAAATTGACCTTGTTGATCTATATCAGTAACAATACCTTCTTGAAGAGCAGCAGAAGCAGTAACAGTTTTAAAAACCGAACCGGGTTCATAAGTATCAGAAACAGCCTTATTTCTCCACATGCCTTGTAATGCAATAGATTTTGCTTGAGAATCCATAGCATTCCATTCAGATTTTAATTCATCAGTATGAGGTTCATATGGTGAATTTAAATCATAGCTCGGATATGTAGCCATAGCTAAAATATCACCATTTCGTGGATCCATTGCAATAATACTTCCACCATCTGTGCAAATATTGTCAATACAAGCTTCTTCCAAATATTTTTCAACAATAGATTGAATTGTCATATCAATAGTTAAATATAAATTATTCCCATCAACAGCAGAAAAATAATCTTCATCTCCTAAACTAACACCTGCTGCATTTGTTTGTCTGTTTATTTTTCCATTTGTACCTTTTAATTCATCGTCGTATTTTGCTTCAACACCATCAAGTCCTTGATTATCACTACCACAAAAACCTATAACTTGTGCAGCAAGATCTCCATAAGGATAATATCTTTTAGAATCTTCATCAATATTAATACCAGTGGTTATTCCATTTTGTTCCATCCAAGCTCTCAATTCATCAGCTTTTGATTTATCAACTTTTTTTACAATTGTTTCTATAGAACTTCTTTTAGTGACTTTCTTTAGAACTTTCTCATAATCAAGTTCAAAAATATCACTTAAAGCTTTTGCAACTTTTTCTTTATTTTCATCAGAAATATTTGTAGGATTTACACTCACAAATTCAACACTAGAACTTTCGGCTAAAATGTATTTACCTGTAGAATCGTAAATTGTGCCTCTTTTTGCTGTTATAGTTCTACTCTGAGATTGCTGAGTTCCTGCTTTTTCGCTTAATTCAGCACCCCATACAAATTGAATATAAGCTAATCTTGTTGTTAATAATGTTAAAACAATTAAAACTGTAAATAGTGCATTTCTCATTTTCTTTTTATTACTTAATGAAATTGGCATAGAAACCTCCTTATGATATATAAATATTTATAATATAAATGTATGCTATAATAATAAAAAAAATTAGGATGAAAGTTGACATTAAAAATTTATTTTGATAAAACTAAATGAATAATTAAAAGAAAAAATCATATAAATGTAAAAAGGTGGGGGTAATATGATAAAATTAGGTGTTATTTATGGTGGAATATCAACAGAACATGATGTTTCAATAATGTCTGCGAAATCTATATTAGACAATTTAGATAAGGAAAAAAAGGAAAAATATGAAATAAATGAAATTTATATAAATGAATATGGAAAATGGTTTAGGAACAATAACGGAGAAAAAGAAGAAATAGAAAATTTGGTGTGGACTTTAAAAGATTTAGATGTTGCGTTTCCTGTATTACATGGCTTAGGGGGAGAAGATGGTACTATCCAAGGAATGTTTGAAATGTTAAAAATACCATATGTAGGGTGTGGTGTATTAGCATCAAGTATAGGGATGGATAAAGTATACGCAAAATCTATTTTTGAAAAAGCAGGAATGGAACAAGCACCATATGTGTATATAAAGAAAAATGAGAAAGGATATGTAATTATAAATGAAAAGTTTGAAGAGGAAGAATTCAAAATAGAAAAAATAATGGAAAAAATAAAATTCCCAATGTTTGTAAAACCATCAAATTCAGGCTCTTCAGTTGGAGTAAAAAAAGCTACAAATAACAGTGAATTAAAAATGGCGATAGAAAATGCAGGAAAATATGATAATAAAATTTTAGTAGAACAAGGTGTTAATGCAAGAGAGGTTGAATGTGCTATTTTAGAAGATAAAGATGTTATGGCTTCAACAGTAGGAGAAATAATATCAGCTGAGGAATTTTATAGTTTTGATGCAAAATATAATATTCCAGAATCTAAGACTATAATTCCGGCTAAAATAGAAGAAAATCAAATTGAAGAAATAAAGAAACTTGCGATAAAAGCATTTAAAGTAATTGATGGAAAAGGCTTAGCAAGAGTAGATTTCTTTATTGAAAAAGAAACAAATAAAATATATATAAATGAAATAAATACAATTCCAGGATTCACAAAAATAAGTATGTATCCTAAATTATTCGAAAATGTTGGAGTTACATATTCAGAGTTGTTAGACAAATTAATAAAAAACGCATTAGATAAATAAATAGATAATATGTAATATAAATGCAAAAAAAAAGTAATATAATTGTAATATAAATGTGATATAATAAAAAAGAAATAATAAATATATAAATGAGGTAGAAATGAAAATATATACAGATAGAGAAATAGCAAGTGAATTAAAAAAAAGAAAAAGAAGAAAAAAATTATTAAAAATTGTTTTATATCCTTTAATAGCTATTATTATATTTTTCGATATATACTTAATGTTACAATCAACAAAAAATCAAGGAAAGGATAGTTTATTTGGAATTAAAGCTTTTAATATTGATTCAGAAAGTATGAAACCAACATTAAAAAAAGGAGAGCTAGTTTTAACAAAAGAGAAAGAATCAAATGAAATAAAAAGCGGAGATATTATTACATTCAAAGAAAATGAAGATACTATCACACGCAGAGTAACACAGGTAATTATTGAAAATGGCAAAACTTATTATAAAACTAAAGATGATGATAATGATAAAGAAAATAGAGATAGAGTAAGATATGAAGAAGTAGAAGGTGTGTGCATATTACACATTCCGAAAATTGGTAAATTGATTATATATCATAAACAAATTTTAACTATTGCAACAACTTTAATTATTATATATTTCGTATATAAAATTATACAGAAAAGAGCTAATAAAAAATTTGCTAGACATGAAATAAGAAAAAAACTAGAAAAATAGTTTTTTTCTTATTTTTTAGGTAATATCTCATACTTTACTTTAAAATAATTAAACTTATCAAGTTCATTTGTAGACAAGCAATCAACATAAACATCTAATTGGTTTAAATTCTGACAAGCAGTTATAACAGCTGGGTTAAGTAAACTATTAAATGTCATTTCAGTAGCTATACTTAAACTATCAAATATAGAAGCTTTTTCTTTTTTTCTCATTAAATTATAAGCTTCTTTAAATCTAGATTTTGATGAGTTTTTATATTTTGTTATAGGTAATGTATATTCCACATTGATTACATCTTGAAGTGTTTCATATTTTTTGGGATTTTCATTTAAAATTCTCTTAACATCATCTATTTTATATGGAAGAACAACTTTACTCTGAGTTTCAGATATTAAAAGAGTATCATTATCAGTTAACTCATTAGTATTATGTTCTTTTGAATCTTCAACATTTTCTTTATTTGAAGAAAGAGATACTTCTAATTGAGAAATATTTACACCAAGATTTGATAATACAGTTTTTAAATCTTCTAAAATATCTTTCAAATCTTCCATATCTTTTTGTTTTTCAGCTTTTTTGGCGTTTTTTGCAGTCTTTTTGCTTTTTATATCATTAGTTTCAGTCTCTACTACTTCAACCGTTTCAGTCTTTTTTACTTTTTTGGCTTTTGGTGATTCTTTAATTTCCTCAGTTTTTTCAACTTTATCTGTTTTTGGTGTTTCTTTAACTTTTTTACTTGAAGTTTTTGGCATAGATATTTTCCTCCTTTGTTATCAACTTAATATATAATAATATTTTATTGTGAAAATTTCAAGACTTTTTTGTGATTATTTTTTTGGTTATAATTAAAAGAATGGAAATAATACCAAAACTAGTCATAAAATTTTTTTTTATGACAAATTCTACATTGAAAAAATATATAATTTATGATAATATAATCAAAGACGGAAGAGACAAAATATCCTAGGAGGAGATGGAAAAACAAAATGGCAGAAACACAAGAAATAAAAAAAAGTAGGAAAATTGGAGATGTATTTAGTGATTATAAAACTAATAGTAACATAGCAGATGCAGTAATAACAAAAATGAATTTAATAAAAAAAATAAATACATTAGAACTAGGAATGTCTTCAAATGAATATATAGAAATAAAAGAAATATGGTATTTAGAAAAGTTTTTAAGGGATAGATTTCAATTTGGACAAGTGCATATGTTAATAACATATCCAGAAGGAATATATATAAAAAGAATAGATGATGAATGGGAAAACTTAATATGCTATATGGCACATAAATATCCATTAATGAGACCATTGTTATTATTAAAAAGTAAAGTGGAATTAACTGAAAAAAATGTAAATGTATATATGCAGATAAAAGGAGCAGACTTTTTAAAAGCAAGAAAATTAGATAGAGAACTTGAAAATGTAATATATAATTTATTTGGAAAAAAATATACTGTAAATATAGAAGAAAAGATAAAGGAACAAGAAATAAAAGCATTTCAAGAAAAAACAAAAAAGATTGAAGAACAAGCAGTACATGAAGCAATGAGAGGTATTGCAATAAGAACACATCAAGAAGAACAATATAGTGTGCCAGAAGAAATTTCAGGAGATATTCCACCACTTCCAGAAGGACCATATAATGATGCAGATTATGCTATGCCACCAGAAGCAGAATTGGGATATATGCCAGAAATGGAAGAACTTCCACAAGCAGAAAATATTATATTTGGAAAGCCTTCAAAAGCCAAAGAAAAGAAAATGAAGATAAAAGAATTAGATGCTAATTCTGGAAGAGTAACATTAGAAGGAAGAGTTGTAAACAGTGAATGTAGAGAAACAAAAACTGGAAAAGGAATGTTAATATATGAAATATATGATGGCACAGGAATAATTACATGTAAGTCATTTGCAGAAGACGGAGTAAAAGGAAATGAAGTATTAGAAAAGATAAAGTCAGCAAAAGCAATAAAAACAACAGGAAAAGCAGGATTTGATAGTTACGCTGGAGATATAACAGTAATGGCAAATGTTATTGCAGAAATATCAGATGAAGGAATGCCACCACTTCCAGAGGAAGATGACAGTACACCATTAATTTTGGGTTCATCAATGAATATAAGTGATCCACTTGTCAAAATAGTAGATATTAATCCAGAATCAGGTAATATATGCATTGATGGTGAAATACAAGCTATGGAAGACAAAGAAACAAAATCAGGAAAAGTAATTTTAAGTATAGACATATATGATGGAACAAGTACAATGACATGTAAAGCATTTTTACCTGGAAATAGTGCAAAAAAGATTATAAAAAGATTAAAGGGAACAAAAGCAATAAAACTAGCAGGAAGAGCTCAGATGGATGCTTTTTCAAATGAGCTAACAGTAATGGCTAATACAATAGTAGTATCAGAGCCATTACCAAAAACTACAAGAGAAGACCACGCAGAGGTAAAAAGAGTAGAATTACATATGCATACTAAAATGAGTCAAATGGATGCAATGACATCAGCAGAAGATTTAATAAAAAGAGCAATGAGCTGGGGAATGAAATCAATTGCAATAACAGACCATGGAGTTGTACAAGCATTTCCAGAAGCATATCATTTACTTGGAAGAGATAACCAAGATATGAAAGTAATTTATGGTGTAGAAGCATATCTTGCACCAGACAAAGAAAATTCAGTAACAAATGCAAAAGGTCAGTCTATAAATACAACTTATTGTGTACTAGACTTAGAAACAACAGGTTTTTCAGCAGTAACAGAAAAAATAACAGAAGTTGGAATAATGAAAGTAAAAAATGGAGAAGTAATAGATGAATTTAGTTGTTTTGTAAATCCAGAGAAACCAATTCCACAGAGAGTTGTAGATGTTACAAATATAACAGATGACATGGTAAAAGATGCAGAAACAATTGATAAAGTATTTCCAAAAATACTAGAATTTTTAGGAGACTCAATAATTGTTGCACATAATGCAAAATTTGATGTTGGATTTTTAAAGCAAAATGCAAAAGTATTAGGATATG
The DNA here is from genome assembly GCA_934167755.1 of uncultured Clostridia bacterium. Lineage (GTDB taxonomy): Bacteria > Bacillota > Clostridia > TANB77 > CAG-508 > CAG-269. Next base: position 41,095 of record CAKPLT010000011.1, read on the forward strand.
AATTTGATTATACAGTAATAGACACATTAACACTTGCAAAAGATATATTTCCAAATATGAAAAAATATAAGCTTGGTAAAATTGCAGATGAATTAGGAATAGTAGTAGAAGTAGCACATAGAGCTTTAGATGATGTAGACACAACGGTTAAGGTATTTAATGTAATGATACAAAAATTGAAAGACAGAGGAGTCACAACGGTTGAAGAAATAGACACAATTGGAAGAGATGAAGAAGCAAAAAAAGAAGAATACAAAAAATTAAATACATATCATGCAATAATATTAGCGAAAAATTATATAGGATTAAGGAACTTATATAAATTAGTATCTATTTCACATTTACATTATTTTTATAAAAAGCCACGAATATTAAAAAGCATATATAAAAAATATTCAGAAGGTTTAATATTAGGAAGTGCATGTGAAGCGGGAGAATTATATCAAGCAATAGAACTAGGAAAATCAGACGAAGAAATAGAAAATATAGCAAGAGATTATGATTACTTAGAAATTCAACCAATAGGAAACAATGAGTTCTTAGTAAGAGATGGAAAAGTACCAGACAGAGAATATTTAAAAGATATAAATCGTAAAATTGTAGAATTAGGAGAAAAACTAAATAAACTAGTTGTAGCAACATGTGATGTACACTTTATGGATCCACAAGACGAAATATATAGAAGAATATTAGAAGCAGGGCAAGGATATAAAGATGCAGATAATCAAGCACCATTATATTTAAGAACAACAGAAGAAATGTTACAAGAATTTAGCTATTTAGGAGAGAAAAAAGCATATGAGGTTGTTGTAACAAATACCAATAAAATATCAGATATGTGTGATAGAATAGATCCAATATCACCTGAAAAATGTCCACCACATATACCTGGATGTGAAGAAGACATAAAAAATATAGCTTATGACAAAGCACATGAATTATATGGAGACCCATTACCAGAAATAGTACAAGCAAGATTAGATAAAGAATTAAATTCAATAATAAGTAATGGATATTCAGTAATGTATATAATAGCACAAAGATTAGTATGGAAATCAAATGAAGACGGATATATAGTAGGATCAAGAGGATCAGTAGGTTCATCACTTGTAGCATATATGACAGGTATAACAGAAGTAAACTCATTAAAACCACATTATAGATGTCCAGAATGTAAATATTCTGAATTTGAAGATTATGGAGTAGGAAATGGATTTGACTTACCAGATAAAGATTGCCCTAAATGTGGTGCAAAATTAGCAAAAGACGGAATGGATATACCATTTGAAACATTCTTAGGATTTAATGGAGACAAAGAACCAGATATTGACTTAAACTTCTCAGGGGAGTATCAAGCAAAAGCACATAAATATACAGAAGTAATCTTTGGAAAAGGAACAACATTTAAAGCAGGAACAGTAGGTACAGTTGCAGATAAAACAGCATTTGGATATGTAAAAAAATATTATGAAGAAAGAAATATACCGGTTAACAAAGCAGAAATAACAAGACTTTCAGCAGGATGTACTGGAATAAAAAGAACAACAGGACAACACCCAGGAGGAATAATAGTAGTACCAAAAGGAAGAGAAATATATGAATTTACTCCAGTACAGCATCCGGCAGATGATCCAAACTCAGATATAATAACAACACATTTTGACTATCACTCAATAGATGGGAATTTATTAAAATTAGATATACTAGGACACGATGATCCAACGGTAATTCGTATGTTACAAGATATCACAGGAGTTGCACCAACAGTAATTCCACTTGATGACAAAGAAACAATGTCAATATTTAACTCAACAACAGCATTAGGAGTAACCCCTGAGCAAATTCATTCAGAAGTAGGAACATTTGGGATACCTGAATATGGAACAAAATTTGCTAGAGGAATGCTTATGGATACACATCCAACAACATTTGATGAATTAATTCGTTTATCAGGATTATCACATGGTACAGATGTATGGCTAGGGAATGCACAAACATTAATAGAAGAAGGAATAGTAACATTAAAAGAGGCAATATGTTGTCGTGACGATATAATGGTATACTTAATGCAAAAAGGATTGCCACCAGACAAAGCATTTAAAATAATGGAAGCAGTGCGTAAGGGAAAAGTTGCAAAAGGAAAAGAACCAAAATGGAAAGATGAATATATACCATTGATGCAGGAACATGGAGTACCAGACTGGTATATGAAATCATGTGAAAAAATAAAATACATGTTCCCTAAAGCACATGCAGCAGCATATGTAACAAATGCTTTCAGAATAGCTTGGTTCAAGGTACATATACCACTTGCATATTATGCAGCATATTATTCAATTAGAGCAAAAGCATTTGATGCAGAAGTTATGATAAACGGAAAAGAAAAAGTAAAAAATAAAATGAAAGAAATAGATATGATGGGAAATGCAGCAACACCAAAAGACAAAGATATGTATGATGACTTAGAAATTGTGTTGGAGATGTATGAAAGAGGATTAAGATTTTTACCAATAGATTTATATAAATCACATGCAACAAAATTTTTGGTAGAAGGAGACAGTCTCCGTCCTCCATTAAATAGTATAGCAGGATTAGGATCAGTCGCAGCTGAAAGCATAATGAATGCTCGAAAAGACGAAAAATTTATGTCGATTGATGATATGAAAATAAGAGCAAAAATTGGAGACTCTGTAACTGAACTATTACGCCAATTTGGCTGCTTAGAAGGAATGAGTCAAAGTAATCAATTGAGTTTATTCGGATAATTTACCATTGGGGACACTCATAAATGGTAAAAAAATTACCACAAGGGACACTCTTATAAAAAATTAATTAAATTATATAAAGGGTGTCCATATTGTTAAGAAAGGAAGAAAAATGCTAGAAAGTAATATACAAATAGGAGATATATTCTCTTTAAGAAATATAATAATTTATTTAATAGTAATAAATTTAATTGGCTTCTATATGATGTGGTCAGATAAAAGAAGAGCAAAATGGGGAAAATGGAGAATCCCAGAGCAAACACTATTTATAGTTACTGCATTAGGTGGAGGAATTGGGACTATTGCTGGAATGTATACTTTTAGACATAAAACTAAAAAATTTAAATTTACAGTGGGATTACCAGTAATATTAATTCTAGAAATTATTTTAGTTATTTATTTGAAATTTATGTGATTTAATATGAAGGTAATATATAATTTTAAAGTTTAACAAGGTGTTTTAAATTTGTTGCAAACAAATTTAAAATAGCAACGCGTCCGCAGTTAACCGATAAAATTATATATTACCTTCCTATTTATTCTATACAATAAATAGAAAAATAAGTTACATAAAAAAAGATAAAAAATGCAAATAAATGTAAAATGAAAATTATCAACAATTAAATGTGAATAACTTGTGAACGAAAAATGTCTATTTAAAGTTATTCACAAAGTTATCCACATTATCCACAATTATGTGGATAAGACTTTAAAACAAAATTGTAAACTTGAAAGAAAACATAATATAGAATATGATTTAAATTAATTAAAAAAGTTAAAAATATCATTTTAAAGTGAAACGAGGTGTTTGAAATTTGTTTTAAAAAACAAATTTCAAATAGCAGGGCGTCCGAAGTGTAACGATAAAATGATATTTTTTAACTTTTTAATAAAGTAAATACAAATTATAAAAACTGAATGATAATTCTAATTACAAAAAAAACTTGCATAAAATGCAATAAAATTATATAATATGAAAGAAAAATTAAGAGATAATAGGTGAAGTATATGAATAAAACCAAAAGAAAAATATTTGAAACATCAATGAAATTATTTGCAGAAAAAGGATATGATGCAACAAGCATAGAAGAGATTACAGCAACTGTAGGAGTAGCTAAGGGAACGCTATATTATCACTTTTCTAGCAAAGAAGAAATATTTAATTTTTTAATAGAAGAAGGAATTAAATTATTACAAAATAGTGTTGATATAAAAACAGCAAAACATAATAATTATATAGATAAAATAAAAGCTATAATATTAATACAAATAAAAATAGTAGCTAAATATGAAGACATAATAACAATAATTTTAAGTCAATTCTGGGGGAAAGAAGCAAGAAATAAAAAATGTCAGGATCATGTATATGATTATATAGGGCAAATAGAACAAATTGTACAAAAAGGAATTGAAAAAGGAGAAATTAAAAAAGGTGATACAAGAGCAATAGCTTCAGAAATATATGGTTTAATATGTTCAACTTTAGTTTATAAAAAAAGAGAAAACGAAGAAATGGACATAATGAAATTATACTATGAATATGAAAATACTGTTGTAAATGGATTAAGAATAAAGTGATATATAATAATGAAGGGAATGATATCTAAAATGGAAATAAAATCAAAAAAGATGAAATATACAGATTTAAAAGATATGTTAAAACAAACAGGAGAAAAATATGGAGATAGACCTGCATATATGTTAAAAACAGAAACAAAAGGTGAACTAAAACAAGTAACACATAGAGAATTCAGAGATGAAATAAATGCATTAGGGACAGCGCTAATAAAAATGGGATTAAAAGACAAAAGAATTGCAGTAATTTCTGAAAATAGATATGAATGGGAATTAGCATATTTATCAATTGCAGCAGGAACAGGAGTTGTTGTACCATTAGACAAATCATTACCAGAGAATGAAATTGAAAGTTTAATTCTAAGATCACAAGTAGAAGCTATATTTTATTCTAAAAAATATGATGATGTAATGAATAAATTAAGAGAAAAAAAGAATACTAATTTGAGATATTTTATATCAATGGAATTAGAGGAAAATACAAATGGTATATATTCTCAAAAAACATTAGTAGAAAAAGGAAAAAAATTAATTGAAGATGGAGACAAAAGTTACTTAGATGCCAAAATTGATGCTGATGGAATGGGAATAATGTTATTTACATCAGGAACAACAGCAATGTCAAAAGCTGTAATGTTATCACATAAAAATATAGTAACAAATATAATGGATATAGATGAAAGATTTAATCTAAATGAAAAAGAAAGATTTTTATCATTTTTACCACTACATCATGTATTTGAATGTACTGTAGGATTTTTATATCCAGTATCAATTGGAGCTTGTATATATTTCTGTGAAGGTGTAAAACATATGGCAGACAATATCAAAGAATATCGTATAACTGCAATGATATCAGTTCCAGCAGTATTTGACATTATATATAGAAAAGTAATGAAGACAATTGAGAAAAAAGGAAAATTACCTACTGTAGAAAAGGGTAGAAAGATATCAAATTTATTATTAAAAGTAAAAATAGATCTTAGAAAGCAATTATTTAGAGAAATTCATGAAAGTCTAGGACCAGATTTAAAATTAGTTGTAACAGGTGGTGCAGCATTAGACCCTGAGACAGAAAAAGGATTTAATGACTTAGGCTTTGATTTGGAACAAGGATATGGATTAACAGAAACAGCACCAGTAATAGCAGCAGAAATCCCTAAGTGTAGAAGATTAGGGTCAATAGGAAAGAAATTTCCAAGTGTAGAAGTTAAAATTGATAATCCAGATGAAGAAGGAATTGGAGAATTAATGGCAAAAGGTCCATCAATAATGCTTGGATATTATGAAAATGAAGAAGCTACAAAATCAGCTTTAGAACAAGATGGATGGTTCCACACAGGTGATTTAGCAAGAATTGATAAAGATGGCTTTATCTATATATCTGGTAGAAAGAAAAGTGTAATAGTTTTAAACAATGGAAAAAATGTATTTCCAGAAGAAATTGAAACATTATTAAATAAAGTAGAAGGAATAAAAGAATCATTTGTTTATGAGAAAAAAGAAGACGATGGAGATGTAAAAGTTTGCGTAAAAATTGTTTATGATAAAGAAATGATTAAAGAATTATACAATATTGAAGGTGAAGACAAAATTAGAGAATTCTTATGGGAAAAGGTAAAAGAAGTTAATAGATTAATGCCTAAATACAAATATGTTAGAGAAATGATTATTACAGAGGAAGAACTTATAAAAACAACTACTTTAAAAATTAAAAGACATGAAGAAATGAAAAAAATATTTGGATAAATAAGAAAGAAACAGTTATAGCAACCAATAAAGAGGAGTTATGACTGTTTTTAATTTAAGTAAAAAATAAAGATTAAACAAATATTACATTTATATTACAATTGTAATATAAATGTAATAAAAAAAAGTAAAAAAAGTATTGAGGTTTTAAAATGCCTGTTGTATAATAAAATAGAATTTAATTATTGACTACATAGGAAGAAGGAGGAATTTGCATGTCTAGAAGATCAGGCATAGTAAATGTGAGAATGGTTATCACAGAAGAGAAAATACTATCAAATATAGATAAAGTACAAAAAATGATAAATCCAAAAAGCAAAAAGCAAATAGTTCAATTAGAAGATGATACATATTTTAAAGACTTAATTGAATCAATAAAAGCTTATTTAATAGAATATCCAAAGAAAAAAAACTTTCCTGTAAGTGTATATAAAGCAGCATATGGATTGGTTGAGTACGCAACTGTACAATTTGAAGAAAACACAAAAATGGTTGAGGAACTAATTAGACAAAGGGAAGAAAACATTGCATTAGCAGGTAAATTACGAGAATTAATAGATACAGTTGAAGCAAGAGAATCAGGATGGAAAGATAAGGTTAAAGAAGCTCAAGGAGAATTTTCAGAAGATGTAATAGACACCCTTACACTAGTTGGAAAAGATAAGAGTAGAAAAAGTCAAAATTATCAAGATGCTTTAAAATTACTAAATGCAAGAGTAAATAATTTGGAAACAAATTTACATATAGAAATAGATATGGAAAGAACAGAAGATAGATCAAAGGCTTTAAGCTATATAGGGATAGAAGTTGCAGAAGCGTTAAAGGGAATTCCAAAACCAGCAGATGTAGTGATTGAAGATTCTGTAAATGAAGTTCAAGAAACAGAAGAATTAGTAGCTGAGAAAACAAATGCTACTAATATAGAAAAGGTAACTAAAAATGAAAAATCTAAAAAAGTAAAAGAAGAATTAGTTCCAGAAAAAACAATTTCACAAGTTCTTGCAATTGATGAAGATACTGAAAGTGAAATTGATGAGGTTTCAGTTGAAGAACAAGAATTACAAGAATATCAAGAATCTATTACATTTGAGAAAAAACCATCTTTATGGCAGAGAATAAAAAATAGCAAATTGGGAAGAGCAATATCTTATGTATGTAGAATAAGAATCAGAATTGAATTACCAGATGCTTTGCCAGAGGGTAGAGGAGAAGAATAAAATATAAAAATAGTATCTGATTTTGAAGGTACTATTTTTAATTTTTAAGAAATTATTGAAAAAAACTTGACAAATGTAAAAAATAATATTAAAATATTAACTGTGCTCACAAAAGAGCTACAATGATGGTGGATGTAGCGTAGTTGGTTAACGCGCCAGTTTGTGGCACTGGAGACCGTGGGTTCGAGTCCCATCTTCCACCCCATAAGTTTATATTGGGCTGTAGCCAAGCGGTAAGGCACCAGACTTTGACTCTGGCATGCGCTAGTTCGAATCTAGCCAGCCCAACCAAAACTAAAAACTCTGAAACGCTGATAAATCAATGCTTTACAGAGTTTTTTATTTTGCAACTAATGAAAAATTCTTTACACCATGTGCAATTTATATTATTTGACAAAATTATGTAAATATGATACAATTATAAGTGATGTAGCATTTTGAAACTCCGTTACATCAGTAGCTATAGACAAAATTATTATGGGTAATTACCCAAGGAGGAATAACATGAAGATAGAACACACAATTTTTTCTAACTATGAGTTGGTTGTTGACGAATTTGACATCCCTGTTGCAGTTCAAGTTAATGGAGAACTTAAATATCGGTTATATGATGTAGTTCGTGTAACTGCTGATTGTAGAGGATATATTTGTCCTACAATTATGCATGAAGGAACTGGTAGAATTGTTGAAATTCGTAGGGACGAATCAGATCACTTCTTTGGTGTCCTTATGGACAATGGTGAATTTGGATTTATGAAATCCACAAGATTGGAATTTGTATTTAGAAAAAATTAAACAGAAAAAGAGTTTATCTTTCTCTCCATCTAAAAAGGTGGAGAGTTTTTATTGACTTTTGATCTGAAACTTATGCAATTTTTTTGAATTAATTTTTTCACAATATTGACAATTAAACAATCATATGAAAAAATAAAGTAAACAAAGAAAGGATGAAAAAAACATGGAAAAAATAAGAGGATTTGAAATAGCAAAAGGATTTGAAGATAAAGAAATAAATTTACCTGTAAGAAAAACAAAATATTCAGCAGGATATGATGTAGAAGCAGCAGAAGACACAATCATACCATCATTTAAAAAAGGAATGAAACCAACACTAGTAAAAACAGGAATAAAGTCATATATGCAAGAAAATGAATATTTAATGTTAGCAAATAGAAGTTCTAATCCAGGAAAAAAAGGATTAATTCTTGCAAACAGTGTAGGAATTATAGATAAAGATTATTATGGAAATTCAGACAATGATGGACATATAATGTTTGCATTTTATAACATAAAAGATGAAGATGTGGAAATAAAGAAAGGCGACTGTATAGGCCAAGCAATATTTATGCCATTTTTAATAGCAGATAATGATGAGGCCGAAGGCAAAAGAATAGGTGGGTTTGGCTCAACAAGTAAATAAATATTACATAAAAAGTTAAAAAATAATGTTAAATATGCTATACTAGAAAAAATATTTAAAACTTTATAATATAATTATTTTAAGTATAGGGATGAAAAAATGTCAGCTCTTATTATTGAGATCAATAAAAATGCAAAATTAACATTAAAAAATGGAACAGTTCGAATAACAAATATAATAACTAAAGAACATTTAGAAATATCTTTAGAACCCAACGAGATTTTATCAACAATTAGTTTATCTAAAGACTACAAAGTTTATCAAATTTCAATTAAAGAAAATTATCCTGAATTTTTATTAGAAGGTGGAAAGAGTTTGCATATTGGAGAAAATGGATTATATAATATTAAGAGAAATAATGTGTATTGCTTTTTTGTGTTTACAAAGGAATTTGAAAAATATGATTTTAAAAATTTGCCTGGTAGAATCAAAGATAAAATAATTTGAAAGATTTCTAAAAATACATTTACTTTTTGAGACAAAAATGATATTCTGTAATTACAGAAAATTATTTTAAGGAGGGGAGAATATATATGTTAAAAAAGGACTCTGATACATCCAAAGAGTTAAACAATATACAACAAAATTATCAAGATAAACCAAAAAAAGAAAGTAATGAATTATTGCAATTTTTTATTGGGGTTATATTGCTTGGAGCAGGTTTATTTATGCTAAGTAAAAGGGTAATGGTTCACAGCAGTTGGTATGTGTGGAGAATTGGAGGATTTGATTTGTCTTCAGGTACTGTAACAATACCTTTAATAATAGGTATAATATGGTATTTTTGCAATCCTAAATCTATTGCATCAAAAATTATAATAATATTAAGTGTAGTATTTATTATTTTATCAATAATTATGAGTGTAAGAATCAATTTTGTTACAACTTCAATGTTTGATTATATATTAATTTTGGGAATGGCAGCGGCAGGTTCTGGATTGTTATTAAAAACATTATTAAAAAAAAGAAGTTAATTATATAGGAGGAATTTAAAATGGCAATATTTGAAAGACTAAGTGATTTAGTAAGAGCAAATATCAATGATTTAATTGATAAAGCAGAAAACCCTGAAAAAATGGTTAAACAAATAATAATAGATATGGAAGAACAATTAAGAAAATCAACTCAAAGTCTAGGAATAGCAATGGGAAGTCTTAATTCTGTAAAAAAACAATTAGAAACAGCTAAGGAACAATCTAATGTATGGCAAGAAAAAGCGAAGACTTGTTTATCACAAGGAAATGAAGAATTAGCAAAACAAGCATTAGAAAATAAAATTAAACAAGATAATATGGTTAATCAATATCAAACGATGGTTGATTCAATGGAAACACAAGTTAATGATATAAAAGCTCAAATTGATATATTAAAACAAAAACTAGAAGAGGCCAGAAGTAAACAAGCTATGCTTGTTGCAAGAAGCCAGATGGCTGATGCGAAATCTCAAATGGCAAAAACATTAGGAAATATGGATAGTAAAAGTGCTTTTGCAAAAATGGACAAAATGGAACAAAAAATAGCACAAAAAGAAGCTCAAGCAGATGCTTTTTCAGAGGTTTCAGGTGTTCAAGAAAGCGAATCAGATCCATTTGCAAAAATGGATCGAGATAATGCAGTAGATGCAGAACTAGAAAGACTAAAAAATGAAATGAATAACAATAATTAGGAGGATTAAAAATGAATTTTTTAATACCAATATTATTAGTTGTTGGTGGATTAGTTGCAATTTTTTATTTAAGACCTAAAACACAAAATGCAATTATTGAAATAAAATATCTTCAAACTAAAACAATTTCTGAATTAAAAGATATGTTTACACAAATGGATGAAAATGGATTAGGAAATGAATATAGAGAATTTGTTGAGCTTAAAGGAAAAATAGTATCTAATACACTATATGAAACACCATTTTCAAATAGAAAGGTAGCATATTGTAATTCTAAGTTATCTCAAGTTGTAGAGATAAGACAACAATATAGAGATAGTAACGGAAATATGCAAACTCGAATTGATAAAAAAGAAAATGTAATATCTAATGAAAAGACTTGTCAAGATATTTCAATAGTTGATTCAAGTAGTACAGACGATGTAGTACTTGAAATAAATGGTGTTGGTTGTAATTTGGATATTCCAAAAACATTCGATAGATTTGAACCAAAAGGAAGGTTAGGCAATTATAGATATTTTGATTCTTTTTCATGGAGTAGATTTGGAGGAGAAACCTTAGGATTTAAAATGATAGAAGAAACAATAGAAGCTAATCAGAATTTGTATGTAATTGGAGAAGCTTTTAAGGTTGGAAATAAAATACATATAGGCAAACCGCTAGATTCAAAAAAACCATTTATTGTTACAACTAAATCAGAGGAAGATTTAATAAACTCATCAAATCAAAAATCATTATTCTTATTGATTGGAGGAATTGTGGCAATATTATTTGGAGCAGTTATGTTTATTTCATTAATTTCAAAATAAACATAAAATAATAGATTGTGATATGATATATATATCATAGATTTATTGATAAATTAAAAAATGTTGTAATTTTATCCTAAAAAAATGGTAAAAGCTTTGACTTTTGCCATTTTTTGTAGTATAATAGAAATGGTTGAGATAATAAGTGATACATGATTGAAAACCAAAATATAAAGACTTGAAAGGAGTGACTTACATGTATAATGTAGGGGACAAAGTAGTATACCCAATGCATGGAGCAGGGGTTATAGATTCAATAGAGGAGAAAGAAATATTAGGGGAAAAACAATCATATTATATATTAAAAATGCCAGGAGAAGTAAAGGTAATGGTACCTATATCAACAGCGGAAGAACATGGTATTAGAAATGTAATTGATAAAACAGAGGCAGCAAAAGTTATAAATGTTTTAGAACAAGATGAAACAGAAATGGAAAAAAATTGGAATAAGCGCTATAGAGATAATATGGACAAGATGAAAAGTGGAAACATTTATGAAATTGCAGATGTTGTAAGAAATTTAAGTTTCAAACAAAAAGAAAAAGGATTATCAACAGGAGAAAAGAAAATGTTACATAATGCAAAACAAATACTAGTAAGTGAACTAGTATTAGCTGAACATGCAACACAAGATGAAGTTGAAGAATTAGTTGATAATAAAATAAATACATCATTTGCAATGTTTAAAACAGATACTGATAATATAGAAGTATCTACAGGAAGTATAGTAAACAAATTTATACCATTTAATGATGGAACAAATTCATAACAAAATGCATAAAAAATCGAATAAAAAAAGAACTATAAATAAAATGTAAAATTATAGTTCTTTTTTTCATTTAAAAATAAAAAATACTATTGTAAATTAAAAACAACTATGATAATATTATAAAAAATTGAGGTGAATAAAATGATATATACAATTACATTTAATCCAGCTCTAGATTACATATCACAAGTAGAAAATTTTGAAATAGGGAAAATAAATAGAACAAAAATGGAAAAAATACTTCCAGGAGGAAAAGGACTGAATGTGTCAACAGTTCTAAAAAATCTTGGAATAGAAAGTACAGCATTAGGATTTATAGCAGGATTTACAGGAGAAGAATTAAAAAGAAGTATTGAAGAAAAAGGAATAAAAACAGATTTTATAACAGTAAAAAAAGGAATTACAAGAATAAATGTAAAAATTAGTTCAAAAGATGAAACAGCACTAAATGGAAATGGACCAGAAACAACAGAAGAAGACATTAATAAATTATTAGAAAAAATTGAAAAAATAAAAAAAGAAGATATAGTAATATTAGCAGGAAATATACCAAGATGTATAAATAATGATATATATGAAATAATATGTAAAACATTAGAAAAAAATAATGTGACATTTGTGGTAGATGCAACGAAAGAATTATTAATGAATGTTTTAAAATACAAACCATTTTTAATAAAGCCAAATAAAGAAGAATTAGAAGAAACATTTAAAGAAAAAATAGAAACGGAAGAAGAAATTATAGTACATGCTAAAAAACTTCAACAAATGGGAGCACAAAATGTGCTAATATCATTAGGTGGAGATGGAGCAATATTAGTGACAAAAGATGAAAAAGAATATTATTTAAAGGCACCAAAAGGAAAAGTATTAAATACAGTTGGTGCAGGGGACTCCATGGTAGCGGGATTTATAGCAGGATATGTAAAAAATGGAGACTTTGAATATGCTTTTAAAATGGGGATAGCTACTGGAAGTGCAAGTTCATTTTCAATGAATTTAGCAACAGCAGAGGAAGTAGCTAACCTGTTAAAAGAAATATAAATTAAAACATACAAAGGAAAGGATGATAAAAGTATGAAAATTACAGATTTGTTAAGTACAAGTGCCATCAAATTAAATGGTGTAGCACATAGCAAAGAAGAAGTAATTAACCAGATGGTTGACTTAATGGCAAGCAATGGAAATATTATCAAAAAAGAAGAATACAAAAGAGTAGTAATGGAAAGAGAAAAAGAAGGAACAACTGGAATAGGAGAAGGAATCGCAATACCACATGGAAAAACAGATGCAGTTTCAAAACCTGGATTATCAGCAATGGTAATACCAAATGGAGTAGATTTTGATTCTTTAGATGGACAACCTGCAAAATTAATATTTTTAATTGCAGCACCAAACACAAAAGACAATGTACATTTAGATGTACTAAGTAGATTATCAACATTATTAATGGATACAGAATTTAGAAAAGAATTACTAAATGCAGAAACACCAGCAGAATTTATGTTATGCATAGATAGAGCTGAAAGAATGAAATTAAAAGAGACAAAACAAGAAAATAATGGATATGAAATATTAGCAATAACAGCATGCCCAACAGGAATAGCACATACTTATATGGCAGCAGAAGCACTAGAAAAAATGGGTGAGCAACTAGGGCATAAAGTAAAAGTAGAAACACACGGATCTTCTGGAGTAAAAAATAAATTTACAAAGGAAGAAATAAAAAATGCAAAAGCTGTAATAATTGCAGCAGACACAAAAGTAGATTTATCAAGATTTGATGGAAAAAAATTAGTAAAAGCAAAAGTAGCAGATGGAATAAATAAACCACAAGAATTAATTGAACATGTATTATCATCAGAAGCAAAAACATATCATTCTTCAAATAAAAATAGTCAAGAAGAGGATAATGAAAAAGAAGGCGTTGGAACTAGAATATATAAACACTTAATGAATGGTGTAACACATATGTTACCTTTTGTTGTAGGTGGAGGAATATTAATAGCATTAGCATTCTTATTTGATGATTATTCAATAAATCCATCTAACTTTGGTATGAATACACCACTAGCTGCATTCTTTAAAACAGTAGGAGGAGCAGCATTTAATGTAATGCTATACATCTTAGCTGGATATATTGCAATGAGTATTGCAGATAGACCAGGATTAGCAGTAGGATTTGTAGGAGGAATATTAGCAGTACAAGGAACAACATTTGCATCATTAACAGACAGCACTGTGGTACTTGTTAGCTCAGGATTTCTAGGAGCATTAATTGCAGGTTTTGTTGGTGGTTATATAGTATTATTACTAAAGAAGATATGTAGTTATTTGCCAGAAAGTATAGAAGGAATAAAAACAATTCTTTTATACCCTGTATTTGGAATAATGTTAATGGGTGCTTTTATGTTATTAATAAATCCATATGTAGGAGCAATAAATACAGCAATAAATAATTATTTGTCTTCAATGAGTACAGCAAATAAGGTATTACTAGGAGCAATTCTAGGAGGAATGATGGCAGTAGATTTAGGAGGACCAGTAAACAAAGCAGCATATACATTTGGAACAGGAATGTTAGCATCTGGACAATATGAAATAATGGCAGCAGTTATGGCTGGAGGAATGGTACCACCATTAGCAGTAGCATTATTAGCAACATTCTTCCCAAAGAAAATAGCAAAAAAAGACAAACAAGCAGCATATGTAAATTATATAATGGGCTTATCATTTATATCAGAAGGTGCAATTCCATTTGCATCAGCAGATCCATTAAGAACAATACCAGCATTTGTTGCAGGATCAGCAGTAACAGGAGCATTATCAATGGTATTTAATTGTACATTAATGGCACCTCATGGAGGAATATTCGTAATTGCAACAGTTGGACATCCAATATGGTATTTAGTATCAATAATTATTGGATCATTAGTTTCAATGGCAGTTATGGCAATGTTAAAAAATAATTTACCAGAATATGAAAAAAAATAACCAGTAAGGCTACGATATTTTTGGTAAAAAAATTACAACTAGGGACACCCATTACTGGTAAAAGAAAATTACCAATTAGGGTGTCTCAATTGGTAAGAAAGGAAGTTATAAAATGAGAAAAGAAAAAGTAGTTTTAAAAAATGAAACAGGTTTACATGCAAGACCAGCAGGAGAATTAGCAAAATTAGCAGGAACATTTAATTGTAATATAAATATAAATGCAAAGGGAAAAATAGTAAGTGCAAAATCAATTTTAGGAATAATGTCTTTAGGAATAAAAACAAACACAGAAATTGAAATTGAATGTGATGGAGAAGATGAAGATAAAGCTATGGAAGAAATTTTAAAAGCATTTGAAAACAATTTAGGGGAATAGAACATATAGTTTATGTACATAGTATAAACAATGTGATATAGGAGGAAACATATGATAAGAGGAAAAGGTGTGTCAACGGGAATCGGGTTTGGAACAGTAGTTGTTTTAAAAAATCTAGAAAGACAAATAGAAAAAAAGACAGTAGAAGATTCTGAAAAAGAAATGAAAAGATTTAAAGAAGCACTCAATCAAGTAACAAAAGAAACAGAAGAAATTGTAAATACATTAAGCGGCACAGAAAAAGAAATAATGAGTGCCTACTTAATGATAATGCAAGATCCAACATTAACTACAGAAACAGAAAATGCAATAATAAATTTGAATTATAGTGCAGAATATGCAGTAGAAATTGGATTTAACAGTATAATACAAATTTTTGAAAATATGGATGACGAATATATGGCAGGAAGGGCAAAAGATATTGCAGATATAAAAAATAGAATAATTGCAAAACTATTTAATGAGGAAGCTGTTAATATAAGTAAACTAAATCCAGATACAATAATTGTTGCAACAGAATTAACAACATCAGACACTGCAAAATTAAACTTTGAAAATGTAGCAGGAATAATAACTGAATTAGGAGGAACAAATTCACATACATCTATAATGGCGAGAACACATACAATTCCTGCTATAACAAAAGTAGAAGAGGCAACAAAAATTCTTAGAACAGGAGATTATATTGCGATAGATGGTGAAAAAGGAGAAATATATTTAAATCCCACTAAAGAAGAAAAAGAACAATTAGAAGAAATAAAAAATGAATTATTAAAAGAAAAAGAAGAATTAGAACAATTTAAAGATGCAGTAACAAAAACAATTGATGGATATGTTGTTGAATTAGTTGCTAATATTGGAACACCAGCAGATGCAGATATAGCTTTAAAAAATACAGCCGAAGGTGTAGGCTTATTAAGAAGTGAATTTTTGTATATGGATAGTGAAAATATGCCAACTGAAGAAGAACAATTTAATGTATATAAAGCTGTTGCAGAAAAAATGGAAGATAGACCAGTAATAATAAGAACATTAGATATAGGTGGAGACAAAGAATTAAAATATCTACATTTAGATAAAGAAGCAAATCCATTTTTGGGATATAGAGCAATACGCTTATGCTTAGATAATACAGAACTTTTCAAAATACAATTAAAAGCTATATTAAGAGCAAGTGCATATGGAAACTTGTCAATAATGTTTCCAATGATATCTTCAATTGAAGAGTTGAGGGAGGCAAAAAAAATACTAGAAGAATGTAAAGAAGAATTAGATGATAAAAACATACCATATAAAAAACATATAAAAGTTGGCATAATGATAGAAATTCCATCAACAGCTTTAATTGCTTATGGATTGGCAAAGGAATGTGATTTTTTTAGTATAGGAACAAATGACTTAATTCAATACACTGTTGCTGCTGAAAGAGGAAATGAAAAAATATCAAAACTATATACTAAATATCATCCGGCAGTAATAAGGCTTATAAAACTAGCAATAGATGGAGCACATGATGCAGGAATATTCTGTGGAATGTGTGGAGAAGCGGCAGGAGATGAGTTATATATACCATTACTAATAGGACTTGGATTAGATGAATTCTCTATGAATTCAAATAGTATATTAAAAGCTAGAAAAAGAATTAGTGAATTAGAAAAATATGATTGTAAGGAACTTTCAAAAGAAATTTTAAGTTTATTTTCAGCAGAAGAAGTTGAAAATAAACTAAAAGAATTTGCAAATAGGAAACATATAGAAGAATAAAAATACTCTCTTTGGAAATAATTATAATAACTTTATTTTCCAAAGGGAGGTTTTTTATTTGATTAACAAGGTAGAGATTTGCGGAGTTAATACATCGAAACTACCAGTACTAACAAATAAAGAAAAAGATGAATTATTTATTAAAATAAAACAAGGGGATGAAGAAGCAAGAGCAGAGTTTATAAGAGGAAATTTAAGATTAGTATTAAGTGTAATACAAAGGTTTTATGGTAGAGGTGAAAATGCAGATGATTTATTTCAAATAGGGTGTATAGGTTTGATAAAATCAATTGATAATTTTGATTTAGGCCAAGGTGTACAATTTTCAACATATGCTGTGCCGATGATAATAGGAGAAATAAGAAGATATCTAAGAGATAATAATAGTATTAGAGTAAGTAGGTCAGTACGAGATTTAGCATATAAAGCAATACAATATAAAGATAGATTTAATAAGGAAAAGGGAAGAGAACCAACAATTGAAGAAATTGCTAAAGAATTAGGAGTTGAAAGAGAAGAAATTGCATTTAGTTTTGATGCTATACAAGATCCAGTATCATTACAAGAACCTATATATAATGATGGGTCTGAAAGTATATTTATAATGGACCAAGTAAAAGACACAAAAAATAGTGATGAGAACTGGGCCGATAATATGACAATTGCAGAAGCTCTTAAAAGATTAAATGAAAAAGAAAAGAAAATTATAAAAAAAAGATATTTTGATGGAAGAACACAAATGGAAGTTGCTGACGAAATTGGAATTTCTCAGGCTCAAGTTTCAAGATTGGAAAAAAGTGCACTTGAAAATATAAAAAAATATTATAAATAAAAGAGAGGAGTTTACAACAATAGTAAACTCCTTTAAAAATTTATTCAACTGTAACTGATTTTGCAAGATTTCTTGGTTTATCAACATCCAATCCTTTTTCTTTTGAAATAAAATAAGAAAGTAATTGTAAAGGAACAATTGATAAAATAGGTGATAGTAAAACATTAGTATCAGGAACAGTAATAATTGTATCAATATTATTACTTGGCAATTCTTGATTTGTAACAACCAAAGTTTTAGCACCACGGGTAATAACCTCTTGAATATTACTAATAGTTTTTTCAACTAAGTCTTTATCTGTTATAATACTAATAACAGTAATTCCATTTTCAATTAAAGCAATTGGACCATGTTTTAATTCACCAGCAGCATATGCTTCTGAATGAATATAAGAAATTTCTTTTAATTTCAAAGAAGCTTCTAAAGCAGTATTGTAATCTACACCTCTACCTAAGAAAAATACATCTTTTTCTTGATAAATATTCTTTGCAAAATCTTCTATTCTTTTTGAAGATTTTAAAGCGATTTCAATTTTTGAAGGTAGAGCTAAAATTTCAGATTTTATACTTTTTAGTTCAAAGGTTGGAACACTTTCTAAAATTTCTGCAAAGTATACAGCCAAAATATTAAGTAAAACAACTTGAGAAGTATATGCTTTAGTTGAAGCAACAGCGATTTCTGGACCAGCATGAGTATAAATACAATAATCAGCTTCTCTTGTAATTGAACTACCAATAACATTTGAAATTGCTAAAGTTGTAGCACCTTTAGATTTTGCAAGTTTCAATGCAGCAATAGTGTCTGCTGTTTCGCCTGATTGAGAGATATAAATACATAATGTATTTTTATCAATAATAGGATTTCTATATCTAAATTCAGATGCAATATCAACAGTAACTGGTATATTGCAAAGTTTTTCAATTGCAGATTTTCCTGAAAGTCCAGCGTGCATTGCTGTACCACATGCAACAATATACATTTTGTTTATACTTGACAAAAATTCTTTAGTAAAATTTAAGTCATCAAAATTACAAGGTTCATTTTCAGGTAGACGAGAACCTATTGTCTCTCTAACAGAGTTAGGTTGCTCATAAATTTCTTTTAACATATAATCTTCATAACCATTTTTGTCAGCACTACTTGCATTCCAATCAATAGTTTTTATAGGCTTAACAATTTTATTTAAATTAATATCATAAAAATCAACTGTATCTCTAGAAAGAACAGCAAATTCATAATCATTTAAAAGATAAAAATCTCTAGTAAATGATAGGATTGCAGGAATATCAGAAGAAATATAATTTTCTCCATCACCTTTACCAATAACAAGAGGGCTATCTTTTCTAATAACAATCATATTATCAGGCATAAAGCTTGAAATCACTTGAATAGCAAAACTACCTTTTAAATCTTTACATGCTTTTTGAACTGCACGCAAAACTTTTAAATCATCATTTTTTGTATCTTTTGAATAATAATAATGTATAAGATTTGGTATAACTTCTGTATCTGTTTGAGAACGGAAAGTATAGCCATTATCAATTAAAAAGTTTCTTAAATCATTATAATTTTCAATAATCCCATTATGAACAACAGAAAAATTATTACTATTATCTAAATGAGGATGAGAATTTTCTTTAGATGGTTTTCCGTGTGTTGCCCATCTTGTATGAGCAATACCAATAGTTCCTGTTAAATCATCAATTCCATCTAAATTATATAGATTTTTAACTCTTCCTTTATCTTTCATAATAGATAATCCATTTTTTTCAACAGTAGAAATTCCTGCTGAATCGTATCCTCTATATTCTAGTCTTAAAAGACCATTAATTAATATAGGACTTGCTTTTTTATGTCCTATGTATCCAATAATTCCACACATAGTGAATCCTCCTTAATAAAAAATTGTGGAATTGAAATATACTGCTTATGTATTAATGTCTGTTATAGCATTACTGCTAATTTTTGTTTAATACTATGGATTAAGCAATCCACTAGAGCATCCGCCGAAATTTCGATAACTCTAGACCTCGTCAACACAGAAATAAATGTGTTCTGGCGCTTGAACATTTTAAAATATAATACTCCTTTCTATGAATTTTGTATACTTCAATTTACTTTAATATATTATAGCAAAATGTAAAAAGTTACAAGAGTTTTGATAATTTTTCTATATACCAAAATTAAAAAGTAGTATTGCAAAAAGAGTGAAAATAGTTTATCATAATAGAGTAAAGAAGAAAAAGCAAAAGGGGGGAGACGAAATGTTTAACATAGAAGAACAACTAAGAATGTTACCCAACAAGCCAGGTGTATATATTATGCATGACGCAGAAGACAAGATAATATATGTGGGAAAAGCAGTAAATTTAAAAAATAGAGTAAGATCATACTTTAGAAAAACGGACAAAACTGAGAGAATAAAAAGAATGGTATCATTAATAGACCATTTTGAATATATAGTAGTTGACAATGAAGCAGAAGCATTAATATTAGAATGTAATTTAATAAAAAAGAATAGACCAAAGTTTAATGTCTTGTTAAAAGATGATAAAACATACCCATATATAAAAATAGATGTAAAATCAGACTACCCTAATGTTGTAATAACAAGAAGAATTGTAAATGATGGTTCTAAATATTTCGGACCATATGCAAATCCTGGTGCGGCAAAAGAAATGTTAGATTTTATAAAACAAAAATACAAAATTCGACAATGTAAAAATTTTAGGTCAGAAACAAGAGCATGTTTAAACTATCATATAAATAGATGTTTAGGCCCATGCATGGGATATATATCTAAAGAAGATTATAGAAAACAAATAGATGAGATAATAGATATATTAGATGGAAAAGTAAATAAAGTATTAAAAGACTTACAAAATCAAATGCTAGAAGAAGCAAATAACATGAATTATGAAAAAGCGGCATATATAAGAGATAGAATGTTAGCAATAGAAAGAGTAAATGAAAAACAAAAGGTCTCAAACATTACAGAAAATAATATAGATGTAATAGGAATTGCAAAATCAGAAATAGAAGTATGTGTAGAAATCTTTTTTGTGCGTGGAAGCAAAATGGTAGGAAGAGAGCATTATTTTTTCCAAGACTTAAAAGAAATGGAAGATAAAGAAATAATATCAGGATTTATAAAGCAATATTATATGGATGCACAAAATCTTCCAAATAAAATAATGGTAAGAGAAGAACTAGAAGATAAAAATGCAATAGAAGAATGGTTAAGTAAGGAAGCAGGAAGAAAAGTAGAAATTAAATCACCTAAAAAAGGTGAAAAACTTCGTTTTGTAGAAATGGCAGACAACAATGCAAAAATTACATTAGATAATAAAGAAAGAGACAAAAGTGAAATTTTAGTAGAATTAAAAGAAGTACTTAGTTTAGACAAATTACCAAGAAAAATAGAAACATATGATATATCAAACATATCAGGAGAATATACAGTTGCAGGAATGTGTGTAATGGTAGATGGAGTTATAAAAAGAAATATGTCAAGAAGATTTCAAGTAAAAACAGTATATGGTCAAGATGACCCAAGGTGTATGGAAGAAGTTATAACAAGAAGACTAAAACATTCGATAAATAGTGACACTAGCGGATTTGGTAGACTACCAGATGTGATATTTGCAGATGGAGGAATTACACAAATAAGAGCAACTAAAACAGCGATAGCAAAATATGAATTAAATATTCCTGTTTTTGGTATGGTAAAAAACAGCAAACATCAAACTAGAGCTTTAATGGATGAAAATAGGAATGAATTACCAATATCAGAGAATTTAAAAAATTTAATAACTAAGTTTCAAGATGAAGTACATGATACAGCAATTTCGTATCATAGAAAACTTAGAGATAGTGACATCACAAAATCTGAATTAGATGAGATTGAAGGAATTGGAGAAGTAAAGAAAAAGGCATTATTAAAACATTTTGGAAGTGTTGAAGAAATAAAGAATTCTAGTATTGGTGAACTAACTAAAATAAGTGGAATTAATGAGAACCTAGCTAAAAGAATATTGGATTTTACCAATAGGGACACTCATTAATGGTAAAAAAATTTACCAGAGGGGACACCCTTTACATATATTTTATAATAAAATTTGTAGATTATTGCGATGAAAAACATTATTTTTTAAGAATATTATAAAAAATCTAACATATAAATATTATTATGGACAAGCTATATGTTTAATAGCTTTTCAGGGAGGTTTGTTATATGAATTTTTTAAAAAAACACAAAATATTTTCATTTGCAGTAATTTCTTTTTTTGTTCTTGCTGGAGCTAACTTTTTTATGATTTATCAAATTATTAAAATTGTACAGGTTATTAAAGTATAAATCAAAAGGAAGAACCACCTTTTTATAAAAGTGGTTCTAATTTTTGATTATTTGTTATTCCAATACATTGTTGCACAAAATCCTATGCAAATTTTTTGAGACAATGATTTTATGCAAACACTTTGAGAATCATTCCAACCTAAGTAGTCAGAAAACTTTGGACCCTCAATACAAATATCATCAACATTTGCATTGTAAGTACTTGACAAGAAATTTTTCATTTCCTCTGTACTAATGAATTCTTTTGAACTTAAAACTGATTCAATGATACCTTTTTTCTTTGGCCTAAAAATAACCATATAAATACCTCCTTATAATTATCTGGAGGCTTACATAGAACCTCCAGAATTTAAAATTATCCTGAAATTCTATGTAGGATATAAATATATACCATTATTATACTAAATTTTTACAAAAATGTCAAATTTTGTAAAAAAAATTAACTTCAATTGTATTAATAAAAATTATCCTGTAACATTTTTTATTGTATTTCATATATATAAGTATAAATTATTTTATGTGGAGAGGATAATTATGAGAGGTCTTGCATTATCAGGTGGAGGAATAAAGGCTGCAGCTCACATAGGAGCGCTAAAAGCATTTGAGGAAGAAAATATAAAATTTGATTGTGTATCAGGAGCTTCATCAGGAAGTATGATTGCTACACTATATGCATTAGGATATAATAGTGATGAAATGTGGAAAATATTTAAGAAAAATTTTAAAAAAATAAAATATGCGGAATGGAAGCAAATAACAAAGATGATAATTGGTTTTATTTTTACAAGAAAAATAATCATTGATGGATTAAACAGTGGAAAAATCATAGAAAAAATAATTGATGAAGTATGTTCTAAAAAATCAATATATAATATAAATCAAATTAAGATGCCACTTTTAATTTCAATGGTAGATTTACAAAAAGGAACAGTATATATTGCAATATCTAAAGAAAATAGAGCTAGTTTACTAGATAATACTAAATATATAAGTAATATGCCACTTGCTAAAGCTGTAAGAGCAAGCTGTAGTTTCCCTGTTGTATTTTCTCCTTGCAAATATAATGGAATGCAACTAATAGATGGTGGAACAAGAGAAAATTTACCATGGAAAGGATTAAAAGAAATTGGCGCAGATGATGTATGGGGAATATCATTTAATACGATATTTCAAGAAAACGATTGCTGTCAAAACATTATAGATATTGCTACAAGAGCAATGAAACTTCAAGGAAGAGAATTATCGATATATGAAAGAGTTGGAATAGATAATCTTATAACAATAAATACAAATAAAGTTCCATTACTTAATTCTAGTAATATAGATACATTATATAGAAAAGGGTATGAAGAGACAAAAAAACAATTAAGAAAAATTCTTTCAAAAAAAATTGACTTGTAAAATTCAAACTATATTTCGAACAATTTAATAAAACTTACATATTATATAAAGGAGGAAATTAAAATGGGAGATAAAGGATTAGATTTTAAACATAAAGAAGTAATAAATATATGCGATGGTAAAAGATTAGGGTTTGTTCAGGATGTATGTGCAGATTTTGACACAGGAAGAATAACATCTATAATTGTGCCTGGTGGAACAAATAGATTAATGAATTTGTTTTCTAATAGTAATGACATTGTAATTCCATGGGAGAGAATAAAGCGTATAGGAGATGATTTAATTTTGGTAGAAATTTAAATAGATTAATAAAAAGAGGCAAAAATAAAGAATATAAGGTGGAAAAAATAAAAAAATAATTTTTTTAAAAAAAGTGTTGACAATTTTCGACATGCGTGGTAATATAAATAAAGACCAAGCAACAAACGAAAAAATATTAAAAATATTACACAAGAATTAGTATAAAAGTTATTACAAAAAAATAAAAAAGACA
>CAKPLT010000012.1 GCA_934167755.1 uncultured Clostridia bacterium
ATCCGCTGAAGGTAGGGACTAGCAAAAACCTTTCTTCAAAAAATAAAAAGTGTCCTTGACAAAGGGTACAGTTTAAACAAGGCAAAGAGATTGGTCTTCAACAAGGTGAACAAATTGGTAGCTATTCTAAAGCAAAAGAGATTGCAAAAAAACTTTTAAAAAGGAAACTTCCCTTAAAAGATATAAGTGAAATTTCAGGTTTAAGTATAGATGAAATAAAGAAATTGTAAATTTAATTTATATATAGTCAAAAAAATATCATTTTATTGTTTAACTGCGGACATTCCGCTATTTTAAACTTAAAATGATATTTTCTTATTATATATTGTAATAATTTTCTTTTTTATTGTGCTACTTGTACTGGTAGATATTTTACTCCCCATGCAACTGCTTCTGCATGTGAATTCATATAAATATCTATCCTATTTCCTTGTATAGCTCCACCTCTATCTTCAACAGTATATTGTTGTCCATTTATTATTAATTTTGTTCCAAAAGCAAATTGTCCTGATGCTGCAACCGTATGTCCTGCGGTTGCTTGTGTTCCTGCTGCTGTTCTTCCTGTTGCTTTACCACAACATTTTGCACATGAACAATATGCTGTTACTTTAAATATTTTAGTTTCTCCTGTAGTATTTATATTGGCATTTGCAATTGTACTACCAGCTCTTGATGTTATATTTCTTTGTACTTGAACAATTTTGTTTACTGGCTCTTTTACTACTGTTTCTGATAATTTTGTTTTTTCTATTTCTTCTTCATTTTGATATTTTACTTTATATGTTATTTCTTTTATTCCGTCTTCACCTTGTTGGATAACTTTATTTTTTGTATCTGTTGAACCTTGTGATGCATCTTTTGTAATTGTTTCATATGGTATTGCTTCTTGTTCTACTACTATTTTTTCGATTATTGGCGAATAACTTTTTAATATTTCATCTAATGATGTTTGGACTCCACTTTCTGATATTTTTGCTATTTGTACTTCTTGTTCAGATTTATTTGTAATTGTAATTTTGTTACTTTCTGTTATTTCATCTTCTAAGCTTGGAGTTACTCTTTCATCATCTTCTACAACTATATTGTTGTCTTCTAATATTTCTTCTACATTTGTTTTTGTTGTAACAACTGTCATTTTATATCCATTAGCCATTGTTATCTCAACACTCCTAATGTCTATTTCCGTAGCCATTACACTTACTCCTAATATTAAAACAAATATTAAACTTATTCCAATGATCTTCATAATAGAGATAGATGCTCCATCTTTTTTATACATAAAAACCATTTTTCCTCCTTTTGACGACATACTTATTATACACAATTTATATTCTTTTGTCAAATTTTCAGTTTTTGTGTTTCCAGTTTCCGTAAGCCTTGGTAAATCTTGGTCTTATATATTATATGTTGCTTGTACAAAAAAAATTCATAAAAATTTTTTTATTTTTCAAAAAATTTCTATGAATTTTTAATTTTGTATTTATATTTTTCTATTAAATTCCTTGATATTTTTTATATTTTTTGTAAGATACAATTCCTGCTCCTATAATCAATAATCCCATTCCAATATATATTATTTTTTCTATACCTGCTTTAGGTAATATTGTTGGTGCTATTGTGTTATCTCCTCCTGTTACTGTACCTCCACCATTTGATACATTTCCAAAGTCTGCCCATTTAAAATCTGATGAGCCATAGAAGAACAAGTACCAATTTTCATTATCCAAAACATCAGCTTGTGCCAATGTTACTGCTTCATTTGAAATATATTTTCCATTTTCATCATCTGTTTTTACATATAAAAAGTAATATGCATCATTTTCTAATTCTGGTAAATTTATAATGCTATGGTTATCATTTTTATTGCTACTTGCATCTCCAGCTGAATATTCAATAAAAACATGTTTAGAATCTGCATCTAACACTTTATCATATATTGATGAACTCAATTTTGCATAATTTAATAAATCTGAGAATCCTGATGAATCTTGATTTTTTATTTTGTTTAAAATTGCTACATCTGTAATCTTTCCAATTTTAATTTGCAATTTTCTATTATTATCTTCGCTATGTGTAAAAGTCGTTACTATTTGAGTTGAATCTTTTGATACAAATGTGGCATGAAATGCATCACTATATTTTCCTTCTGCAAATCTTTCTAGTTTTATTCCAGATGATACTATTTCTTTTTTGGAATTTAAACTATCTACTTCTATAACATTTAAGTATAAATCTTGATTAAGTTCTACTTTATCTGAAATATTCCATGTCATAATCTTTCCATTTTCTTTATTATGTCTAATAGCTGTCATATCCTTATCTTCAATTTTTGATAAATCTGGTTTATCTGCTGTTGAAGATATATATACATAATAGTTTGAATCTGTTTTTAGAGTAACACCACTAATTTCTATTATAGCTCCTGAAATTCCGTCTTTTTTCAACTCATAAGTTGCCTTAGAAAAATCTGTCCAATCTCCTGTTGTAGTATCTCCTCCACTAGGTTGTTGAGTTTCTTGTTTCTTTATTTCTGTTGAATATACATTGCAATCATAATATGTATTTGTTCCATTATCAATTTTAACCCATACAACAAAACTTATTGTTCCAGAGTAATTTGAAAAATCTAATTTCAAATTCTTTGTTGAATTTGTTGTTGCTTGCCAAGAATTTGTATAATTAGGTACTAATGCATATAATTCTGTTTTTAATGTTTGTACTTTTTGGTTGGCATTGCTAACATAATCATTATATTCTTTTAATGCTGTGTCATAATTATTTTTTGCAGTTGTTTTTTCTTCTTGTGTTGCTGTTTCACTAGTATTTACTTGTTCATATTTATTTTTTAATTCCTTTAAGTTTGTCTCTTTATTTTTTACTTCTTTGTTAGTTGTTTCTACATATTGTTGTAATTCATTTGATTTAGTATTTATGCTATTCATTGTTTCTTGTGTAATATCTACCTTTTGGTAAGAAATTGAATAACCACTTGCACTTGATGAAAGGCTAATCGTCCCTGTTCCCATTTTATTTTCATCTACTGTTATTATAGATGGCAATGTTATATAATTTTGAGGATCAATTTCCCCACTATATGCCTGCACCACACTATGATAGCTAAATAATGGTACTATTAATGCCATCATAATTAATATTAAAATAATTTTCTTTTTCATTTAATTTATCCCCCTTTTGTACCTCTTTACACTTGATTTTTTATTACATTTAATTTCAAGTTTCTAATTTTTTGCTTTTGTAATAAGTATCAATATATCATAATATAATATTATCAAAGAAAAAAATTTTTTTCAACCTTTTATAACAAAAAAAACAAAATTTTTTGTTATTAATTTTTATAAAAAAGACTTTAAGTATAAACTTTTCATTGCATTCCTCGGCTTATTACGAAATTTAAGAAATTCTAACTTGTTTTATGGCTCCCTTCCACTCTCGTGAACTCTTTCCATAAAACTACATAGAATTTCTAAAATTTCTCCATACACATTCGTCATTTCATTCAAAGTTTATACTTAAAGTCTTTTTTTACTAATTAAAAATAAACCACTATCAAATATCAAAAAGTTTTTATATCTATTGTAAAAAAATATTCAATATGTTAATATATATAATGTAAATGAAATGCAAAGGAGGTATTTCTTATGTGGATAGCATTAATAATAATTGTACTATTAGTAATTTGGATTATATCAATTTATAATGGATTGATAAAATCAAGACAAAAAGTAGACAACGCTTGGAGCCAAATTGATGTACAATTACAAAGAAGATTTGATTTAATTCCTAATTTTGTTGAAACTGTTAAAGGATATATGACTCATGAATCTGAAACATTTGAAAAAATTACAGCTTTAAGAACTTCATGGGCAAATTCTACAACAGTTGGAGAAAAGGCAAAATTAGATGGTGAACTTTCTGGTGCTTTAAAAACTATTATGGCAGTTTCAGAAAATTATCCTGATTTAAAAGCAAATCAAAACTTTTCAGAATTATCTGAAGAACTCCGTAACACAGAAAATAAAATTTCTTTTTCAAGACAATTTTATAATGATAGTGTTACAATGTATAACACAAAATTAGAGCTTTTCCCTTCAAACATTGTTGCAGGTATGTTCAATTTCCAAAAAAGAGATTTATTTGCAGCTGAAAGTGATGAAGCTAGAAAAAATGTTAAAGTTGACTTTAATAAATAATAACAATAAATGATTAAGTCCGGTTCTTTTGGGTTATGTACTATAAAATGAACCGGTTTTTTTTTATAAATAAAATTTATATTATAATAAGAAAGAAGTGATTTTATGTTTGAAGACATTAAAAGAAATAAAATTAAATCATGGTTTATAGTTTTGCTATTCCTTGTTTTTATATCTTTAATTGTTTACTATATATGTATGGCATTAGATTTAGGAACAATGTCAATTGTTATTGCCTTAATCTTTTCTATAGCATCAACTTGGAGTTCATATTATTATAGTGATAAAATTGTACTTGGTTTGAACAAAGCAAGGCCTGCGACTAAAGAAGAAAATTTAAAACTTGTAAATATTTTAGATGCCTTAGTTGTATCATCTGGTCTACAGTGCACTCCAAAATTATATATTATAGAAGATGCACAACCAAATGCTTTTGCAACTGGAAGAAATCCTGAAAATGCTGTAATATGTGTTACAACTGGTCTACTAGATAAACTTGAATATTATGAATTAGAAGGTGTTATTGCTCATGAAATGGCACATATAAAAAACTATGACATTCGTTTGTCAGCCATTGTTTCAGTAATGGTTGGGGTTGTTGTGATGCTTTCGGATTGGTTTACAAGAATTACTTTTTGGGGTGGTTCAAAAGACAGAGATAATGATAGCAAAGGAAATTCAATTTTGATGTTAATTGATCTAATATTTTTAATTTTGTCACCTATTTTTGGAAAACTTATGCAACTTGCAATTTCTAGAAAGAGAGAATTTTTAGCTGATGCAACAGCAATTGAATTTACAAGAAATCCTGATGGCTTAATATCAGCACTACAAAAAATCTCAGGTGACCCTAATGAATTGCATGTTGCAAATAATGCAACAGAAAATATGTATATTGTAAATCCATTTAGAGGTAAAAAATCAACTTCAAGTTTATGGTCTACACACCCAAGTATTGAAGATAGAGTTGAAGCATTAAGAAATTTAAAATAGTTTGATTGAAGAATAATAGCCTGAATGTTAAAATTTTTAATAAAAAGTGTTCACTTTATAAAATTATGTGGACACTTTTTTGTGTCTTTTTGTCATTTAAAGTCATATTATATCAATGAAAGTATAACTATTTCTAATTATAGTTTGTTTCAATTTAAAGGAGGATTAAATATGATTATTAAATGTATTTTACTAGCATTATCTGCTAGCATAGATGCTTTAGCTCTTGGAATTACATATGGAATAAAAAAGACTAAAATGTCTAAATTAGGAAATCTAATAATCTTTATTACATTGTTTTGTTTATCTGGATTATCTGTATTTGTAGGACATTATATTTCTATTTTATTTTCACCTGTTGTTTCTGCATTATTAGGTTCTTCACTTTTAATATTTCTTGGCTTTTCCAACATTTTAAAAGAAAAAAATAATGATACAAATTTTGATACAGACGGTTCTAACTATATTGATGCAAAAGAAGCTTTTGTATTAGGTCTAGCTGTTGCTGTAGATGCCTCATGTGTTAGCCTTGGTTCTGGAATGATTGGTATTGGTAGTCTACTTTTGCCCTTTTTAATGGCTGTTTTCCACACATTTTTCGTTAATTGTGGAAATCTAGTTGCAAGTAATATTACAAGACGATTTACTATACATCCAAAGCTCCTTTCAAATATATCTGGAGTTATATTAATTTTTATAGGTCTAATTAGACTATTATCTTAATTAGGGGGTATCTATGTTATTTAATTGTATTTTATTAGCATTGTCTGTTAGTATTGATTCTTTAACAATCGGTATTAGCTATGGACTAAAGAAAACCAAAATTATTAATATAAGTAATATTATACTTTTTGCGATATCATTTTGTATTACTTGTGGTTCTATATTTTTAGGGCATTATATTTCTGCATTATTCTCTCCTGTATTATCAACTATATTAGGTTCATCCTTTTTGATTATATTAGGAGTTTATAATATTTATAAATCATTAAATGCTTCTCCTATTGATTATGATATAGACCACTCAAATAACATTGATGCACATGAAGCTATTTTTCTTGGATTAGCTTTATCTATTGATTCTATTTGTGTTGGCATTGGCTCAGGGATTATTGGACTTAATGATATTATTTTACCTTTTTTTGTTGCTACTTTTCAGCTTGTTTTTCTTAATTGTGGAAATTACATTTCTCAAAATATTGTTAAATATTTTAATTTTTCTGAGCAAGCTCTTTCCATGTTTTCTAGTATTATATTAATAATAATAGGTATATTTAGAATATACAAGTAAAGACACTCATTAATGGTAGAATTTTTACCATTAATGGGTGTCTTCATTTATAATTATTTTAATTTCATAGAAAGCAATTTAGAAATCCCCTTTTCCTCCATTGTAACACCGTAAACAGTATCAGCCGCTTCCATAGTGCCCTTTCTATGAGTAATAATCAAAAATTGTGTTTCTTTAGCAAATTTCTTTAAATATTCTGCATATCTATAAACATTAACATCATCAAGAGCTGCTTCAATTTCATCAAGCACACAGAATGGTGCAGGATTAATTTTTAGTATTGCAAATAATAATGCAATAGCCGTAAAAGCTTTTTCTCCTCCTGATAATAATGTCATATTTTGAAGTTTCTTTCCTGGTGGTTGAACAGTTATATCTATTCCACATTCTAAAATGTTTTCCTCATCTGTTAATGTTACCTCTGCCATACCTCCACCAAATAATTCTTTAAATACTTCCCCAAAGTTTTTATTAATAACTTCAAATTTTTCTTTGAATTGCTTTTTCATTGTTTCTGTCATTTCTTGAATTACTTTTCTTAATTTTGCCATAGTATCTTCTAAATCCAATCTTTGTTCACACATGAAGTCATATCTATCTTTTAGATTTTTATATTCTTCAATTGAATCTACATTTACACTTCCAAGTTCTTTAATATCTGTTCTCAAAATATTTACTTTTCTTTGTGTTAAAGCTACATTTTCTGGTTTTTGATAATTTCCTGCATTGTTTGGTGTAAGTTCATATTCTTCCCACATCTTATTAATAACATCTGTAATGTCTTCTTCTGTTTTTGTTTTCTTTACTTCCATTTTTGTAATTTGAGCTTTTAACTCTTCTATTGTCTTAAATTGTTCTGTTTGTTCATCTTCTTTTTTGCTTAATTTTTCATTTTGTTCAATTCTTTCTTGTTTTAATTTTTCAATATTTTCTCCACTATTTTCAACTTGTGATTTTACTTTTTCTATTTCTTGTTTTGTATTTTCAATATCTTCTTTTAATTTACTATTTTCAAAATTTGCATTTTCTATCTGAGTCTTTTTGTTTTCAGCATTTCTTGTATGTGTTTCAATTTCTTTATTTATCATTTCTGTCATTTCTTCTATTGAAACTTCACTCTCATTAAATGATGATACAGATATTTTCAAATTTGTAATATCAAAGTTCAAATCATCTATATATTTTTGGCTATCTTTATTAACATTTGAAAATTCGTCTATAATTTTTTGATCATTTTCATTTTGTTTGTTAATATTTTCTATTAATTTTTCATTTTCTTCTTTGCTAATTTTTATTGTGTTTTTATTTTCTTCTGCTCTTTCTTTCTCATCCTTTAATTTTTCTATTCTTTTTTGAATCTGTTCAATATTTTCATCTATTGATACTACTCTTTGCTTCTCTGTTGCATATGTTATATCTATCTCTTGTAATTGTTTCTCTAAGCTTTGCACTTCTTCTATAACATCTTCTGATGATGATTCATATTGTTCTTTGTCTTTTTCTATCTTTTCAATCTTTTCTTTTAGTTTTTTCATTTCTTTTTCTAGGCTTTCAATCTCTCTACTTCTACCTAATATATTAACAGTTTTCTTTGTGACTGATCCTCCTGTAATTGCTCCTGATGGATTTATAATGTCACCTTCTATTGTTATTATTCTAAATGAATAATTATTTTCTTTTGCTAAATTGATAGCATTTTGCATGTTATCTACAATTACTGTTCTTCCAAGTAAATTTAATATTATTTGTTCATATTTTTTATCACATGATATTAAATCTGATGCAATTCCAACAATGCCAACTTTTTTGCCTTTTATATTTTCTATCTTTTTTCCTTTAACTGATGATATTGGTAAAAACGATGCTCTTCCTAGATTATTTTTTCTTAAATGTTCTACTAATTTTTTAGCATCTTCTTCTGTATCTGTAACTATGTTTTGAAGACTTGCTCCTAAACACATTTCTATTGCAGTTTCATATTCTGTAGGAACTGAGATTATATTTGCTAAAACTCCATGCATTCCTTTTCCAAGTTCTTTGATTTTTTCACAATCTGTTAATAATGATTTTACACTTTTGATATATCCTTCTTTTTCTTTTTCTGTTTCTACTAAAAAATTATATCTTGATTGTTTCATTCTCATTTCATTTGTATTATTTGCTATTTGAATATCAAATTCTTTTATCTTATTATTTATTTCCTGCTTTTTATTATCAATTTCTTCTATTGATTTTAGAACTTTATTTCTGTTGTTTTCAATTTCATAAAAACCTTTAGCAATGTCTTCTTTTTTCATTCTTGTTCTATCAAGTTCTGAAATATTATTACTTATTTCTTGATCTAGTTGTTTCTGTCTTTTTTCTAAGTT
This sequence comes from uncultured Clostridia bacterium, assembly GCA_934167755.1. Lineage (GTDB taxonomy): Bacteria > Bacillota > Clostridia > TANB77 > CAG-508 > CAG-269. The sequence continues at coordinate 8,865 of CAKPLT010000012.1, forward strand.
TTCAAAATTTGCTGTTTGCATACTTATTTCTGATTGTAATTCATATTTTTTGTCTGTATTTTCTTCTACTTGCTTTTTTAATTTTTCTATTTCTATTTCTTTTGAACTTAATTTTTCTGTTAATTTTTTTAGTTCTTCTTCTTTTGATTTTAATTCATTTTCAAATTTTTCTTTATTTTGTTTTAAATTGTCTTTTTTATTTTGTTTTTGTTCTATTTCTTCTTTTAAATTTTTAATTTTTTCTTCTAATTCTGTAATTTCTTTTTTATATGTTTCCATATTTTCAGTATTACTTGCAATTTTTGCTTCAGCAACATTTATATTTGAATTTAATTTTTCTATTTCTTTTTGACTTTCAAAACCAATATTTTGCATATTCTCAATTTGAGTTGTAATCTCATCTATTCTATCTTTTAATTCTTCTTTTAGAATTTTGATTTTTTCTAATTTTCCTTCTTCTTGGTTTAATGTTGAATTCATAATTTCTTCATCTTTTGTCAATTCTTCAAGTGATTGTTTATATTTTTCTATATTATATATGAATAAACCAACCTCTATATTTTTTAATTCTTCTTTTAAATTCAAATATTTTTTTGCTTTATCTGATTGCATTTGTAATGGTTCTAGGTTTCCTTCTATTTCTGTTAATATGTCATTTATTCTAAGAAGGTTTAATTTTGTTTGCTCTAATTTCTTTTCTGTTTCTTCTTTTCTTGTTCTATATTTAACAATTCCTGCTGCTTCTTCAAAAATGTGTCTTCTATCTTCTGATTTATTGCTTAATATTTCATCTATTTTTCCTTGTCCTATTATTGAATATCCATCTCTTCCGATTCCAGTATCCATGAATAATTCTACAATATCTTTTAATCTACATGGTACTTTATTTATATAGTATCCAGTTTCTCCACTTCTGTATATTTTTCTTGTTACTGTTACTTCTGAATATTCAATTGGTAATATTCCGTCTGTGTTGTCAAATATAAGTGATGCTTCTGCAAATCCTAATGATTTTCTGTTTTGTGTTCCTGCAAATATGATGTCTTGTGTTTTTGTTCCTCTTAAAGATTTCATACTTTGCTCTCCAAGTATCCATCTTATTGCATCTGATATATTACTTTTTCCTGATCCGTTTGGTCCTATTACACTTGTTATTCCTGGCATAAATTCTAATATTGTTTTGTCTGCAAATGATTTAAACCCTTGCATCTCTAGTCTTTTTAAATACATTTTTCTCACCTTTCTTGTTGTATTTTATCTTAAAATGTAAAAAATAGCAAGTGGTCTTGCTATTTTCTATCAACTTCAAAGAAAAACTCTACTCCATTATATTTATTTTCAACACCATAATCATTGCCATAATTATTCATAATAGCTCTAACAATAGACAAACCAATTCCGCTTCCACCATCATCTCTATTACGAGCCTCATCAGCCTTAAAAAATCTATTCCAAATACGAGATAAATTTTCTTTAGATATATTATCACCAGTATTAAATACTGTAACTCTAACCTTATTTTTATCAGATATAATCTTGTTAGTAATTTTTATATATTTATCTCCATCAACATCTTTTACATGCTTAATTGCATTAGTTAGATAATTAGTAATAATTTGACTTATAAACATATCATCAGCAAATACCTCTATAGAATCCTCTGTTTCAAACTCAACTTGTGTGTCTTTATCATCAAGCATAACTTGTGATGTTCTAACAATTTCTTTTTCAAGTTCAACAATATTAAAATCTCTATTATTAAACTCTCTTTTTTCATACTCTAGTTTTGTTAATTCAATTAATTGTCTTACCATTTTATCCATTTTGTTTGTTTCATCTAATATAACTTCTGCATAAAATTTTCTACTTTCTGGGTCTGAATTAACATTTTCAAGTAATCCCTCACTATATCCTTGTATTAATGCTATAGGTGTTTTTAATTCATGTGAAACATCTGAAATAAAGCTTTTTCTCATTTCATCTATTTTAGATTTTCTTTCGATATCTCTTTCAAGCTCGATATTAGTACTTCTTAATTGATTAATCGTACTTTCAAGCTTATCTGACATTAGGTTAATACTTTCGCCAAGTTCGTCTATCTCATCATCTTCATCTTTAATATTATATTTATGACTAAAATCTAAGTTTGCCATTTTCTTTGCAATATTATTTAGTTCTGATATTGGACTACTAAAAGTCTTAGAGATATATATAATTGCTATTCCGCCAATTATTATCACAACACCTGCTATTAAATATAAAAATCTATTTGATATACGCACACTTTCTTGTATTGATGAAATTGGTGTTCTTATATATACTCCATAGCCATTATCTAACTTTCCAGATAATAATATATAATTTACTCTAGTTTCTGTATCTTTTATATTTTTTATTTCTAATTTTTCATTTTCTTCTATCACATTATATTTATGCTGTTTATTCATTCCCCAAAAATCCATAATGATTTTTATATTTGATAGAAAGTCTTTATTTGACAAATATACAGCCATATCATTTTCATCTTTTACTATTATATCAAAATTATTTTTTATAGATATTTTTTTTAATTCATCTTCCAGATTATATGATTCTGAATCTCCCTCATAATATGAGTTTATCATATTATATACCGATTTTAGTTGATTACTTTTGGTATACTGATAATATTTTTCCAAAACAAAACTATTTACTATTATTAAGAATAAAATTATTGATAATACAACTAGGCATAATGTAAAAAATAGTTTTCCTCTAACTGTTTTTATCTTTTTTGCTACCTTATCCACAATTTTTTCCTCATTTCTTGATTTCAAATTTATATCCTATTCCTCTTATTGTTTCAATATATTTACCTTTTTTACCCAATTTATGTCTTATTTTTTTTATGTGGCTGTCTATTGTTCTAGAATCTCCGTAGTAATCATAATTCCACACATTATTTAAAATTTTATCTCTTGAAAGTGCGATATTTTCATTATCTAGCAAGTATTTTAAAAGTTCATATTCTCTTAAACTTAAATCTATTGGTTTTCCATCTACTTTTACAGTTCTTCCTTCTTGATCAATTGCTATTCCATCATAGTCTTTAACTTCTTTGATATCTCCATATACCCTTTTTAATATTGCTTCTACTCTAGCTACTAATATTTTAGGACTAAATGGTTTTGATATATATTCATCAACTCCAAGTTCAAATCCAAATAATTCATCTTGCTCTTCTCCTCTTGCTGTTAACATTATTACCGGAATATTTGAGTCTTGCCTTATTTTCCTTAATACAGACCATCCATCAAGTTTTGGCATCATAACATCTAATAATATTAGTTTTATTTTATTTTTATTTTCTTCAAAAACTTCTATTGCTTTTTCTCCATCTTCTGCTTCTAGTATATGATATCCTTTTGCAACTAAAAAGTCATTTAAAAGTTTTCTCATTCTAGATTCATCATCAACAACTAAAATATATGTTCCTTCCATCTATTTTTTCCTCCTAAAGTGCCTACCTGGCTTTTATTATATGTTTATTATACACATACTTTATGTCTTTTTTGTGAAAAAAAAATTATCTTTTCAAGTACAATGTTTGGGTATTATAAGCTAACTCTACTTTTTCACTTTCTAGAATTTGCAAAACTCTATAATTAATTTCTTCTTTTATATCAAGATATTCTGCATAATTCGTTCTATTTATATAAGCTATAACTACTAAGTCCATTCCATTGTCTGAAATTTCTTGAAAGTTTATCATTATAGTTTCTTTTTCAATTTCATCCATTTGTATTAACATCCTATGTATTTTATTTTTTACAATTTCAATTTTCGTAAGACTTGTCCCAAATTCTAATACTAATTTCGCATAATATCTCCTTTTTTCCATTTCACTATAATTTATAATGGCTGAAACAGACATTTCTGAATTTGCAATATGTAATACTGTATTTTCTAATGTTCTTATACTTGTAGTTCTAAATCTTATTTCTTCTACTATTCCTTCATATTGGTCAACTTTTATATAGTCTCCAACCTTAAATGGTTTATCTAAAAATATTGCAAACCCGCCTATTAAACTTTTTGCTGTATCTTGTGCTGCAAGTGTTATTACAACACTACTTAATCCAAGCCCTGTTATAAATCCACTTATATTATATCCTAATTCTGATATTACCATAAATCCTGCTAGAACATTTATTGCTATTTTTGTTATTCTTAATATTGCATTCATTGTTGATTTATCTATATCTCTATTACTCTTATCTCTAATTTTTACAAATACCCTATTTTTCTCATCTAGTCCTTCTCCAAATGCCTTTGCAACAAAAAGTATTAGCAATATTTTTATTCCTTTATCTAATATTGCTTGTATGTCTGTACTAATTATTGTTGCATTTTTTATTATATTTAATGCAATATATATTCCTATAAATGTAAAAATTGTTCTCAACGGTAAATAAAAAGGATTATTCTTTACATTAACTTTTTCGTTTTCCTTTGTTCCTAACATTTTTATTATAATACTTGATACTACTGAACTTAATATCCTAAATACAAATATTACACCTATTGCAATAATTATTTGAATTACTACTTCTCCATTTAATTCACTAATAATTTGTTCAAAATATCCCATCTCATACTCCTTTAGTTTATTATCAAAAAACTGTTGTTTTTCTTAGTTAAACAACAGTTTTAGCAAAATTTATTTAATTCATATAATCTCTTAGTTTTTTACTTCTACTTGGATGTCTTAATTTTCTTAATGCTTTTGCTTCTATTTGACGAATTCTTTCTCTTGTTACATCAAATTCTTTTCCTACTTCTTCAAGTGTTCTTGCCTTACCATCTTCTAAACCAAATCTTAATTTTAAAACTTTTGCTTCTCTTGGTGTTAATGTATTCATTACTTCTTCTAATTGTTCTCTTAAAAGTGTATATGATGCTGCATCATGAGGTGCTGGTGAATCTTCATCTTGAATAAAGTCACCTAAATGGCTATCATCTTCTTCTCCTATTGGAGTTTCTAATGATACAGGATCTTGAGCTATTTTTTGTATTTCCATTACTTTTTCAACTGGCAGCTCCATTTCTTGTGCAATTTCTTCTGGGGTTGGTTCTCTACCTAATTGTTGTAATAAGTGTCTTGATGTTCGTATTAATCTATTTATCGTTTCTACCATGTGTACTGGTATTCTTATTGTTCTCGCTTGATCTGCTATAGCTCTTGTTATTGCTTGTCTTATCCACCATGTTGCATAAGTACTAAATTTGAATCCTTTTGTATAATCAAATTTTTCGACTGCTTTTATTAATCCCATGTTTCCTTCTTGTATTAAGTCTAAAAATAGCATTCCTCTACCAACATATTTTTTAGCAATACTTACTACTAATCTCAAATTTGCTTCTGCTAATTCTTGTTTTGCTTCTTCATCATTTTCTAATATTCTTTTTGCTAATTCTAATTCTTTTTCATAAGATAATAATGGTATTTTTCCTATTTCTCTTAAATACATTCTTACTGGGTCATCTACACTTATTCCTTCATAACTTGTATCTGTGATTTCGTCTAATTTTAAATCTTCTACTTCTTTTAAGTCTTCTATGTCTGGTTCTTCTTCAAAGTCATCATTTAAAAGATTTACTCCCATTTCTTCAAATGCATCAAATACTTTGTCTATTTGTTCTGGATTTGTGTTTTCAAGTTCTTTTGCAAGCTCTCCATAGGTCATTTTTCCATTTTCTTTGGCCTTTTTTACTATTTTTTGTACTCTTTCTGTTTCTGATAATTCTTCTTTTCCATCTTCATTATTCTTTTCAGAATTTTTTTGATTTTTTATTTCTGCTATTAATTTTTCTTTTTTTTCTAGTTTTGAAGTTGCCTTTTTTTCTGATTTTACAACATCAGTTATTTCAACTTGGTCTTCAATTTTTTTATTCCCCACAAAAATTCACCCCTACTTAATTTTAGCTAATGAAATAATTATATTACTTAGCTCTTTACCTAATTGTTTTTTCTGTTCATTATCTTGTTCTATTTCTAATTGTTTTAAAATTTCTTGTTTTCGATTATCTAATCTTTCTCTTTCATATTTAAGTAAAATATCATCAACTGCTTTATCTACATTTTCTATTTCATAATCTGTTGCCATTACCATTGTTATATGGTTTTGTGTTTCGTCATCAAAAGTATCTATAAGTTTATTTATATTGACTTCTGACTTATCTAATTCAATATATAATTGTTCTGCAATTTTTCGATTTGTCTCATCTTTAAAATCTTCTGGTTTTATGTGTTCTTTAATTTTTTTAAATATATTTGTATTTGCATCTAATAATAAAGCTATTATCGTATTTTCTCTTCTTCTCAAGTCTTCATCAATGCTATCATTATTTTTTGGTTCTCTTGTTACACTGCGTATTTCTCTACTTTTATTTTGTGATAGTTTATCTTCTTTTGCCCCCGAATATATTAATTTATTTACTTCAGCATATATTGCTTCTTTTGATATATTATATCCTTTTGCTATTTTTTCTATGTATATTTCTCTTTCCATTGTATTTTCTACTTTTGAAAGTATTTTTGCGATTTCGTTTAAAAATTTTATTTTATCTCCTGTATTTTCTAGATTAAAGTCTTTTTTCAAATTTTTAACTTTAAATTCCACTAATGATATTGCATTATCAATAGCTAGCTTAAATCTTCCTTCTCCAAATTTTACTATAAATTCATCTGGATCTTTTGCTCCTTCTATTTGCAATACTCTCATATCACAACCCATTTTTTGTAATGTCTCCATTGATCTTGCAATTGCTGTTTGTCCTGCTCCATCTGCATCAAACCCTAGTATTACCTGTTCTGTTGTTCTTCTAAGTAGCCACCCTTGTTGCTCTGTTAGAGCCGTTCCTAATGCTCCAACTACATTTGTTATGCCTCTTTGATGTAATGATATAACATCCATATATCCTTCTACTATTAGTATTTTTTTTGCAGAATCTTTTTTTGCTACATTTAGTCCAAATAGATGTCTTCCCTTGCTGTATACAACATTTTCAGGTGAATTGATATATTTAGGTTTTGAGTCATCTAATACTCTTCCTCCAAATGCTATTACTTTTCCCCTTGCATCACAAATAGGGAACATTAATCTGTTCCTATATCTGTCTATATATGTTCCATTGTCATTTTTATTTACCAACCCTGATTCTAATATTTCTTTTTCTCCAAATCCTTGTGCTTTTAATGCTTTGTATAATTCATCAAATTTTCCTGAATACCCTATCTTATATGCTTCAAGAGTTTCGTTGTTCATTCTTCTCTTTTTTACATATTCTTGCGCTATTTTAGCTACTGGCTTGTACAAATTTTGATGATAAAATTCTGCTGTAAATTCATTTACTTTACATACTTTTGATTTTAGTTCTTCTCTTGCTGTATCTGCACTGTTTTCTAATGTTGGTAATTGTATGTTAGCTCTTTCTGCTAGTTGTTCTAAGGCTTCTCGAAATGTTATTCCTTCTATTTTCATTAAAAATGTGTATACATTTCCTCCAACACCACATCCAAAACAATGAAATATTTGCCTGTCTGGTGATACAGAAAATGATGGTGATTTTTCATTATGAAACGGGCATAGTCCAAAGTAGTTTCTTCCTTTTCGAGTTAAATGTACATATTGTGATATTATATCTACTATGTCATTGTTTTGTCTTACTTCTTCTATAATTTCATCACTATATCGTACCATTTTCCTCCACTCCTACACATATTAATACATAATTATATTATTCGACGAATTTTACATAATTCCCTCTTTTTTTGAGAACAAATAAGATTTTTTTGTTTTTTTCTATTAAAAAATAGAATTAGCACTAATTTTGTGCTAATTCTACTTTTTCATTAGTTATAAAACTTTCAATAAGTTCTGCTGTTTTCTCTACACCCATTTTATCAACATTAATACATAAATCATAATTGTTGATATTTTTCCAATTTTCATGAGTATAATAATGATAATGTTTTTCTCTGTTTTTATTAATTCTGTTGATTTCTTTTAATGCATTTTTCTCGTTTAGTCCATAATATTTAACTGCTCTTTGAACTTTACTTTCATCATCACTATATAAGAAAATATTTACTACATTTGCATTATCTCTTAGTATGTAATTTGAACATCTTCCAACAATAACACATGAACCTATATCAGCAATTTCTTTAATTGCTTTACTTTCAGCTATAAATAAATTATCATCATTTGATAAATTATCATAATATTGTGTATTAAAACTTGAAAGTAAATTCCCATGTATGTTTTGTTCATTTTGTTCTATATATGTAGCAGATAAACCACTTTCATCTGATATAATATTTATCAAATCTTTGTCATAAAATCTTAGTCCAAGTTTTTCTGCAAGTAATTTTGCAACATATCTTCCACCAGAACCATATTCTCTTGCTACTGTGATTATTACATTTCTTGATTCTTTTTGAACTTTTACATCCTCACTAATTACATAACTTTCATTAGATTGTTTATCAAGATTTTTAATTTCTTTTACTAATAGTACTGCAGCTATACAAAATGCCAATCCATCTGATACAGGTCCTGCATAAATAACTCCCATTACATTATAAAATTTAGCTAATATTATTGCAGCTGGTGTGAAAAATAATATTTGTCTTGATAATGTTAAAAATGCTGATTTGCTTGGTTTTCCTATTGCTTGGAAAAATATTCCTGATGCTATTTGTACTCCATTAAATATTGTTAACATTAAAAATTGTCTAAATGTTATACAAGCAAATTCATTATATAATTCATCACCTGAGCCAAATATTCCAATTAATTTTTCTGGTATAGTTTGGAATAAAATAAATGCTGTTATTGATACTGTAACACTTAGTCCTAATACTATTTTTATTGTTTGTTTTACTCTATCAAATTTTCTTGCACCATAGTTAAATCCTATTATAGGTTGACTTCCAACAGCTATTCCTATTATTATACTACTTAAAATTTGATTAATTTTCATTACTATTCCAAGCACTGTTATTGGAATATCTGCTCCAAATCTACTTAGTTCTCCACATTGTTTAAATATTGTATTTTGTACTGTTATTACAACTACAACTGCCATTTGTGTTATAAATGATGATATTCCAAATTTAGCAACCGTTGATGCAACTTTAAAGTCTGGCTTAAATGATTCTTTTGTTAATTTTATTGTTTTAAATCTTTTTATATATGCTACATTAAATACAAATGTTACAAATTGACTTATAATAGTTGCAAGTGCTGCTCCTTGTACTCCCATATTTAGTCCCCAATCAAATATAAAGATTGGATCTAAAATTATATTTAATACTGCTCCTGCTACCATTGAAATCATTGAATATTTAGGTGAACCATCTGCTCTGATTATAGAGTTTAATGTTGTTCCTATCATCATAAATGGTATTCCTATTGCAATTACTCCACCATATTTTAGTGCATATTCTCTTAATGCATCTGTACATCCAAATAAATTAAGTAATTGTGGTAAAAATATTAATACTATTGCACATAAAGCTACTGATATTATTGCACCTGTTGTAATTCCACTTCCTACACCTTTTTCTGCTTCTTTTTGCTTTTTTTCTCCTAATTTTAAACTTAAATATGCTGATGTTCCATCACCAAGCATTAATGCAAATGATAAACATATTACTGTTATTGGGAATACTATATTTGTTGCTCCATTTCCTAAATATCCAACTCCCCACCCAATAAATATTTGGTCTACTATGTTGTATAACGCATTTACTACCATTGATATTATACATGGTATTGCAAATTTTCTTAGTAATTTTCCTATTTTTTCTGTTCCTAAATTTACTTCCATTTCTTTTCTCCTTTCTTTTATTTTAACTTTCAGGCACAAAAAACAACACATTTTTTAAGTGTGTTGTTCGTTAGTCATTATCCTTTGATAATGTGCGTTTCCATTTTCCTCACGGACATTTATTATATTACATTTAAACATCTTTGTCAATTACAAAATCAATTTTTCTCAACAATTTGTTTGCCTCTACAACTTTAATTTTTACTTTATCCCCTATTTTGTAAACTTTATGAGAAATTTCTCCAATAGCTTCTCTACGCTCTTCATTATAAATAAAGTATTCATCACCTAATGTTTCATATCTAATCAAGCCTTCCACAGTATTTTCAAGTTCAACATATATTCCAAAATTAGTAACTGATGATACAATTCCTTCGTATTTTTCTCCAATCTTATTTTCCATAAATTCAGCTTTTTTAATGTCTTCTGCCTCTCTTTCAACTTTTGTTGCAGTTCTTTCTCTTTCAGAACAATTTTCAGCTCTTTTTTCTGCTCTTTTCTCATATTTTTTTATCCAAAATTCATTTACCATATAATTACTTTCAAGATATTTTGAAATTATTCTATGTATAAATAAATCTGGATATCTTCTTATTGGTGATGTAAAATGGCAATAATATTTACTTGCAATTCCAAAGTGCCCTTTATTTTCTGCTTCATATTTTGCTACTCTAAGAGTTCTTAATATGATATTAGAAACTACCTTTTCTTCATCTTTTCCTCTTACATCTTCTAGAATTTTTGCAAATTCATTTGGATAAACAATCTCCTCTTTTGATACTTTTATTTTATATCCAAAATTAAATAATATTTTATTTAATTCTTTTATTTTATCTAAATCAGGTGCTTCATGATTTCTATATATGAATGGAGCTTGTAACCAATAAAATTTTTCTGCTACTGTTTCATTTGCAATAAGCATAAATTGTTCTATTATTTCATTTGCAAAATAAGTTTCATATTTTTTTACATCTATTGTAAAACCATTTTCATCAAGGATTATTTTACTTTCTGGTATTTCTAAATTTAAATATCCATTTTCTTTTCTTTTTTCTTTTAATATTGTTGCAAGTTCTGCCATTAATTCAAAATGTTTAATATATTTTTCATATCTTTTTAGTACTTCATTATCTGATTTATCTAATATTTTTTGTACATCTGTATATGACATTCTTTCAGTTACTCTTATAACAGCTTTATATATATCAGAATCAATTATTTTTGCATTTGGTGTTATTTCCATTGAACATGAAAGTGTATATCTGTCTTCCCCTGCATTTAGACTACATATTCCATTTGATAATTCTCTTGGTAACATTGGAATAACTCTCCCTAGCATATAGATACTTGTACCTCTTAAATATGCTTCTCTATCAAGTTCTGTCTTTTCTCTTACATAATGGCTTACATCTGCAATGTGTACATCTAATTTATAATTCCCATTTGATAATTTTTCTACATGTATTGCATCATCCAAGTCCTTCGCGTCTTCTCCATCAATTGTGAAAATTATATCGTTTCGCAAATCCTTTCGATTTTGAAGGTTTTTCTCATCTATCATTGTACCAAATGCCTTGGCTTCATTTACAACTTCTTCCGGAAATTCATATGGAAGTTCATATTGTTTAATTAATGAAAGCATATCAACTCCTGCTTCATTAACTCCTCCAAGAACTTCAATTATCTTGCCCTCTGCATTTTTTCCTTTCTCTGGATATTTTGTTATTTGTACTAAAACTTTGTGTCTATTTCTTGCTTTTCCCCAATTATCTTTTGAAATAAATATATCTGTTCCAAAATTTTTGTCATCAGGTACTACAAATCCGAAGTTTCGATTTTTTTGAAATGTTCCAACTACTGTATTTTTTTCATGTCTAATTATTTTTATGATTTTTCCTTCTTCTTTTTTGTCTGCTTCCTTGTTTTTTATTATTTCAATACTAACAATATCTCCATTTAAAGCATTTAAAGAATTTTCTTTTGCAATATATATTTCATCTTCTTGATTTTCTAATTTTACAAATCCAAATCCTTTTTGATTTTTTCGATAATTCCCTACTTTGATTTCTTTTTTCATTTTTAGTCCCATTCCTCCCTCCAAACACAAAGTTAGTTAAAAAAGACAGTTTGTATAAACTGCCTATATTATGCTATGTATATTATTGAAAGTGCAATTGTAACAAATACAAATGCTATTCCTAAAATAATTGTCCATTTTTTTTGCATTCCTTCTTTTGTTCTTCCTTTATTCTTTTCAAAGAAATTATTTGTAGAAGAACCTGTTATTGTTGATGATAAGCCAGCATCATCTTTTGATTGTATCATTGCTAATATTGTTAAAGCCAAACATATTATTAAATCTACTACTATTAATATTATTTTTACTACTTGCATTTAGTATTCCTCCTAACGGTTTTATTTACACTTGAATATTTTACCACACATATCCTAAAAAATCAATGCTAAAGCATTAAAAAACACAAGTTTTATCATTATATTTGCAAACAAGCTACAATTTGTACCTTTTATACACCCTCTATTCAATTGTTCAAAACCATAAACAACTTTTTCTATTTCATCTTCAGTGGCACATCCTTGTCCTTCCATATATTCTTTAGCTAAATATTGTGCTTTTATCATAGCATCATTTTCTAAGAACACTCTAACCACATAATATATAAAACTTAAAATTAAAAATATGTTTGAATACATAGTTTCATTCGGTAATTTTCTTAATATTACTAAAGCACATATAGTAACAAAAAATGCAAAATATATATTAGAATATATAAAATTGAAAATCAACATTTTTCTATTTTGTATTGAATGTAAACACTCATGTGCTATTGTTTGTATTCTAGTATAACTATTATGCGTATTTCCTATTAGGATTTTATCTTGTATTGCTATATATAATGTTGCTTCTGAATTTTCATTTTCTTTTATTTTCGTCGTTCTATTTTCCAATTTTTCTAATATTGATTTTGCTATTTCAGTATTTTCAGGATATTTTTGTGCTATTTTATTTAATTCAGGTTCTAGTGCAATTTCTTTCATTTCTTTAATATTCATTTTCATCATTGAATATATTATTAAAATAGCTATTATTGCTATAATTATTATAATTAGTTCCATTTTTATTCCTTTCATTATAAATTTTTTATAAATGTCCCTAATTACATTAAAAATCAATTCATTATTATTTTATTAAATTTTGTATTGCATTTCCTATTATTTTATTTATGTCTGTAATTAATATATTAAATTTCATTTCTGCATCAAAATATTTGCTAGCTTCTTGATTTTGTATTAGTTCTCCATACAATTCTTGGACATATTTCATTTTATTTTCGTCATCTTTTCCTGTTTGTATTGCAACTATTTGAGTTTCATATCTTGCTTTTTCAAATTCATCTATTTTGTTTTTTAACTCATAATTTAAATTTATTGCTTCCTTTGCCATTTTATATGTTACATATTCCTCTGATTGTTGTATTTCTTGTGCTAATTGGTTTGCAGTATCATATACATTCATTTTTTTCATTCCTTTCTATCAAAATAGCTGCATATTTGTTATGCAGCTTAAAATTTATATTATGCATAAGCTTGGCGTTTTCTGAAAGATAATAAGTTTGTAATCTCTTTTTCTGTGCCTTTTGCTTTTTTTGTTTTTTGTGCTTTTTCTTGTTCTAATTGTTTTCTTTGTCTTTCTGCCATTGTCTCACATATTGCTTTTTGATATGTAAAGTGTGTATCTTGTGCTATTTTTGCCCAATTATAATTGTTTTTTACTTTTGCTTTTGCTTTTTTTACAATATTTGCACATAATTCTGGATTATATAATAATTCTAATATTGAATCTGCTATTGAGTTTGGATTTCCACAATAACTCTTCATTCCAGTTTCTCTGTGTTCAACTATCTCTCCTAGTCCACCTGCATCTGATACTACTATTGGTCTTTCAGCTAGCATTCCTTCTAATGCTACTATTCCAAATGGCTCATATGTGCTTGGAAATACAGATATATCTGCTGCTTTGTACATCTTTTCTACATCTTTTCCCCCTAAATATCCTGCAAAATATATTTTATCTCCTAGTCCTAAGCTGTCTGCTTCTGCCCTTAATTCATCTATCATTCCGCCTTTTCCCGCTATTATTAATTTAGCATCATGATATCCTGCTAGAACTTTTGGCATTGCAGCAATTAAATGTTGAATTCCTTTTTCATAAACAAGCCTTCCCATAAATAAAATTATTTTTTCATTATCCATTGCATATCTTCTTCTAAACGCATAGTCTCTATCCATTCCTGAAAATTTATTTAAGTTTACTCCATTTGCTACTACATTTATTTTTTCAAATGGCAAACCAAATAACCTTTGAATTTCACCTTTCATATAGTTACTGTTTACTATTACTTCTGTTGCTTCATATGTAAGCATCCATTCTGTATCATTTATATATCTTTGGGTTTCATCATGTATTCCGCTGTTTCTTCCAGCTTCTGTTGCATGTATTGTTGCCACAATTGGAATATTATATGAGTTTTTAATTGATTTTGCAGCATTTGCTACTAACCAATCATGTGCATGTATTACATCAAATCCACCTTGTTCAGCTATTATTTGATTTACTTTTGTAACCATATTAAAATTCATTTGCATAATCCAATCTATAAAATTGTTTGGATTTATCATATAATTATCAATTCTGTATACTTTTACTCCTTTGTCATCTTCAAAATAAGATGCTCCCCCTTCTCTGTATGTTACTACAGTTACTTCGTGACCATCTTTTATAAGCCTATGTGATAAGTCATATACCACTCTAGCTATTCCGCCAACAACTCTTGGTGGATATTCCCATGTTAGCATCAATATTTTCATTGATTTACCCCTTTCTTAAGTTCCATTTTCTTTCGTTTTAGTTCAACTTAGTATATTGTATACAAAATATTTCAAATTGTAAATATATTTTACAAATTTTTTTAGTTTTTTTGAAGAATTTTGTTGATTTTTTAATTACAAAAAAATAGAGCTATCATAAAATGATTTCTCTATTTTTCTATTTCCATATCAACATCTTTATCTCTTTTTGATTTTGATTCTTTATGAATATTTATTTCATCTTTATTTAATACTGTTTTTGTTGTTCTTTGTTTTTTCTTTGAGATCTTTTCTTCATCTTCTCTTGAGAATGATTTCCAATCAATTCCTTCCATTGTACTTTTCAATTGCTTTAATTCTTTTTCACTAATTTCTGAAGCTACAGCAAGTTCATCAAATGTTTGTTGATTTCTTGGTTCTATAAAATTTTTTATTAAATCTATTATTTTTCCCATATAAATTTCCTATTTTGTAATAGGATACACCTCTCTTTTTATAAAATACGAATATATTTTATCATATTTTTATATAATAGTCAATATTTTAGGCACATTTTTTACAATAATTAACATTTTAACTTCCAATTGGTGCAAAATCATCAGTTACTAAATTTTTATCAGTTTTAAATTCTGTTACTTCCATATCAAGATATTGTAAATATTCTGATGTTTTTGTACTATCTATTTGTGGTTTTCCTTTAATTCCCATAAGAATTAAATTTTGTCTATCTGTTCTATCTTTATTAGCTACCATAAATATTTTAACATCATCAAATACAGCTTTGTATGTCACATATTCATATTGTATAAAATTCGAATTTTTTCCTTCTATTGAATCAATAATATTTGTAATAACTATTCCATTTTCATTTAACATATTTCTTGCATTTACTAATGCTTCATAAGTTGTTAGTTCAAATGGTACATTTAGTCCTTTAAATGCATCAATTAAAATTGTATCATATTTATTTTTACTATAGTTTAAATAACTTCTTCCATCTTGATTAAGTACTTTTAAACGAGAATCATTAATATTTAACCCAAATTGTTCTATTGCTATTTGAGTCATTTTATTGTCTATTTCTACTACATCAATTTTCTTATCCTCATATTTTTGTAAATAATGTATAGGATAAGTATATGCTGCTCCACCTATTAATAATGTATTTTTTGCTTCTTTATTAAAATATTCAAATAAATCATAATACCTTAAATATTTTGCTCCCATTTCCCCAGTTTCTTGATTTATATAAGATTCTAGTCCTGTATCTACTTGTAATGTTTTATAATTTGCCTTTTGAGTTTGAATTTGCTTCACCCAAATTCTGCTGTATTGAGAATCTGTGTCTAATATTATATCAGGATTACTTAATTTAAAAAGCCATTTTCCTAAAATTATTAATATTAAAATTATACATATTAATAAAATATTTGTATATATAAATTTCTTGTCAATTTTTTCTCTTGCAATAAAAGACATTAAAACAAGTAATACTGTCATACCAATGTTTATATTTGTTACACCTATATTGGGAATTAATATAAATCCCATTAAAAATGTTCCAACTATACTTCCTATTGTTGAAAGTGATGAAATTCTACCCGATAGTGAACCTATTTCATTATCTTCTTTGCTTTTTATTTTTACTGCAAATGGTGAAATCATTGCTAATATAAAACTTGGAATTGAAAATACTATTATTGCACATAATATTGCTGCAATAATTAAATTTGGTATCATACCTGCTAACACTTTTACTATAATTGTCTCTAATAATGGAATAGCACTTGTAAATATTGCTGCTAAAAGTAAGATATTAGATAATTTATCTATATTTGCATCTTTGTCAGCTTTTCTTCCTCCTATCCAATATCCTATGCTCATACTTGCTAATATTATTCCTATTATACTTGTCCATACAATATTTGAACTTCCTACATATGGTGACAATACTCTTGCAGCTATTAATTCAAGTCCCATTCCTATTGCACCACTCAAAAATACTATAATTTCTAATCTATATTTTTTCATAACTACTCCATTCTTTATGCTTTTATATTATAACATTTTTTCAAATTTGTACATATTTTTTAAAAAATTTAATATACTACATATATAATTATTTTTAGGTGTCATTTCATTAGGATTATATCCTACTTTAAATCATGAAAATTAATAAAAGGCATTTATTTTACCTTTTTATTTTAGATTTATTTAATATATAAGGACTATAACTTTAAATGAAATGACGAATATGATTAAAGAAGCTTTAGAAATTATTATTAATTTTTTGGAAAGAGTTCACGAGAGTGGAAGGGTGCCAAAAAATTAGTTAGAATTTCTTAAGCTTCGTAATGAATCGAGGAATGTAATGAAAAGCTATAGTCCTTATATATTAAAATGTAATTCATATTAAAAAGGCAAACAAGAATCGTCTCTAGTTTGCTCTTAATTAATTATTTTTTTAATTGAATATGTACATCATCTAATTGTTGTTGTGTAACAGTCGATGGTGCCCTCATAAGCAAATCTCTTGCTTTTTTATTTTTAGGAAACGCTATAACTTCTCTAATATTTGTAGAATTTGCTATTAACATTACCATTCTATCTACTCCTGGTGCAGCACCTGCATGTGGTGGTGTACCATATTGGAATGCATTATATAGTGCTCCAAATCTATTTTTTACATCATCTTCTGTATATCCTGCAATTTCAAATGCTTTAACCATTATTTCTGGATTATGATTTCTTACTGCTCCTGATGCCATTTCATATCCGTTACATACTAAATCATATTGATACGCTAATATGTCAAGTGGATTCATTATTTCCAATGCTTCTAGTCCACCTTGTGGCATTGAAAATGGATTATGGCAAAAATCTATTGTTCCTTCATCTGATAATTCGTACATTGGGAAATCTACTATAAAACAGAATTTATATACATTTTTTTCTATTAAATCTAATCTTTTTCCCAATTCAATTCTTATAAGTCCAGCTATTTTTTGTGCTTTATGGAATTCATCTGCAATAAAGAATATACTATCTCCTGGTTTTAATCCATAATCTTTTTCTAATTTTGATTTAGCTTCTTCTGTTATAAATTTAGCAATTCCACCTTGAATAGCTCCATCTTTTTCGAATTTTGTCCAAGCTAAACCTTTTGCTCCAACATCATCTGTTGTAGCAAATTCTGTCATTTTATCAAAGAATTTTCTTCCTTGTTCTGCTCCATTTGGTACTACAATAATTTTTACAGTTTTATTTTTAAATGCATTAAATTCTGTATTTTCAAATACTATTGTTGCATCTTGAATTATTAATGGATTTCGTAAGTCTGGTTTATCTATCCCGTATTTTTCCATTGCTTCTAAATATGGTATGCGTATAAATGGACCATCATCTACTTTCCATTTTGTAAATTTTTTAAATGTATATGGTACTACTTCTTCTATTATTTTAAATACATCTTCTTGTGTTGCAAAACTCATTTCAAAATCTAATTGATAAAATTCTCCTGGTGCTCTATCTGCTCTTGGATCTTCATCTCTAAAACATGGTGCTATTTGGAAGTATTTATCAAATCCTCCTACCATTAACAATTGTTTGAATTGTTGTGGTGCTTGTGGTAGTGCATAGAATTCTCCTGGATGTAATCTACTTGGAACTAAAAAATCTCTTGCTCCTTCTGGTGATGAATTTGCTAGTATTGGAGTTTGAATTTCTGCAAATCCTAATTCATCCATTTTATCTCTTAATGTTTTTAAAATTTTTGAACGAAGTAATATTATATCATGTAATCTTTGATTTCTTAAATCTAAAAATCTATATTCAAGTCTTAGATCTTCTCTTACTTCTTGTTCTGTATTTACTTCAAATGGTAATATATTTTTACACTTACCAAGTACTTCTATCTTATTTGCAACTACCTCTATTTCTCCTGTCGCCATTTTAAGATTTTTACTACTTCTTTCCACAACTTTACCACAAATGTGAATACAACTTTCTGTTGTGAATTCTTTTGCTTGTTCTTGTAGTTCAGACTCATTAATTACTATTTGTGTTATACCAAATTGATCCCTCAAATCTATAAATATCATTCCTCCAAGATTACGAATTTTTTGTATCCAACCTGATAATTCTACTTCTTCTCCTACATTTTTTATGTTTAATTCTCCTAAATTATGTGTTCTATACATATTGCACTCCCCCTATATGTGCTGATTTTTATTTTTATACTTACATATTTTACTACATATTGCCAAAAATAGCAAGGTTTCTTGATATTTTTAAATACTGCAAATGTTACAAGATAATGGTTTATTGAAATATTATAAGAAAAACTTGAAATAGAAGCTTTTTATTACATTTCTTGGCCTATTACGAAATTTTTAAAATTTTAATAAGAAAATAATATATAATTTTAAAGTTTAACAAGGTGTTTTAAATTTGTTGCAAACAAATTTAAAATAGCAACGCGTCCGCAGTTAAACGGCAAAATTATATATTACTTTCTTATCATTTATATATATTCTTAATTTAAAAAATATATTAAGAACCTGCACCGATTCTTAATATATCATTATAAGTCACAAATATTGTTAAAGCCATTAAAATTGAAAATCCCAATAATTGAATTTTAGCCTCAGTCTCTAATTTCATAGGTTTTCTTCTAATTATCTCTATTAACAAAATTAATATTTTTCCACCATCCAGAGCAGGAATTGGTAATAGATTAGTTACTCCAAGTGACACTGATATTACAGATAATAGATGTAGGTAATTTATAATTCCATTTGTTTTTACTACTACTTCTGAAATCCCTACAATTCCTACCATTTGATCTGTTTGAATTCCACCTGTAATTAGCATTTTTAGACTATCAAATATTGTTAATATAAATTCTCCAGTGCCTCTTGCTCCATAATAAATTCTATTAGAAAATGTATCTTTAGTAGGATCTGCAAATTGTATTCCAACTGTTGATATTAATATAAAATATACTAATATTCCAAAAAGTATATTTACTGCTGCACCAGCAACAACAATAGCAATCCTTTTCCATACACTAGCTTTAGAAAACGAACCTTTTTCATCAGATTCTTCTGTTTCACCTTCCATACTGCAAAAACCGCCAAGAGGTATCATTCTTATTGAATATTTTGTTTCTTTTCCTTGTTTTTGCCAAATTGTTTTTCCAAAACCAATTGAAAATTCATTTACTTTAACTTTGCAAAGTTTGGCTACAATGCAATGGCCTCCTTCGTGTATAATAATTAAAAATCCTAATAAAAATATTATTTTTATTGCATTTACTATAAAACTCAATAATTTTTCCTCCTATAAAGCTATCATAAGCAATACATAAGCAAATGGTGCAAGAAACATCAAACTGTCAATTCTATCTAGCATACCTCCATGCCCTGGTATCAGATTACTATAGTCTTTTATATTTACATATCTTTTTATACTAGATGCTGCGAAATCACCAACTTGCCCAATTATACTTAATACTGCAGTTACAATTACAACAAGCAAATATGAATATTGCAAATCAAAAATTCTATTTATAGCAAGTGTATACAATATTGCAATTACAACTGCACCTATAATTCCAGCGATACATCCTTCTATTGATTTCTTTGGACTTACCTCACTAAATTTATGTTTTCCAAATTTTTTTCCAATTAAATATGCAAATATATCTGTTCCCCATGCTGCAATTATAGCATACCATATAAGTAATCTGCCATTTGGTATCCCTCTTAGTAATGCTAAAAATACTATGCAACCAATAACATATATTATTCCAAAAAGTGTATATGCTATATCTTTAAAATTTATTTTCATATTTGTAATTATTATATGTAAAAATAATATGAGCAATATTGTTGGTATTATTAACATTAATACTTCACTTTGCAATTGTACATTTAAATTATCTGGTACTATGTGAATCAATGCAACTAAAAGGCATATTGCATATCCAACCCATCTGACAGGTTTTGCTTCTTTTGATACAGCATTAAAATACTCTTGCATTCCTAACATTGCTATAAATGATAAAAATATATCTACTACATATTTATTTCCAAATGTTAATATTATTACAACTAACGGAAATCCTAATAGTGCTGATGTTACTCTTTTTATATCCATATTTTCTCCTTTTTCTTTACCTTTATGCCCTTTTTTAATTTGCTCCAAATTTTCTTGTTCTTTTTTGATATTCTATTATTGCATTATCTAAATCTTGTTCAGTAAATTCTGGCCAGTTTTTATCTATAAATAAAAATTCTGAATATACCACTTGCCATGGCAAAAAGTTGCTTAAGCGCTGTTCTCCACTTGTTCTTATAACTAAATCTGGGTCAGGTTGACCAATTGTATATAAATTATCTGAAATTGTTTCTTCATTAATTTCTTCTATTTTTAACTGCTTGTTTTTTACTTGAGTCGCAATATTTTGAACTGCTTTTACAATCTCGTCTCTTCCACCATAATTTAATGCTATATTAAATGTTACTCCTGTATTGTTTTTGGTTCTTTCCATACATTTTATAATACTTTTTTGCATTCCCTGTGAAAGTGCCGTAATATCTCCTAAAACTTTTACTTTAATATTTTCTGAATCAGCCCTTTTACTATAATCATCTAAATAACTTTGTAATAGCATCATAAGTGCATTTACTTCTTCTTCTGCTCTTTTCCAGTTTTCAGTTGAAAATGCATATACTGTTATATATTCTAAACCAATTTTATTTGCATATCTTACTATTTTTTCTAGTGTCTTTGCTCCTGCTTTATGTCCAAAACTTGCTGGTTTTCCTTGTGCTCTTGCCCATCTTCTATTTCCGTCCATTATTATTGCTATATGTTTTGGCATATTTTCTTTGTTAAATTCCATTTTTACTCCAATCTTTTATACACTCATGATTTCGTTTTCTTTGTTTGCAAGTATTTTATCGATTTCTTCTATATTTTTATCTGTTATTTTTTGAATTTCTGTTTCTGCTACTTTTAATTCATCTTCTGTTATTTCACTATTTTTTTGTTTTGCCTTTGCTTCATCAATTCCGTCTCTTCTAATTGCTCTTATTGCTACTTTTGCTTCTTCAGCTATTTTTTTCACTTCTTTTACTAATTCTTTTCTTCTCTCTTCATTTAATTCAGGAAAAGCTAGTCTTATTACTTTTCCATCATTATTTGGATTGATTCCTATGTCTGATGCTAAAATTGCTTTTTCTATATCTTTTAATACACTCATATCCCATGGTTGTATTACTATCATCCTTGCCTCTGGAACTGAAATACCAGCCATTTGATTTATTGGTGTTGGTGTTCCATAATAATCTACTTTAACTTTATTCAATATTGCTGGATTTGCTCTCCCTGCTCTTATTTCTGACAATTTTTCTTGGTATGAACCAATTGATTTTTCCATTCTTTCTTTTAAATTTGTATAATCCATTTTCGTTACCTTTCCTTTCTTTTTTACTAAGATACTATTGTTCCTATTTTTTCACCTTTAACGGCTCTAACTATATTCTCTGGATCTGCTATTCCAAATACTAATAATGGTATATTATTATCTCTGCACATTGCTGTTGCTGTTGAGTCCATTACTTTCAAATCTTTATTTAATACATCTAAATATGATATTTCTTCAAATCTTATTGCATCTTTTTCAATTTTAGGATCTGCTGAATATACAGCATCTATTGCTTTTCCTAGTAATATTATATCAGCTTTTATCTCTGTTGCTCTTAATACAGCTGCAGTATCAGTTGTAAAATATGGATGCCCTGTCCCACATGCGAATATAACTACTCTCCCTCTTTTTAAATGTTTTTCCGCTTTTCTTTGTATATATGGTTCAGCAATTTCTCTCATTTCTATTGCTGTTTGTACTCTTGAATGTATTCCTCTTACCTCTAATGCATCTTGAAGTGCTAATCCATTCATTGCTGTTGCAAGCATTCCCATATAGTCTGCTGTTGTTCTTTCCATCTGCATTCCTTGTCTACCTCTCCAGAAGTTTCCTCCCCCTACTACTATTGCAACTTGAACTCCCATTTCTACTACTTCTTTAATTTTGTCACATATTTTTCCTATTACATCTGCATTTACTCCTGTTTTTTGTCCTCCTGCTAATGCTTCTCCACTTAACTTTAGAAGTACTCTTTTATACTTTGTCTCTGACATTTAGTTATCAATCCTTTCTTTTTTAACTTTACTTATTATATGCCCTGTTTATTTCGTTGTTATTCTATCACACTTTTATTAAAATTAGTAGTACTTTATTAAAATTTTATTAATAAATTAAGAGAGACTGCAATGCAGTCTCTTTCAAACTATTCAATATGTTTCTTATATATGAAACAATTATGCAGGTCACCGTATTGCTCTCCTTTAGTAATGAGTATTGGAAATCTTTTTTCCAGTTTTTTTATTTCATTGCCATACAACAATAATACCATAACATTTGAATTTGATTCCAAAAAATTTCCTATCTCTTCTGCATGTTTTTCGCTCCGTGTTTTTAATTCTGTCATTACAGTTCCTCCTGTTAAAAATAGTTTTTTTAGCTAAAAGCTAAGTTAAATTATACACTAATTATCAAAAAAAGTAAATACTTTGTGTTTCGTTTCTTTTTAGAAACTTTGTATATTAAATTCCTAATATCTTTTTCGCTCTATTAACATCATCTTGATTTGCTTCTCTAACATTTTCAAGTTCATATTTTACACCAAGTTTCTCCCATTTATATTTGCCCATACTGTGATAAGGTAAAATTTGAATTTTTTCAACAGTATTTAAAGATTTTATAAATTCTTTTAATTTAAGTAAATCTTGTTCATCATCAGTGTATCCTGGCACAAGAACTTGGCGAATCCACATTTTTATATTATTTTCGCTTAAATACCTTGCAAATTCTAATTCTCTTTTATTTGAAACTCCAACTAATTTTTTACATTTTTCATCATCTATATGTTTTATATCTAATAACACTAAATCCGTATACTTTAAAACTTCTTTTATGTCATCTGTAGTTGCCACCATTCCAGAAGTATCAATACATGTATGAAATTTTTCTTCTTTTAGTTTCTTAAATAATTCTATTAAAAATTTAACTTGTAACAAGGGTTCTCCCCCTGTTACAGTTACTCCTCCGCCTGATAACATCATATAGTTTTTATATCTTTTTATTTTTTCCAAAATATCATCTACAGATTTATATTGTCCACCATTAATATCCCATGTGTCTCTGTTATGACAATACTTACATTGCAAATGGCATCCTTGCAAAAATAATACAAATCTTATTCCAGGTCCATCAACTGTTCCAAAACTTTCTGTCGAATGAACTTTCGCATAATATTTTAAATCTTTTTCCATCCCGTCCTCCAATAGTCAATGGGTGTCCCCAGTGGTAAAAATTTTTACCATTAATGAGTGTCCCTACTGGTAATTATATTCTCTCATGAATTGTTCTATTTATAACATCCAATTGTTGTTCTCTTGTTAATTTTGTAAAGTGTACTGCATATCCCGAAACTCTAATTGTAAGTTGAGGATATTTTTCTGGATGTTCCATTGCATCTTCTAATAAAGCTCTATCAAATACATTTACATTAATATGATGTCCTGTTTGTGCAAAATATCCATCTAGCATACTTACTAAGTTATTTACTTTTGTTTCTTCGTCTTGTCCTAATGTTGATGGTGTTATAGCAAATGTAAATGATATTCCATCTTCTGAATCTTCAAATGGTAATTTCGCTATTGAGTTCATTACTGCTAATGCTCCATTTACATCCCTTCCATGTAATGGGTTTGCCCCAGGTCCAAATGGTGCTCCTGCTCTTCTTCCGTCTGGTGTATTTCCTGTTGCTTTTCCATATACTACATTTGATGTTATTGTTAGTATTGATAATGTGTGTTTTGAATCTCTGTATGTTGGATGTTTCTTTAATTTATTTAAGAATCTTCTAACAACTTCTACAGCTATTGTATCAACTCTATCATCATCATTACCAAATTGAGGATATTCTCCTTCTACTTGATAGTCAACTGCTAGTCCTGTTTCATCTCTTATTACTTTTACTTTTGCATATTTTATTGCTGAAAGTGAGTCTGCTACTACAGATAAACCTGCTACTCCACATGCCATTGTTCTTATTATGTCCTTGTCATGTAAAGCCATTTCTATTGCTTCATATGAGTATTTGTCATGCATATAGTGTATTGCATTTAATGCTTTTATATATATTTTTGCAACATAGTCCATCATTTGGTCAAATTTTTCTATTACTTCATCATAGTTTAAATATTCTGATGTGATTGGTGCAAATTTTGGTGTTACTTGTTTTCCACTCTTTTCATCTCTACCACCATTTATTGCATATAATAATGTTTTTGCTAAATTTGCTCTTGCTCCAAAGAATTGCATTTGTTTTCCTATCTTCATAGGTGATACACAACATGCTATTCCATAGTCGTCTCCAAGTGTTGCTCTCATTACATCATCATTTTCATATTGTATTGATGATGTTTTTATTGATAAGTTTGCTGTATATCTTTTAAATCCTTCTGGTAATCTTGTTGACCATAATACTGTTAAATTTGGTTCTGGAGCTGGTCCTAAATTTTCTAGTGTGTGTAATACTCTGAATGAGTTTTTAGTTACTAATGTTCTACCATCTATTCCCATTCCTCCAATACTTTCTGTTACCCATACTGGATCCCCACTGAATAATTCATTATATTCTGGTGTTCTTAAAAATCTAACTAATCTTAGTTTCATTACAAAATGATCCATTAATTCTTGAGCTTGTTCTTCTGTTAATGTTCCATTTCTTAAATCTCTTTCTATATATATATCTAAGAATGTTGATGTTCTACCAATACTCATTGCAGCACCATTTTGGTCTTTTACAGATCCTAAATATCCAAAATATAACCATTGTATTGCTTCTTTTGCATTTCCTGCTGGTCTTGATATATCAAATCCGTATTTTCCTGCCATTACTTTTAATTGGTTAAGTGCTTTTATTTGTTCAGATATTTCTTCTCTTTCTCTTATTACTTTTTCTGTAAAGTCATCTACATTTAATATTTCTAATTCTTCTTTTTTCTCTGCTATTAATGCATCTACACCATAAAGTGCAACTCTTCTGTAATCTCCAATTATTCTTCCTCTTCCATATCCATCTGGAAGTCCTGTAATTAAGTGAGAACTTCTTGCTGCTCTTATATCTGGTGTGTATACATCAAATACTCCATCATTATGTGTTTTTCTTGCTGTATGGAAAATCATGTCTGTTTCTGGATCAACTTGTCTTCCATATGCTTCACATGATTTTTCTACAATTCTTATTCCACCAAATGGCATTATTGCTCTTTTTAATGGTGCATCTGTTTGTAGTCCAACAATTTCTTCTAAATCTCTATCTATATATCCGGCTTCATGTGCTGATACTGTTGATATTGTTTTTGCATCTATATCTAATACTCCACCTTGAGCATCATGTTCTTTCTTATATAATTCTAATACTTCATCCCATAATTTTTTTGTTTTTTCTGTTGTTCCTGTTAAGAAACTTGAATCTCCTGTATATGGTGTGTAATTTTTTTGTATGAAGTTTCTTACATTTATTTGTCTTTTCCATTCCCCTTTTTCAAAACCATTCCATTGTTCAAAATCCATATTTATTACCTCCATTTTTTATTATTTACCATATTGCAATTTTTTATCATTTTTCAACCATATTGTATTATAAATTTTATGTGTTTTTTTGTCAATAATTTAAAACTTGATTTTTTTGAAAAATGAATATATAATTTGATAAGTTTAATATTGAAAGGAATTTAACATGGATAAAATAACTAATAAAATTGCAGGAGAATTAGGTGTAAAACCTATACAAGTAGAAAATGCAGTAAAATTAATAGATGAAGGAAATACTATTCCATTTATTGCTCGTTACAGAAAAGAAGTAACTGGTGGATTAAGTGATGAAATTTTAAGAGATTTAGGTGAAAGATTAAATTACCTAAGAAATCTAGAAACTCGTAAAGAAGAAGTTGTAAAATCAATAGATGAACAAGGAAAATTGACAGATGAATTAACAATTGCAATAGCATCTGCTGAAACTCTTGCAGAGGTTGAAGATTTATATAGACCTTTTAAACAAAAGAAAAAAACAAGAGCAACAGTTGCAAAAGCTAAAGGATTAGAACCATTGGCTGATATAATTTTAGCTCAAGAAGAAACTCGTTCTATAGAAGAAATCGCAAAGGAATTTATAAATATTGACAATTTATCTGAAGAAGATAAAGCTAATAAGGATAAAGTAGTTGCCACTTTTGAAGATGCAATTCAAGGTGCACTAGATATAATTGCTGAAAGTATTTCAGATAATGCTAAATATAGAAAATACATCAAAAAAGTTTGTTATCGTGAAGGTAATATTGTTACAAAAGCAACTAAGCCAGAAGAAAAATCAAATTATGAAATGTATTATGATTTTACAGAATCTGCATGCAAACTTCCAAGCCACAGAATTTTGGCTATTAACAGAGGAGAAAAAGAAGATTTTCTAAAAGTCTCTATTGAAAAACCAGAAGAGAAAATTTTATATTATATGCAAAAAGATATTATAAAAGGAAAAACTCAGTTTACTGAAATGCTTGAAAGCACTATTTTAGATGCTTTTAAGAGACTAATTGAACCATCTATAGAAAGAGAAATTCGTTCAGACTTATCTGAAAAGGCTGAAGAAAAAGCAATTAAAGTTTTCGGACAAAATGCAAAACAATTATTACTTGGTGCTCCAATAAAAGGAAAAACAGTTATGGGATTTGACCCAGCATATAGAACTGGTTGCAAAATTGCTGTAATTGATGAAACAGGAAAAGTTTTAGATACAGCAACAGTGTACCCTACTGCTCCTCAAAATGATGTTGATGGTGCAAAGAAAACTTTATTAAATTTAATAGAAAAAGACCACATTGATATGATTGCTATTGGAAATGGTACAGCATCAAGAGAATCTGAAATGTTTATTTCAGATTTGATTAAAGAAGTTCAACATGATATCTGTTATGTTATTGTAAGTGAAGCTGGTGCTTCTGTATACTCAGCATCAAAACTTGCAACAGAAGAATATCCTGATATAAATGTATCAATAAGAGGTGCAATTTCAATTGCTCGTAGACTACAAGACCCTCTTGCTGAACTTGTAAAAATTGACCCTAAAGCAATTGGTGTTGGTCAATACCAACATGATGTAAATCAAAAGAAACTTTCTGAAAGCTTAACAGGTGTTGTTGAAGATAGTGTTAATAAAGTTGGTGTTGATGTAAATACTGCTACTCCTTCTCTTCTATCTTATGTTTCAGGTATTAACAATACTATTGCAAAAAATATTGTAAAATATAGAGATGAAAATGGTAAATTAAAAGAAAGAAAAGAGCTTTTAAAAGTTCCTAAATTAGGAAAAGTTGCATTTGAGCAATGTGCTGGATTTATTAGGATTCCAGATGGTACAAATCCATTAGAGAATACAGCTGTTCACCCTGAAAGTTACAAACAAACTGAAAAATTGCTTGAACTTCTTGGATTTAATGTTGAAGATTTAAATGATAAGCAGAATTTAAATTCTTTGCGTGAAAAATTAAAATCTGTTGATATTGTTAAAACTGCTGAACAACTTGAAATTGGAGAAATGACTTTATCAGATATTGTAGAAGAACTTTCTAAACCTGGTCGTGACCCAAGAGAAGATATGCCTAAACCTGTTCTTCGTAGTGATGTTCTTAAATTTGAAGATTTGACAGAAGGTATGATTCTTACTGGTACTGTTCGTAATGTTATTGATTTTGGTGCTTTCGTTGATATTGGTGTTAAATATGACGGTCTTGTACATATTTCTGAAATGAGTGATTCTTTTATAAAGTCTCCTTCTGATGTTGTTTCTGTTGGAGATGTTATAAAAGTTAAAGTTATAAAAATTGATCAAGAGCGTAAAAAAGTAGGACTAAGCATGAAAATATAAAAAATTTTCAAATAAAAATACTATTAAAATTAATGAAAAATTTTGTGTATCTAAAATTGAAGTTAGAAATTATTAAAAAAACGATGAGGGATGTTAGATTTCCAATTGAAAGAGGCTCATCGTTTTTTGTTATAATTTCTTCGAAAGTTTAGCTTATCCAAAATTTGTAATGTTTTTTAATAGTATTTTTTATTTGTGAATAATTTTAATATTTTTCTTGTATTTCTCTTATTTTATCAAATTCATTATTTAATATGTCAAGGAATACTTCTGCAATTTGTGGGTCAAATTGAGTACCTTCACATCTTTTTATTTCTTCTTTTACATATTCTATGTCTATTGGTCCTCTGTAGCTTCTTCTACTTGTCATTGCATCAAAAGTATCTGCAACAGCAGCAATTCTTGCCAAATATGGTATTTCTTCTCCTTTAAGTTTTGATGGGTAGCCATTACCATCATATTTTTCATGATGATATTTTACAATAGGAATAATGTCTTTGAACACTTTTGCAGAGCCTAAAATATGTGCACCAATTGATGGATGATTTTTTATTTCTGAATATTCATCATCTGTAAGTTTTCCTGGTTTTAGCAAAATGCTATCTGGTATACCTATTTTTCCAATATCATGAAATAGTCCACCTATTTTTAATATTTTTATTTCATCTTCAGATAATCCTAATTTTTCACCTATTAATACTGAATATTCTGATACTCTGTCTGAATGTCCTCTTGTATATGTATCTTTTGCCTCTACTGTATATCTCAAAGTCTGTACCATATCTAAATATGCTTGCTCTAATTGTTCTTTTGAGTCTTCAAGCTCTTCATTTATCTTTTTTATTTCGTCCATTTGTTTTACAGATTTTAATCCAGATTCAATTAGTAAAAGTAGTTGGTCAAACTTATCACTTTTCTCGCAATATCCTTGTATATCAAGTCTTTTTATTGTTTCTAGTGGTGGTGCTAAATCTTTATGACCTGTTAATAGTAAAATATATAATTCTTTATTAAATTTTCTTATTTCTTCTACTACTTCATCTCCATGTAATGGTGTCATCATAAAGTCTAATAGCATTAAATCAAAATGTTCATGTCTTACTCTTTCAATCGCTTCTTCTGGATCTGTTATTCCTACAAATTCATGATTTGAGTTTTCTAAAAGTACGCGCAATGAGTCCAATATTCCATTTTCATCATCTACACCTATTATTTTATATTTTCTTTCTCCATTCAGTTGGGATTGAAACGCTTTTCTCATTTTACATACTCCCTCCACATTATTTCAATTTTTATTTCCAATTAATTATATTAGTTTGTAATTCAAAAATCAAGTTTTTTATCAATATTTTTATTTTGTATGAATTTTACCACTCTATTTGCTTAATATAATATATTTAAATAGAGTATATCACATAGTTCTATTTCATTTTTATTACATTTATATTTCTTTTATATTACATTTCGACTTTTATTTGATTTTTTTTTATTGAATTGATATACTAATTTTAATGGAGGATTTTATGGAAATGCTGCAACATAATGAAACTTTAAGTGAAGTTTCTGAAGAAAATATTAAAAATAGTTGTATTGAATCTAATGACAATATGTCAACAGCTATAACTGAATACAAAGAAATTGAAGAACCCTGTGTAGCTTTAACTATAATTGGTGAAAATCGTCTCACTGATGTTGAAGTTTTTGTTAAACGTGGATTTAGATTTTCTTTCAAAGCATTTTTCTCTACACTTATCCTTACAATTATGAATATGTTTATTTAAAAGATAGTTTTAATTATTGATTAAACTATCTTTTTTTATTTATAATAATCACTCTATTTGGATACACTAGTCTTAAGAGTTTTCTTGCTATACTTAACTATATCAATAGTGAAGGAGTGATTTTTATGTCTTTATCTGATGCAATACGAAATAGAATCAGATTCTATCAAGAGAAAAAAGACATGAGTCTTTGGGGATTATTTAAGGCCTCAGGTGTTCCAATGTCAACTTTGGCAGCTTTCATGAATGGAAGAACCGAATTATTAAAGTTAGATACCTTACTTCATATCTGTGAAGGTTTTGGTGTAACTATTACAGAATTCTTCGAAAATGATATATTTAAAGAAGTTGAACAAGATTAAAGTTGCAAAAAAGAGATACTGTTTAAAATTTCAGTATCTCTTTTATATTAGTCTATTTTTTTACAGGGATAATTATGTTAAATGTAGTTCCTTTACCTATTTCTGTTTTATATGTAATATCTCCTCCAAAATGTGCTTTAATATTTGAGCATGACATATATAATCCAAGTCCTGTTCCATTTTTACCTTTTGTTGTTACCATCTCTTTAAATAGTTTATTTTGAACTTCTTTTGGTAGGCCTCCTGCAAAATCCGTTATAGAAAATATAACATCATTTCCCTTTTTATTAATTTCAAGTTCTATATTTTGGTCATGTTTCCCATTATATGCTTGTATAGCATTTGAAATCATATTGTTTACAACTTGTACTAGGCTATTTACATTTCCTTTTAACTCTTGATTTTCATCTATTTTCATTAATACATTCATATTAATATAAGCATTTTTTAGTTCATGTTTCATCAATATATTAACTCTTTTTATAAGTTCTCCAACAGTAAAAGAATCATTCTCATTGTTTACAAAAGCAACTGCTTGACCTTTTACAGTTGTAATAATATCTGACATATATTCTAAATATGCTTTTATTTTTGGAATCCATGCTTCCATATCTTTTGCAATATCATGATGGTCCTGAGAGTTTACAAGAGGGTCATCTATTGATTCATCATATTCATGTATTAAGTTTTCTAAACCTTGTACTGCACCAGCAATTGACATTATAGGTGTTTTTAAATTATGTGCAATTCCACCAATTAATTGTCCTAATGCAGCTAAACGCTCTCTTTCCATAAGTACTTCTTGATTATTATGTATTTGTTCTATATTATGTTTTGTCATATTTTGAATCTCATTAAATGATTGCACTAGTTCTCCCATTATATCATTTGATGTTAATGGTAGTTTTTGGCTTTCGACTATATCTTTTTCTTTAATGATATTTTTCATTCCATCTGTTAACTTCTTTAGGTCAGAATCTATTGATTTTGTTATATATATTACCATTATTAAATTAAATCCAAATAATATTGTTGCAGCAAATAATATATACATTAATAAAGATGATGAAACAATTTCATAATGAATACCAACAGTATATTCTTGATTATTGTAATTAAATTTTTTTATTACTCCTTGTTCGTCTATTGTATATGCTTCATATACTCTATTATTATGTGTTGATGATAATATATGCATATATTTCATAAAAAATTCACTTGGTATATTTCCATTAGATGTAATTATATTTCCATTTGGTTTTTCAATAAAAATATAATCATTTTCTCTTAACAATTTATCTTCAATTTTTTCTTTTACTTGTTTCATTAAGTCTTTATCATCTATTATTTCAACTGTATCTAGTTCAGCCTTATAATACACATTTAGCAATTCACCTTTTTCACTTATTAATCTTGAATATCCTATCAATGCCATTAATAGAATAGTTACAAGAATTCCCGGGAATATTTGAAACACTAGTCTTCTTTGTAATGAATCTTTTTCTGAAAAATTTTCTCTCTTTACATATGGTGATGTTTCTTTTAAAATAGGGTAAAATATATTTTTGGATATTAGTAAAAATATAGAACTTACAAGTGTAGCAAAACTGAATACTAGTATTCCTATTTTAAATAACAATATTACCGGATGGCTTCCTGTTAACGCCAATGTTAATAAAACTATTATTACAGGCAATATTTCTATTGTTATAAACATTTTGTATGGATATCGGAAACATTTTTTTCTTATCTCTGGTATTTCTTTGCGATTTTTATTTTGTGTCCACTTATCGATTTTTTTTAAAGAAATTTTAAAATATATTATAAATAGCAGTATTATTCCAGATATTGCAATTAAATATTGATATATATAATATAATTTTGAAACTTCTTTATCAAATTGCGTATTTATTGTATTTGGTGGATAATTCAATAATGTTGGTAATAAAAAGTAAAATACTATTGCTACAAAAATTGTTATTATTGTAAATGAAAATGCGATTTTTGTTGATATATTGAATTTTATTTTGTTTTTTTTCATTTGTTTATTTTCTCCTTATTTTATAAATTTAACTTCTTTCATATATTTAATTAATTTATATATATATATATCATCAATTTTATTCCATGTAAAGTCTAATTTTTTTAAATATTCACATGTAATTTTATTTTTTTGTTTAATTGTATATTTGTATACTAGCTCATCATTATCTGTAAAGTCATTTATTATTCCTGCAATTTTCT
Source organism: uncultured Clostridia bacterium (assembly GCA_934167755.1). Classification (GTDB taxonomy): domain Bacteria; phylum Bacillota; class Clostridia; order TANB77; family CAG-508; genus CAG-269. The sequence goes on from CAKPLT010000012.1 coordinate 42,075, forward strand.
TTTGGTCTTCCTCTTTTTCTGACATTTCTTTTATCAATTCTGTAAATTTATCATGTGACACTAATTCAATATGATATTTTTCATTTTCTATAATCTTCTGTAATTCTGATACCTCTAAAAAATTAGGATTATATATATTAAATATTCTATTGTCACATTTATCAGACCATATAATTAATCTTACAGCTTTTGCAACAAAATCCACTGGTGAAAACTCTAAATTAATAGTTTCTAGTTCTTCTGGAATAGCACCAATTTCAAGTATTGATTTTAACCTCATATATGTTGCATTACTATTTATATTTTCTTGAAATCCTCCATCTGAATATCTTCCTGTCAAGTCCCCCAGTCTATATATTGTTCCTCTATTTTCATTGTTGAAATACCTTATAACTAGTGCTTCTGCTATTAGTTTACTCTTTGAATATACATTTTCCTCAAAATTTTGTCCAATATAAAAACTATTTTCATCAAATATTTTGTCTAAATTTTTTTCTTGTTTTTCTAAATAATTTCCAGATATAGTCATAGTAGATATATAATGTAATTTAGCTTCACTTGTTTGACAGAAGCTTACAATATTTCTTGTTGCAATAATATTAACTTCTTCTGAATTTTTATATTTCCCATAGTGTGATACATTTGCAGCAGAATGTATTACTATATCTATTCTTTTTAATAGTTCATCATATATTTCTGTATTTATTCCGAATTTATCTTTAACAATTTCTCCCTCTATAACTTCTACATATTTTGCAAATATTTCATTATATTCATTGTTAAAGTAAAATTGAATTTTGCTCAATAGTCTTTCTTTTGCAGATACTCCTAACTTAGTTCTTACAATACAATATATTTTGTTAACATTTTGAATATTATTTAACATTTCTATTAATAGATGACATCCAAAAAATCCTGTTGCTCCTGTTAATAATATATTATATTTTTCATTTATTTTTTTGCAATTTATATCTTTTGTGAATGTATTAACTTTTTCATTTATTTTTATTAATTCTGGATGATTCAATTGTTGCTCTGTTTTCTCTTCTCCTTTTAAAACATTTTCATATATTTCTCTTACAGTTTGGTATTTATAAAAGTCTGCAACTTTAATATTATAATTATGTCTAAATAATTCAGTAACAATACTTATTACAGAAAGTGAATCTGCTCCAATATCGAAAATATTAGTGTCAATTCCTATATCTGCCATCCCAAGTTTTTTCTTCATTACATTTATTAAAAATTCTTCAGTTTCATTTCTAGGTCTTACTATTTTAATTTCATTCTCATCGATAACTGGATTTGGCAATACTTTTCTATCAACTTTACCATTTGGTGTATGTGGTAGTTGCTCTAATTTCATAAAATATTGTGGAACCATATATTCAGGTAATTTTGAATACAAAACTGATTTTAAAACAGATTTTGTAACATGTCCATTTTCCACATAATATGCACATAATGCTTCTTTTTCATTAACTATTTTTTTTGTGACAATACAATCTCGAATGTTGTAAACAGATTGTATTCTTTTTTCAATTTCCTGAAGTTCTATTCTTAGTCCTCTTATTTTTACTTGATTGTCAACTCTACCATGGCATATGATTTCCCCTTTATCATCAAAAACGCCTAAGTCCCCTACTTTATACATTATTTTTTTATTTAAAAATGTATTTTGAATAAAACTTTCTTTAGTTTGTTGCTCTTTATTTATATATCCTTTTCCAACCCCATCGCCTGATATGTATATTTCTCCAATTGTACCTTGTGGTAATATTTTTTTGTTTTTATTCAATATATATATTTGTGTGTTATTAATTGGTCTACCTATTGTAATAATATCTTTTTTAGTAACATCTGCTACTGTTGAAAAAATCGTCGTTTCAGATGGTCCATATCCATTATAAATTGTTACATTCGGAATAGTCTCTTTAATTTTGTCTACTAATATTTTAGGAAGTGGTTCACCTGCAAGCATTATATATTTTAAACTTTTTAAATTATTTTTATCACTTACATTATCTAAATGAAATTTCATTACAGATGGTGTTGTTTGCATTATTTCTACATTATTTTCTCTTATAATCCTTTCTATCTCTGATGTCATTTTTTGTTCATTTTCATTTGTTAGATATACTGTTAATCCTCTTGTTAATGACATTAATGTTTCAAATCCAAATATATCAAAAGAAACTGTTGTTATTGATAAAATTTTATGATTTTTTCCATCTTTTAAATATTCAATCAGATTTTTCATTGAATTATAAAAATTACTTAAATTTTTTTGTTTTAGCATTACTCCTTTTGGAGTTCCTGTTGAACCAGATGTATATATCAAATATGATAAATCTTCTGGATTTGATATATTTTCTAAGTTTTCTTTATGTGTTTCATATATTTTTTCATCTTTAACATTTATTAGTTTTTTATCTGCTAAGTTTCTTCTGTTTTGACTTGTTAATATTATACTTGCCTCACTATCTTCAAGCATATATTCAATTCTATCTCTTGGATAATCAGGTGCAATTGGAATATAACTTCCTCCTGATTTTAATACTGCTAACATAGAAATTAGCATTTCAAAAGAACGCTCCAATAATATTCCAACAACTGAATTATTTTCTACACCATTTTCTCTTAATTTATATGCTAAACTATTAGCTCTTTCATTTAACTCTCTATATGTCATTTTTTTCTTTTCAAACACAATCGCTATCTCTTCTGGCGTTTTTTCAGCCTGCATTTCAAAATACTTTATAAATGGTATATTCTCATCATATTCTAATTCAGTCTTATTAAAATCATAAATTAATTTTTCTTTTTCGTCTGGTGTAACAATATCTATATCTCTAATCTTAATTTGTTGTTTTGATATTACTTGTTTTATAATATATAAAATTCTATAATGTAATTTTTCAATATCTTTTTGTTCATATATACTTGTCTTATAATCATAAGCAATGTTTAAACTACCTGTATCATTTAAATCGTAAATTTGGATATCAATATTATCTGCACAACAACCATTAAATGTCCACTCTGTTTTATATTTTACATCTCCTCCACTCATTTGAGCATTTGTTATCTGATATGATAATAAAATGTTATATAGATTTGGTATATTTTTATTTTTTTCTCTTAAATTTTCTAATAAGCATTGATATGAATATTTTTGATGTTTTAGCATATTTATTGTATCTATTGCAATATTTTTTACAAATTCGTTAAACTCTGCTTCTTCATTTATATTTATTTTAAATGGTGCCATATTTATAAACATTCCAGCAGCCTTTTTTTCTTTATAATTTGTTCTATTTAATATTGGTGTTCCAATCACAAATTCATCTAAATTCGATATTTCTCCAATATAAATTGCATATATTGCCATAAAAAAGTTATATAATGATGTTCTATTATTTTTACAGTATTCCTTAATTTCCTCTACATCTTTTACATCTAGATTAAATTGTTTTCTTTCTCCTTTTGGATTTGTTTCATTTACATCTTCTTTACTTCCAGGTATTGTTGCAACTTCTGGAATTTTTGTAAACTGTTCCTCCCAATATTTTTTGTCTTTTTGATATTTTTCACTTTCATGGTATTGTTTTTCAGATTTAATATAGTCTATATATGAATATATAGCCTTTGTTTCAATTTCTTTATTTTGTTTTAGTGCTGAATATGTTTTGATTATTTCATTACAAATGAACGCAAGTGTCCATGCGTCTGAAATCAAATGGTGAATATTGAGCATAAAAGCCCCTTCTCCATTTTCAAACTTAAAGATATAAAATTTAAATAATTGTGAATTTTCTAATTTAAATGGTGTTCTTACTATTTTCTCTCTTTTTTTGGTTAATTCTTTTGTGCTCACAACATTAATAGTATCTATCTTTACTACTTCTAATTTAGATACTACTTGTTCAACATCCCCATTTTTTATATTTATTTGCAATTTAAAATTATCATGTTTTTGACACACAATCTCTATTGATTTTTTTAATTTATCAAAATCAACTTTTTCTTCTATTAATGCTGTTCCACATATATTATTTATACTACTTCCATTGTAATATTGTTCTGTTACCCAGATTGATTTCTGAGAGTTTGTTAAATTCCCCATTTTTCCCCTAACATCCTTTTTATTTTGCAATTACAATTTATTGCTTATATTTCTTTTCTTCATATTGTAACATTTTTTTACATAATTTGCAATTTTTTTTGATTATTTTTTACTATTATATAAATTTTCTAGTTACAATTCACAGTTCTTAAAAATATTATGTATGTTGGAAACCTTCCTAGGTGATTATATATATTTGACATTTTGTCCGTTTGATTGGAGTGAAAAAATAGAAAATCTTAAATAAAAAAGTGAGGAATGCTCACGGGAAAAATGTGTATATGTATAATCACCTGGGAAGGCTTCCAACATACATAATATCTTTAAGGACTGTGAATTGTAATATTTTCTGATTATTTTTTCAAAATAGTTTCATACTTATAAAAAGGAGGCCTTTACATGTTAAAAAAAATAAGAAATTTTTTTATACTTGTTTTGATTATTCTTTCTTTAGTAGGAATTAGCTACTATTTTTATAATACTTATAAAAAAATTGATATTACACCAGAATATGAAATTAAGCGTACAGAATCCACAATTCCTTTACAAACTGTGAATTCTGCAACTGAAGAAAGTCAGACTGTTGCAGATATGTTAGAAAAAGTTTCTCAAAGTGTCGTCGGAATTTCAAGAATAAAAACTCGTACAAATTCAATTTTCTCATCAAATGGTTCCATTAATGAACTTGGTCTTGGAACAGGAATTGTTGTTTCAAATAATGGATATATTTTGAGTAATTGTCATGTAACAGGTGAAAAATCAGCAACATGCTATGTTACATTAGAAAATGGTTCAACTTATGAAGGAAGAGTACTCTGGTGCGATACAGATTTAGATTTATCTATAACAAAAATTGATGTAACTAATCTAACATATGCTACAATTGGTGATTCTTCTAATCTAAAATCAGGAGAAAATGTTTATGCTATTGGAAATCCCATCGGATATGAATTCAGAAGAACAATTACTTCTGGAATTATAAGTGCTTTAAATAGAACTATTAAAATTGAAGAAAATGACTCTGTTTCATATATGACTGATTTAATTCAAACAGATGCATCTATCAATCCTGGAAATAGTGGTGGACCTCTAATTAATCCTGCTGGTGAAATTATTGGTGTTAATACCGTAAAGATTACAACTGCCGAGGGCATTGGATTTGCAGTTCCTATTAATGTTGTTAAACCTGTTATTGAAAAATTTGTTACTGAAAATAAATTTGATGAGCCATATCTTGGAATTTATGCTTATGATAAAGATGTTATCCCATATCTCTCAACTACTTCAAATTTTACATCTGGAATTTATATTGCACATATAACTAAAAATAGCCCCGCACTTTCTAGTGGAATTGAAAAAGGAGATATTATTACATCTATTGATGGAAAAGTATTAAATACTATGATTGAACTTAGAGAATATATTTATACAAAATCACCTGGAGATACCATTTCTATTAACATTAATCGTGGATATATTACTAGGACATTTGAAATTACATTAAAATAAAAAATATTTCACTATTGTTTTTAAAATAATTTTATAGTAAAATTATTTTAAATTTATAATGAAAGCGTGAAAATATGAAATATACAAATGATTTTAAAAGATTAGGTCTACCTGATAATTTTAAATTTGGGATAGAAATAGAAGCTGACAATGTAAGTACAAATGGGAAAGACGGATTATATACTGGTTCTAGTGCTGAATACATCAAAAGCAAGAACTGGCATATGGCCACTAGTGCTGAAGAAGTTCTCGTTTCTAATGGTGGTGCAGAATTGGTATCTCCTATTTTATCAGATAACGAGAAAAGTTGGAAAAATATTTCAGATATATGTGAACATATAAAGAAATACCCTGGTAATAATGGTAATAAAGTAATTGCAAATGAAAAATGCGGTTTACATGTGCATTTTGATTCTGAATGTTTAACTCAAAATCCAATTGTTTTTAGAAACTTTATGAGATTATACTCAGAATCAGAAGAACTATTATATAAAATGTGTAATGATAAAAATGATCCTATTAGAAAAAACGCTATTAATAAAAATTTTAAAGGATTAGGTTTAGTTTCATCAATTTGGAGAAATGGAATTGCAGCACCAAGTGGAAAAAAGATTTTAAAACAAATTGAAAATAATACATTAAAAGTTTCGTATAAAAAATTTGGAAAATTACGAACCTTAGCAAGTAAATATAAATTAGATGAAAGGCGTTATCATGGTTTAAATGTAACCAACATAGGTAATGCAAAAAAGAACACAATTGAATTTAGAATGTCTAATGGAACTTTAAATCCAGAAGTTATAAAGCAAAATATTTTTTTATATGCTTCTTTAATAAATACTGCAATTCAAATTACTGAAAATGAAGATAAGTTTAAAGAAAATCTTAACTTGTTTTATAAAACTGATGTTACAGAAGAGCAAAAAGTTCATAATTTTTTAAACCTAATAATGGATGATCATCAAGACAGACAAATATATATTGAAAGGTGGCAGTCTGTTAAAGATTCACCTGTTTTTGCTAAGAATTATAAAAAAGGTTTTTCACAAAATAGGTTTAAAAAAGATGAATTTCAAGAAATAGCTACAAGAACTCCTGTTAATAAAATAAAAGAAGCATATTCTCATATGAAAGAAATACTTTCAAGAACAATTGAAAAAGGGGATTTGACTTATGATAGATAATATATATCAAAATGCATTAAAAGAGACTTATGATATCTTGCAGAATACAGATTCAGAACTTATAAATAAAGTTCCAACTAAATTTATAAGTTTTTTAAAGAATAATATGAATGTAAATTATACAACAAATATTGATGACAATATAAGTATATCTCAGCAGACATTATTACCTGAAACAGAAGCAATTTTAGCTTTAATCTATAGAAGTTATTGGTCTACAGAAGAAGAAAAAAAATCATTTGAGCCTTTTCAAGAAATGCAAGAATGTAATTATAAAAATATTAATGAAATATTTTCAGATAGAAAAAAAACTACTACTATAAATCATAGCTTAGTAGTAGTTTCTAATGAAAACCCTATTCAGAAATTCTTTAAAAAAATATTAAAAATGTTAAAATTTAAACAGTAATATATTTTTTTATATTTTCAAATTTACTGTCACCAATGCCACTAACATTTTTAATTTCATCAATTGATGAAAATTTACCATTTTCATTTCTATAATTAATAATTTTCAGAGCTATAGATGGACCAATCCCTGGTAGAGTTTCAAGTTCAGTTTGAGGAGCAGTATTGATATTTACCTTACTTTTATTAGTACTGCTTTTATCTGTTGTATTATTTAAATTATCATCATTTTCTAAAATATTATCATTTTTTCCATCTCCTGAGTTCATAGTAATATATTCAAAATCAGAACCTTTTTTCAAATCTTCTTTATTTGGTATATTTACTTTCATTCCATCTTTTAATACATAAGCTAAATTGATTTTTGAAACATCTGCATTATTAGTTATCCCCCCTACCGAATTTATGGCATCTATAATTCTACTATTTTCATTTAACATAGTAACTCCTGGATTATTTACCTCTCCTGTTACATATACTAAAATCTTATTTTCTGCCTCAGTTTCTGCTTTATTTTCCTCATCTTCACTATCATTAATTTCGTCTTGTTCTATTTTTTCTTGTTCTTTACTTGATTCTGTTTTATCTAAATTATTTTTTTTATTTAAATTTTCTTCTATATCTAGATTATCATTTTCCATAACATTATATTTTTTAATTGCTTTATTTACACTAAAATATGCTACACTTAAAACTATAACAATAATAATTACTATTACTTTATTTTTTAAAAAATTTTTCATAAAATCACCTTCCTTTAAATTCGTTACTTGATAATGTTTTTTATAAGAAACACTTATCCAATAGCTTAAATTTTAAAATTAACAATAAAATTTATTGAATTTTATATTGAAATAAGTTATTATATAATTACACTAAAAATAATGAGGAGAGAACAAATGAAAATAGAAAAACGAAAATTATCAATTATCTTGCTAATAAATATTTTTATAAGTATCTTATGTATATATCTATACCAATCAGGTATTTTTTATAAATTATCATCAAAAAATGTTTATACAGATATTACACCAGCTGTATTATCGCCTGTAAATGCAAAAGAATTGAATTTAAAAATTTATTCTTCTGGTGCAGTACTTTTAGAATCTTCAACTGGAAAAATATTATATGGAAAAAATGAAAACCAAAAATTATATCCTGCAAGTACAACTAAAATTTTAACTGCAATACTAGCAATAGAAAACTGTAATTTAACAGATAAACTTACTGCAAGCAACACAGCTATATCATCAATTCCATCAGGATATTCAAATGCTGCAATTCAGCCTGGTGAAACTTTAACAGTAGAAGAACTTTTAGAATTATTTTTAATACATTCTGCAAATGAAGTTGGATATATTTTTGCAGAGCAAATCTCTGGAAATGTCGAAAATTTTGCTACATTAATGAACAAAAAAGCTACTGAATTAGGCTGTAAAAATACTCATTTTGCAAATCCAAGTGGACTACAAGACACTAATCATTATTCTACTGCATATGATATGGCTTTGATAGCAAGATATTGTATGGAAAATACAACATTTAGAAATATCGTATCCAAAACATCTTGTACAATTAAAGCAACAGAAAAATATCAAGAAAGATATTTCAAAAACACTAATGATTTAATTAACCCATCAAGTAAATATTACTATGAATATGCAATTGGAATAAAAACAGGTTTTACAAGTCAGGCTAAAAATTGTTTAATTTCTGCAAGTAAAAAAGGAGATTTAGAATTAATTGCTGTTGCACTTGGCGCAGAAGCTACAGAAGATGGTAGAAGTGGAAGATATATGGATTCTATAAATTTATTTGAATATGGATTTTCTAATTATAGAATGCAACAAATTGCAAATAAAAATACAGTAATTAATGAAATAACAGTTGAAAATGCCACAAAAGATACTAAAAATCTATCATTACTTTTAAAAGACAGTATAACAGCCCTTACTCCTACTAATTTAGATATAAATAAATTAAATTATTCTATAGAACTAAATGAAAACATATCTGCACCTATTATAGAAGGCAGCATTTTAGGAAAAGTGACTTATAATATTGATGGAATAACTTATTCATCAGACTTAATCGCAAGTCATTCTGTTGACGAAATTAATAATTCTTTATCGATTGTTCAAATTGTACTTGCTGTAATTGTTTTGTTAATATTGATTAAATTATTTTCCACTAAGAAAAAGCGAAAATCTTCTAATAAAAAGAGTGGTAAAAAACGAAAATATAAAAACTATGATTCAATATATAAATTTGATTAATTTTTTAAATTAAAATATTTATTTGGAAGCCCTAAAACAGGGCTTCCTTTTATTCATAATCTTTTCCGATTATAATTGTAATATCTACATTACTTGAGCTAACAGAACTTGATGAAACAGTTCCTACTCCGCCAAGTATGTCTTTTATATTGTTAATAAATTTGGTATCAACATCTGATTTATTTATTAATGTAGTTTTTGATGTACTTGTTGTTGCTGTTGTTTTTGTTACATTATATCCTTTTGCTTCTAGCGCCTTTTTTACTTTGGTTAGTGTTGATGCTGAGTCGGAACCATTTAATATTTCTACTTTTATTTTTTTTGCTTCTGATTTACTTATTTGATCACTTGTTGTTTCACTTGTAGATGTATTTGTTGATATAGTATTTGTATTGTTCTTTGATGTATTTGAATTATTAGTTGTATTAGTTGTATTTGTTGTTTCTACACTGCTTTCATCTTTAGAATTATCATTTCCATATAATTCTTCTATCAATTTAGCAGTTTCTTTTTTATCTGCAATAAAGAACCACAATGGATATGATGGTGTAGTTGATGGTCCATATGAAGCACCTGGTAATACTGCACTTTGAATATTATTTATATCTATATTTATTGCATATGGTACATAATCTTTTATTATAGAAACTGATAAATTTGTTTCAACATATTCATATGCAATGTCAATAATTTCTTTTACTTTTAATATATTTTTTGCTTTAAGTGTTTGTTTAGCAGTTTCTATCATAAACTCTCTTTGAGTTCTCATTCTTCCATAGTCATTTCCACCATATTCCTCTGGATATGTTCCTAAATATTTTCCAGTCTTTTTATCTAAATTTCCATGTCTATATCTTAATAGTTGTTCTGCTTTGTCTCCGTTTAATTTTTGTTGTCCTTCTTTTAAGTTAATATGCAAATCTTGTGATGGATCATCATATACCATATCTATTGGTACATAAAAATCTACTCCTCCAATTACATCTACTAATTTTATTAATGCTTGATTATCTATTACCATATAATATTTTATATCTAATCCAGTTAATTCATTTACTTTAGCAAGTGTTTTTTCTGGACTTTTCTGATATAGTGCATTTATTTTATCACTGCCTGTCCCTGTTTGTGGATTTTTGCCAACAAATGTATCCCTTGGAATTGATAATAATGATGCTTTTTGAATTTTAGGATCATATGTTGCAACTATTATTGTATCTGTCAGTTTTCCACCATTGTCAGTACTTACTCCCATTAACAGCACTTGTATTTGTTCTAAATTTTTTAATGTCTCTTCATCATGTCCAACTAGTGTTGAAAGTAATCCTTGTAGGCCTCCACCATTTTTTTGTACTTTATATGTTATTCCTGCTATTAGTACAACTAATACTAAAACTAGCAAAATTAATATCTTTTTTAAAATTTTAGATTTCTTTTTTTTGTCTTTCTTTTCTCTTTTGTTTTTATGTTTTTTTGCCATCTTATCCTCCTATTTTCAAATTAACAATTTTACTATACCAAATTTTGGCTTATATTTCAACAGTTATTTTATATTTTTCAAATTTTTCACAAAATTTTCACAAATATCTTTTACATTGTAACTTTTATATACTAGGAAAGTATAACTTTCCTAATATATAAAAAAAGAACCAGCTCTATTTTACTGGTTCAAAAAATTTTGGTTCTATAATAAATGTTGGGGTGATATAAAAAACCACTTCAACATTTTTTATTATTTTTAATAAAATAAACAC
>CAKPLT010000013.1 GCA_934167755.1 uncultured Clostridia bacterium
TATAACATCAATAGAAAATATTAAGACTATAAGTGAAGTATTTCCACAAACAAATTTAAAACATAAAAATAAAATTTGTTTGTGGAAAGGTGATATAACAACATTAAAAATTGAAACGATAGTAAATGCAGCAAATTCTCAAGGATTAGGTTGTTTCCTTGCTTTACATAATTGCATCGATAATCAAGTTAATAGCAATGATGGGATTTCACTTAGGCTAGAATGTAATGAAATAATGAAACTAAAAAATTATCATTTAGAAACAGGTGAGGCTATTATTACAAATGGACACAATTTGCCATGCAAGTATATTATACATACTGTTGGACCGATCATCCATGACGGAGTAACAGAAAGGGAAGAAAAGCAACTAAAAAATTGTTATATTAATAGTCTAAAATTAGCAATTGAAAAAGGAATAAGAAATATAGCTTTTCCTTGTATATCAACTGGAGAATTTAGATTTCCAAAAGATAAAGCTTGTGAAATTGCAATTGATGCAGTAGAACAATTCTTAGAACAATATTCTGAGAAAATTGATAAAGTTGTCTTTAATGTGTTTGAAGATGAAGATTACAAAAGATATGAGCAATACTTTAAAAATTTTTAAAATAATTCCCCATTACTAAAATTTGTCGTGTTCTTAATAGGTAGATAATAAAAAAGGAGGATACTTATTATGGACATGAAAATTCAAAATGAAAACAGAACAGATTTAGAACTTATAATAGCATATGCACAAATGGCTGTTTTTACTTTGCAAAATAGTGGTACTGAAATAACAGCTAAATCACTAAAGTCAGAGATAAAAATGTTTTATGAAAAGTTTGGGGACAAAGAAGTAAAAAGACTTGCAAACATAATAATGAAAGAGAAAAAGGAGAGAAAATGATATGATAAGTTATATTATATTTTCTATGATCTCTTTCTTACTAGGAATGTTTGCAAAAGAGATTATAGATTTATTAGAAAAGAAAAAAGAATATAAAAAACAGACCTTTAAATAAAAAGAATAAATAGAGTTTTCGCTCTATTAGTTCTTTTATGTAAAAAAATTGTGATACAAAAGTAAACCAATAAATAACTAAAATGTAGGTATATCAATGGAAAGAAAAGAAAAAATATTAAAACTGTATTACAAAGAAGGTTTAAAGGTTGTTGAGATAGCAAGTAAATGTAAAATAAGCAAACAATATGTTTCAAAAATTATAAAGCAAGATGAAAGATATTTAAGTGAAAAGAAAAAAAGAAAAGAAAAGACACAACAAAAAAAGAAAGACTATACAAATAAAAAGATGAAAGAAATAAGACAAGAAAAAATGCAAATAGATGCATATATGAAACAACAACATTTACAAGCTACTAAAGAATTATCAGGAGGTCAAACAATAATTAGTAATAGAGCGTTTAGAAAATGGAATGCATCAGCTTACAAATATAATGATAGAAAAAAATGCTATGAATATGATAAAAAGCTAATACGCACATATGCGACCCCTAGATATATAAAATAAAAACTTCTTTCAATACATAGTTTTATGGAAAGGATATGACAATGCAACTAAAAGTTAATTATCCTGAAGAGAAAACTATGTTTGAAAATAATGTTGCAAAATTTAAAGCATTGTTAATACAAAAATATATAGATGATTTGAATGTATCTGATGACATAAAAAAGAAAATAAAAAAATTAGTATGTGAAGAGTTGCAAAAGACTTGAATAACTTCTATATGAGAGTTAGAATAACCAACCAAAGGGAGGAGTTAGAATGATAGTTATTGCAATTTATACAAGGAAATCAAGAGCAACAGATACTGGAGAATCAATCGAAAATCAAATAAAAATATGTTTAGAATATATAGAAAAGAACTTTATTGGAGAAGATGTTAAAGTAATATATTATGGTGATGGTGAAGGAAAATCAGGAGCAGACACAAGTAGAAAAGACTTTCAAAGATTAATAAATGATTCTAAGAAGAAAATTTATAATGTATTAATGTGTTATAGACTAGACAGAGTCGCAAGAAGTGTAGCAGATTTTTCAGACTTGATTGAGGGATTAAGAGAACACAATATAAGCTTTATATCTGTAAAAGAACAATTTGACACATCAACACCGATGGGAAGAGCTATGATGTATATAGCAAGTGTATTTGCACAACTTGAAAGAGAAATTGCAGCAGAAAGAGTAAAAGACAATTTGATAGAATTGGCAAAATCGGGAAGATGGTTAGGTGGAGTAACACCAGTAGGATATAATGCAAAACAATATGAAACATTATCTATAAAGCAGATCAATGCTGATAATGAAGTCGAAAGAAAAAGAAAAAAGGCGTTTACATTAGAAAAAGAGCAAGAAGAAATTGAACAAATGAATTTGATATTTTCTAAAATGCTAGAATTAAAATCTTTAACGGCAGTTGAGGCATTTTTAGTAAATCATGATATAAAGACTAGAACAGGAACTTATTATCGAACACATACTTTAAAAAGCATATATTCAAATATTGTATATGCTAAAAATGATCAAGATATGTATGATTATCTTACAGATAAAAATATAACAATTTATCCTGAAAATGCAAAATTTGATGGAAATGCAGGAATTATTGCTTATGGAAAAACAAAACAAGAAAAAAATAAACCAACACAACGAAAAAGTATTGATGATTGGATTGTTTCAGTTGGAAAGCATCCTGGTTATTTATCAGGAAAAGAATGGATTGAAATTCAAAATATAATGAAAAGAAATGAAAATAAAAGGTATAGAATGCCAAGAAGAAATGAAGCATTATTAACTAGTACATTAGTATGTAAGAAATGTGGTCATTTTATGAGACCTAAATTGGTAAGTGGAAGAAAAGAAACTAATGGCAAACCTAGATTTTTCTATCTTTGTGAACTAAAAGATATTAGCAAAAAGCAAAAATGCGATGTAAAAAATGTTGATGGAAATAAATTAGATGAGTTGCTAGAACAAGAAATAAAAAAATGGTCAGCTCCTAATTCTAAAGTAGTTGAAGAATTGAAAAAGATAGCAAGTCAGCCAAAAAAAGAAACAGAAGAAAATTTAGAGATAAAAAGACTGAAAAAACTTTATGAAAAAAATGATAAAAGCATTACTAATTTAGTTGATAAGATAAAATATATAGATATCGAATTAATGGAGGATATTAGTAATGAAATAAAAAGATTAAAAAAAGAAAATATAAAAATACAAGAAAATATTAATAATCTAATTTTGAAAAACAAAAATGATACAACCAATATGGATATACAAGATAGTGAAGTTGCTAAATTAGTATTAGATGTTATAAAAAATTATTTTGAGTCATTTGGAAAAATGGATTTATTAACTAAAAGAGAATTGCTAAAAATATTTATAGAATCTGCAACATGGGATGATGAAAGTGAGATTGTTGAAGTTAACTTACTAAATACAGAATGTGATTATTTTTTTTTAGACACCTTGTTTCCAACAGGTACACATAGACAATAGCATTCATTCTGCAAGTGGAGCACAGTTAAGATTAGAATGCAATAAAATTATGCAAGAGATAGAAATAGTGCAAACAGGAAAAGCATTTATAACAAAAGGCTATAATTTGCCATCAAAATATGTAATTCATACAGTAGGACCGATTATATATGAAAATGTAACAGAAAAAGAAATATTAGAATTGAAAAATTGTTATATAAATTCACTAGAACTTGCAAAAGAAAACAATATAAAAACAATAGCATTCCCTTGTATATCTACTGGAGAATTTAGATTTCCAAAAGAACTAGCATCAAAAATTGCAATAGAAACAATAAAAGAATATTTAGATACAAACGAAGAATATTTTGAAAAAATAATATTTAATGTTTTTTTAGATGTAGATTATAAAATATATTTAAAGAATTTGGGAGAAATTTATGGAAGAATATAGTTCAAGAATTTTACAAGCAAAACAAGCAATAAAACAAGCAGATTATATTATAATTGGTGCAGGAAGTGGTCTTTCAACAGCAGCAGGTTTGCTATATAGTGGAGAAAAGTTTGAAAAAGATTTTAGAGAATTTATAGAAAAATATCATTTTGATAATTTGTATTCAGCATCATTTTATGAATTTAAGACACAAGAAGAAAAGTGGGCATTTTTTGCAAAAATGATAAAATTAAATAGATATAATGAAAAGCCACTAAAATTATATCAAGAATTATATGAAATTGTTAAAAATAAAGAATATTTTGTTTTATCAACAAATGTAGATGGACAATTTTACAATAGTGGATTTGATAAAGATAAAATATTTGAAGTACAGGGAGATTACAGTTATTTACAATGTGAAAATGCTTGTCATAACAAATTATATAATAATAAAGAATTAGTAGAAAAGTGGCTACGAAATACAAAAAACTGCAAAATACCATCAGATTTAGTAATGAAATGTCCAGTATGTGGTGGTAATATGGATATGAATTTAAGAAAAGATGCAAACTTTGTTCAAGATGAAAATTGGTATAGACAATCTGAAAAATACGAAGATTTTTTATCTAGAAGCAAAGGCAAAAATGTGGTATTATTAGAAATAGGAGTTGGATTTAATACACCTGGAATTATAAGATTTCCATTTGAACGAATGACAGCAATAAGTGAAAAAACAACACTTATAAGAATAAACAAAGATTATCCAAATCCAATGTTAGAAATAAAAAATAAAACAATTTCTTTTGATGAAGATACAAATAAAATAATAGAAGATTTAAAGGAGTAAATATAAATGATAATAAATACAGGATGCAGAACAGATATACCAGCATTTTATTCAAAATGGTTAATGAATAGAATAAGAGAAGAATATGTATTAGTAAGAAATCCATATTATCCATCACAAGTAACTAAATATAATTTATCGCCAAATGTAGTAGATTGTTTAGCATTTTGTACTAAAAATCCAGAGCCTATGCTAAAATATTTAGATGAACTTGATATTTACAGACAATATTGGTTTGTAACAATTACACCTTACGGAAAAGATATTGAGCCTGTTGTACCAGATAAAGAAAAAGTAATGGAAAGCTTTAAGAAATTATCAAATCATATAGGTGTAGATTCTATTGGGTGGAGATATGATCCGATTTTCATAAATAATGATTTTGATGTAGAAAAGCACATAGAATGTTTTGAAAAAATGGCTAAAGAATTAAAAGGATATACTCATAATTGTATTATTAGCTTTTTGGATTTATATGAAAAAGTAAAAAGAAATGCTCCAGATTTAAGACCACCAACAAAAGAGGAACAAATTTGTATTGCTAAAGCTTTTGCTAGAATAGGAAAAGAAAATGATATAGTAATTCATGCTTGTTGCGAAAAGAACTTTTTATCAGAATATGGATTAAAGTGTAATGGTTGTATGAGTCAAGAAATTATTGAAAAATCAATAAATTGCAAGTTAGAGCCACCTAAAAGAAAGAATTTAAGACAAGAATGTAATTGCCTTATGGGAAATGATATTGGTAGCTATAATACTTGTGGACATTTGTGTAAATATTGTTATGCTAATGCAAATAAAGGTTTAGTTATTGAAAATATGAAAAAACATAATGAAAATTCTCCATTTTTAATTGGAAATAGTGAAGTTGGAGATAAGATAACAGAGGCTAAACAGAAAAGTTGGATTGTTAGTGAAAATAAGCAGATTAGTTTTATTTAAGAGAACAACAAATTACAATTATTATTGCTAAAACTAAATTTTAAAATGTGAATTTTGTAATTCGCTCTAAATTTTAAAATAAAAAATTTTTGTAAGAATATTACACAAAAACAAAATATTTCATTACTTTCTATGAAATTATGTATAAGCTAAAAATGTCCAAATTTTTGAGTAAAATAAACTTCTAAATTGGATATTTTTTATAATTAGAAAAACCAGTAATACCAATGCTTTTAAACAAAACAGATAACATATTTTACTAACTAGGGTAGGTGTGTGATAGTGAAAACTATCGCATAGCTACCCTTAAACTATTTATAAGCAAATGTGGACATATTAAAAAAATTTAAAATAAGAGAGAATTTTTATAAGAAAACAGATGTATATATAGTATAGGGAGAGTGAATTAATATGAGTGAAACTTTCAAAATTAATATATACTTCGACGAAAAAGGTGAAGAGTTAGAAGAATTAATAAAACACTTAATAATTAATATCTTAAAAAAAGATATTTTTGAGCGTTAAAATTTTGTCTTAAATAAGATATAATAAAATTTAAATTCAAATTGTTTTTATCAAGCATAGAAAGGAGGAAAAATGCTTGAACAAATAGAAAAAACAATATACAAGGTAGCAATTTATATAAGGCTATCAAAAGAAGATGCAGATAGAGGATATGATGAAAGTGAAAGTATAAAAAATCAAAGAACATTACTAACAGAATATGTGCAAAAATTAGGATGGAAGTACAAATTAATAGATACATATATAGATCAAGGCTTTACTGGAACAAATTTTAATAGACCAGACTTTCAAAGAATGATAAAAGATATAGAAAATGGAAAAATTAATATGGTTGTAACAAAAGATTTATCCCGTTTAGGCCGTGATTATATAGAAACTGGCGAATATATAGAAAAATGGTTTCCAGAAAATAATGTAAGATATGTTTCAGTAACAGATGGAATAGATACTTTTGAAGCATCAAATTGCAACAATGATATTGCACCATTTAAATCAATATTAAATGATATGTATTCAAAAGACTTATCAAAAAAAATTAGGACAGCTTTACATACTATGCAGAAACAGGGAAAATGGGTAGGTGGAAAAACACCACTTGGATACATAAAAGATTCAACTGACAAAAATAAGTTAATAATTTATGAACCAGAGGCAAAAATTGTAAGGACTATTTTTAATATGGCATCTAATGGGAACCAAGTTGGGGCAATAAGAGATTACTTAAACAATAGCAATATTCCAACAGCAAATAAATCAAGATATAATAAAGAGACTTTTTGGGAAAATAAAACAGTAAAAAACATATTGAAAAATAAGGCTTATATAGGCATAACAGTGCAAAATAAAAGAAACAGAATAAGTTACAAAAATAGAAAAATTAGACAAAATCCAGAAGAAAACTGGATAAAAGTAGAAAATACGCATGAACCAATAATAGACAAAAAAGTATTTGATGCAGTGCAAAAAATGGTAATAGTTCAAAACTACAATAGAAATGAAAAGAGAAATATGTTTTTATTAGATGGGTTACTTTTTTGTTATGAATGCAAACATAAAATAGGGGTAAGAGGAAAAAAGAATGGTAATTATTATATGGTATGTAATAATTATCGCAGAAATTCAAAATTAAAACTTTGTACATCACATGGTTTTAGCTATTCTAATTTAGAAGAAACTGTAATTGATTATATTAAAAATCTTTTTCAAAAAATAAATAGTGAAAAAATAGAATTAGAAGTAAAAAAAGGAATGACAAAATATGATTATGTAAAAATACTTCAAAAACTGGAAAACGAAATAAAATTGATAAATAACAATATTGACCAAATGTATGTAGATAAATTGAATAATAAAATAAGTGAAGAAATGTATGAAAGATTATTGGAAAAATTTAGAGATGAAATAAGACAAAAAGAAGACGAATACATAGAAATAAAACAGCAAAAAGAAAAAGTCAAACAAGATGATACAGAAAAAATAAAAAATATTGTACAGAATTTTCTAAGTCTGAATGAACCAACATCAGAAATTATGAAAGTAATTATTAATAGAATAGAGATACATCAAGATAAACAGGTAGATTTATATTTCAATTTTAAACAATTAAATAACTTAAAATAAAAATATAAGGCTAATTTAATATTAAATATTAGATTAGCCAAAAATAAAGATTGAAGCTGCCTACTTTGATGTCAACCAGAAGCAATAAGTATGTCAGACAGAGTAATAGTATTATCAGAAAGACCTGCGACAGTAAAAAGTATACACAATATAGATTTTGAAATGGAAAACAGAACTCCATTAAATTGTAGAGAAAATCCTAAGTTTAGTCAATATTTTAATTTAATGTGGAAAGAATTAGGAGAAAAGAGTATATAAAAAATTTATACAAATAATAATTTACATAATTTATTATACAATATAAATGTAGATAGCAGATGATAAATATATCATCTTCTATAAAAAAGCAAGTAAATAGTTTAACCTCTTTTAATAATTTTATAAGAAACTACTGAGTTATAAAAATTCAGTAGTTTTTTCTTCTTTTTCTATAAGAATAAGCATATAATTTAATAATAGTAAGGAACGAGAGGGACAATGGAAAAAAGAGATTTATATAATATAGATAAAGAAAATACCAAATTTACAATTTTAAAAGAACAAAATGTACCGAAAAATTATTATACATTGGTTGTAACAGTTTTGATTCAAAATTCTAAAGATGAAATATTAATTCAAAAAAGAAGTAAACAAAAAGGTGGAAAATATGGATTAACATCAGGTCATCCAAAATCTGGAGAAGATAGCTTAACAGGAATTATAACTGAAATAAAAGAAGAACTAGGAATAGAGGCACTACCACAAGAATTGCAATTATTGTATTCAACAAGAGATGATAATAATAGATGTTTTTATGATTTATATTATTTAAAAAAAGACTATAAAACAGAAAAAATGTTATTACAAAGAGAAGAAGTTGAACAAGTATATTGGTTTTCAAAAGAAAAAGTAAAAGAATTATGTGATAATGGTGAGTTTAAAGAAAGTCATATAGAAGCATATGAAATTTTAATGAAAAAAGCAATGGAAAATATTGACAAATTTAAAATATAAATATAAAATGTAAAAAACTGGAATAAGGAGGCGCGAATTATGCCTATGGTTGCACAGTGGGATATAAATGATGAATGTAATCTTAATTGTAAACACTGTAGAGTCCTAAAGAAAAATACAAAAGAAAAAGAATTGACATTAGAAGAGGCAAAAAGTTTATTATCACAATTACATTATTGTGGTACAACAAAATTAAATATTTCAGGAGGAGAACCCTTTTTAAGAAAAGACTTATTTGAAATACTAGACTATGCAAAAAAATTTGAAGATATAGTAATAACAACAAATTGTACATTAATAGATGAGAAAGCAGTAAAAAAATTATCTCAATATCCAAATACAAGGTTATCTATAAGTATAGATGGAATGGAAGAGATACATGATAAATTTAGAGGGAAAAAGGGAACTTTTCAAAAAATAATTAATACTTTGCCAATATTAAAAGAAAATGGAGTTAAATTTTCAATAAGATATACTCTTACAAAAGAAACAATAAAAGATGCAAAAGAAGTATTAAGATTAGCTAGTAAAAATGGAGCAGAAGAATTTAATACAAGAAGAGTTATATTAACAGGAAATGCAAGTAAAGATTTAATGATATCTAATGAGAAATATAAAAATATAATTAAAGAATTAATTAAAGAATGTAAAAAATTAAACATTAAGTTCAGAACAGGAGATCCATTGTTAATTCCAATATTTCCGGAAATTTTTGGAATAGATTTAAAAGAAGCAAGTCAGTATTATGCAGGATGTGAAGCCGGAGATGAGATTATATATATTGATTTTAAAGGAAATGTAGGAGTTTGTTCATATATTCCTATATTTGCAGATAATATAAAAGACAAGTCATTAGATGAAATTTTAGAAAAAAATAAATTATTTGTTACATTAAAGGAATATAAAGAGAAATTAAAGGGAAAATGTCAAAATTGTACATATAAAATGATATGTGGTGGATGTAGAGCAACAGCACTAGCATTAAAGAAATCATTACTAGAAGAAGATCCACTGTGCTTATTATAGTTATTAATATTGCAATTTTTTGCAATACATATAAATTTTAATAGGTTTATTTACCTAGAAAGGAGCCTGAGATGAAAAAAGAAATGAAAACAGAGGCAAAAAACAAACAAGTAAATGAATACAAAAAAGAAAACAATAATAAAAAGAAAATACTTACATGTAGAATGTGCGGATAAAACAATTAGAAAAGCGGCGATTCTTTTGGAACCGCCTATTATTATAAAAAGGGAGTAATAAAATTGAGTATATTTCCAAAAAAATTAATAAAAGGTAAAGACAGGTTCACAACATTTCATATGAAGATTTGCAACAATTCAGATGAAGATGTTAATGGAAAAATTAAATATAAAGTAATTATGCCAAGTGGAAAAATTGATGAATTTTACTTAAATAGGATAGAGAAAGTTGGAGCAAAATCAGAATTAGATAAATATGATAAATATTATATACCAAAAGACTTTCCAATTGGAAGATATTATGTAAATGGCACATTTGAGTGGGGTGGAATTAATATTTTATCAGAAACCAATAAAAATGATTTTTTTGATGTATTAGAAGGTGAATAAAATGAGAAAATTAGAAGGATTGAAATTTTTGCAGAAAAATTTTCCGAACTTAACAGTTGATTGTTTATTTGTAGATAAAGTTGAGAACTTAGATGAAAAACAATTAGAAAAGAGCAAATTATGGAGAGTAAGAGGAGGACGCACAATAGGATCTGAACTAAATCTGCCACAAGGAACTTTTTCAGATAAGAAAGAATTAAAAAAATTTATGAAAGAACAGAAACAAAAAGATAGAAATATGGAGTTTGTAATACATAGAGTATCACCAGAATATTTTACTGCGCCTTTTGTGGGAACTTTAGCTGTATATAATAAGGGAGACATACCAGGAATAAAAATTGAATTACAAGAAGTTGCAAAAGAGTTAGTTGAATCTATTGACAAAGGAAAAAGACCGAGAGATTGGGAGGCAAGCCTAATACTTGATTATGAATTTTTAAGTAAATCGCCGAAAGTTTTAAAAAGAACTTCTAATTTAAATATGGATTTTTTAAAATATCCAATAGTTATAATTCACGAGATTGGTGAGCAAATTTTTGAATTATACGAAAAAAGTGGACAAGAAGATGAAACTTATACAAGATTTAATATTTATGATTTAGGACAAGTTCTTCTAGATGATCATAGAAGTAAAGACTCTTTTATGGAAAAATACAAGTTTAGTCCTTCTCCTGTAATTACCTCTGAACATAAGAGGAGTAAAGTTGCAGAAAATGAGCAGGAATTATAGAAAATTATTACATCAAATGTAAACAGGGATATTAAAGTAAGTCCCTGTTTTATTAATATCACATTAAATTAAAAATTGACATAAAATATACCAGGATCATAAATGCAAAAATGAAAGTGATGTGATAATTATGAATAAGAAAAAAATAATTTCTAATGAAAGAAAAAAGTATTTAAGAAGAATTAAAATAAGAAAATTTGAAATATTAAGTACACAAATGCTTATAGTAATAATATTTATAGCATTATGGGAAATACTTGCAAGAAAGGGAATAATTGATAGCTTTATAGCAAGTCAGCCATCTAGAATAGTAAAAACATTTATGAATTTATCATCAAATAATTTATTAGAACACTTAAAAATTACTTGTGAAGAAACATTAATAGGATTTGGACTAGGAAGTATTGCGGGAGTATTAATCGCAATAGTATTGTGGTGGTCTCCATTTATTTCTAAAGTATCAGAACCATTTTTAGTTATTTTAAATAGTTTGCCCAAAATTGCACTTGGACCAGTAATTATAATTTGGGTTGGAGCTGGTATGCCTGCAATAATTGTTATGGCATTAGCAATTTCGTTAATTGTAACAATACTTGAAATTTTGAATGGATTTTTGTACACAGACAAAGAAAAAATTAGAATGGCAAAAACATTTAATGCAAACAAAATTCAAATATTAACTAAAATTGTAATTCCATCAAATATTCCAACCTTTTTTAACAGTTTAAAAGTTAATATAGGCTTATCTTTAGTAGGGGTAATATCTGGTGAATTTTTAGTATCGAAAGGTGGACTTGGTTATTTAATTGTATATGGAGGGCAAGTTTTTCAACTTGATTTAGTAATGACAAGTGTTATAATTCTTGCTGTTGTTGCAGCTCTTATGTATCAAAGTATAGTTTTGTTGGAAAAGAAATTTGTAAGATGATATATAATCACATATTTTATAAAGTAACATAAAATATAACAAAAATTAGAAGGAGGCTAATATGAAAAAATCAACAAAACTCACTATTTCAGTGATATTACTAATGATAATATTGATATCAATAATACTTTTAATAAAAGTAAAAATTATGGATACTAACAATAATGATGAGATACATAAGATACAATTAAATGAAGTTACAAGGTCTGTATTTTATGCACCTCAATATGTAGCTATATCGAAAGGATTTTTTGAAGAAGAAGGGCTTAAATTGGAAATAACAACAGGTCAAGGAGCAGATAAAGTAATGACAGCAATTTTAGTAGGTCAAAGCGATATAGGTTTATGTGGTCCAGAAGCAGCAATATATGTGTATAATGAGGGAAAGGAAGATTATATTGAAGTATTTGCACAATTAACACAGAAAGATGGTTCGTTTTTAGTAAGTAAAGAACAAACAAATAATTTTTCATGGCAAGATTTAAAAGGAAAAACGGTTATACCAGGAAGAAAAGGCGGAGTTCCATATATGACACTTGAATATGTATTAAAACAAAATGGTTTAAATCCCAAAACAGATTTAGTTCTTGATGATAGTATAAAATTTGACTTAATGGCAGGAGCATTTACAGGTGGAAATGCTGAATATGTTACATTATTTGAACCAACTGCTTCGATGACAGAAGATGCTCAAAAAGGGTATATAGTTGCATCAGTAGGTGAGGCAGCAGGAGAAGTTCCATATACAGCGTATTGTGCGAAAAAAAGTTATATTGCTAATAATAAAGACATTATTGAAGGTTTTACGAAAGCAATATATAAAGGAGAACAATGGGTTAAAGAACATACAGCAACAGAAATTGCCAAAGCAATACAAGAATTTTTCCCAGATACAACTGTAGAATCTTTAGAAAATTCTGTACAAAAATATAAAGATATTGATGCTTGGAAAGAAAATCCTATTCTTAAAGAAGAAGCTTTTGATAAACTTCAATTAATTATGACAGAAGCTGGTGAACTTGAGAAAAAAGCTCCATATGATAAAATTGTAAATAATACTTTTGCAGAAAAAGTTTCTAAAAGCGAGTCCTAAATTAGGACTCCTTATTAATTTATAATTAAAAAAATGAAATACCTAGAAAATTGCTTATATTTCTTTACTTATTAACATATAAATGGTATAATAATGCTATCAATTTATTAGAAAATGAGGTAAAATATGAAAGAAATAGAATTAAGAAATGTAAAAGGATGCGCAGATTATTCACCTAGAGAACAATTTATAAGAAATTATATATCAGACACATTGAAAAAAGTATTTGAGAAATATGGCTTTAAACCATTACAAACACCAATATTATGTTATTATGATTTATTAGCATTAAAATATGATGAAGAAAATGATATATTAAAAGAAGTATATAAAGTAACAGATCAAGGAAATAGAAATTTAGCATTGAGATATGACTTAACAGTTCCTTTTGCAAAATATATAGCAATAAATCAAAATACAAGGTTACCATTTAAAAGATATGAAATAGGAGAAGTGTTTAGAAATGGACCTGTAAAATTAGGAAGAGACAGAGAATTTATTCAATGTGATGTTGATTGTGTAGGAATTGAAGGACAATTAGTTGAAGCCGAATTTGTTGCATTATATGTGGAAGCATATAAAAACTTAGGGATTGAAGTAATAATAAAATATAATAATAGAAAATTTTTATCAGGAATAATAATTGAGGCGGGAATTCCAGAAGAATTGATTACAGAAACAATAACAATAATAGATAAATTTGAAAAATTAACAAAGCAAGAACTTGAAAGAGAATTTCAAAAAATTGGTTTAAATAGTGAACAAATTGAGAAATTATTCATGTATTTAAATATGGATGTAGAACAGCTTATAAATATTGAAAACAAAAATGAAGTATTTGCAGAGGGTATACAAGAATTGAATATATTGAATGAATATATAGAAAAACTTGGATTATTAGAATATGTCCAATTTGCACCATCACTTGCAAGAGGACAAGAATATTATACAGGTACGGTTTTTGAAGTATATGTTAAAGATGGAAGTATTACTTCAAGTATTGGTGGTGGAGGTCGTTATGATAAAATGATAACAGACTTCATAAATAATGGTACAACATATCCAGCAGTTGGAGTTAGTTTTGGATTAAATGTTATATATGAAATTTTAAAAGACAGAGAAGAGTTTACTGAAAAAGCACTAACTGATATATATATTATTCCAATGGGAACAGAAATAGAATGTTTAAAAATTGCTCAAATAATGAGGGAGGCTGGATATAAAGTTGAAGTTGAAATGAAAAATAGAAAAATGAAAAAAGCTTTAGACTATGCTAATATTGAACATATTCCTTATGTATTTATACTAGGTGAAGATGAAATTGATAATAATAGTATAACTGTAAAAAATATGGAAGAAAAAATACAAAAACAAATTCCCATAGATAATATTGTAGAAGAATTTAAACTATTATAAAAAATTTAAAAAAGTAGTAGACAAATAAAATAGTGTATGATACAATTACATCTGGTATTAAATACTAGATGTAATTTTTTGTAGAAAAAAGGAGGTTATTTATGAAAAGAACAAAATTAGCCGATAGAATATTACCAACATATACAAAAGGAGAAGAAATTTTTAATATGGTATCACACATAGTTGGAGGAGTTGCAGGAATTGTAGCAATTGTATTATGTAGTGTATTTGGTGGAATTCATCATAATCCATATGGAATAGTAAGTGGAGTTATTTTTGGAGTATCAATGCTATTTTTATATACTATGTCAAGTATATATCATGGTTTAAGTCCAAAATTAAAATCAAAAAAAGTATTTCAAGTATTAGATCATTGTGCAATATTCGTACTAATTGCAGGATCATATACTCCATTTGCACTATGCACATTAAGAGAATATTCAACAGCTTTAGGATGGACAATATTTGGAATTATATGGGGATTTGCTATATTGGGAATTACACTAAATGCCATAGACTTAAAAAAATATAAAATATTTTCTATGATATGCTATTTAGTAATGGGATGGTGTATAATAATAAAAGCAAATTTATTACCTAGTTTATTAGGATTGCCAGGATTTATAATGCTACTATCTGGAGGTATTATATATACAATTGGTGCAATTCTTTATGGAGTAGGTAAAAAATATAAATATGTACATTCTATATTTCATTTATGTGTATTTTTAGGAAATGTGTTACATGTATTATGTGTATTGATGTATGTGATATAAAGAAGACACTACCAATTACGGTAGTGTCTTTGCTTGACATTAGAGATTAAGTTTCAGAATATCCTTATCAGAAACTTCCTCATTTTTCAATAGCCGGATTAAAATCCTTTAATGTAAAGAAAATTGAATACATAAAATCAATATATGATAAGATTGAACAATATATGGTAGAGAAAGGAATGTAAAAAGGATGAAAACATTGAAAAATCACTTGCATTTTTAGTAAAAAATGTACCTGGTTCCAAATTTGTTCGACAAAATTCTCTTAAAAATCATATTATATATAAATAATATGAAAGGAGGATTTTTAAATTGTGAACATAGAAGGAAAAAGAATAGGATTTGTAATGACAGGCTCATTTTGTACATTTAGAAAAACAATAGATGAGCTTAAGAAAATTGTAAAATTAGGAACTAAAGTAATTCCAATAATGTCAGAAAATAGTTATACAATGGATACGAAATTTGGTAAAGCCAAAGATTTTATAAATGAAGTTGAAGATATTACTGGAACCAAAATTCTGCACACAATTCAAGAAGTAGAACCAATTGGTCCCAAAGACATGTTAGATATATTAGTGGTTGCACCTGCAACAGGGAATACCATAGCAAAACTTGCAAATGATATAATAGACAGCTCAGCGACTATGGCTGTAAAATCACATTTAAGAAGAGAAAGGCCAGTTATTATGGCTATATCAACTAATAATGGACTGTCAGGTGCAGGAGAAAACATAGGAAAATTATTTAATAGAAAACACTATTATTTTGTTCCGTTTAAACAAGATAATCCAATTACTAAACCTCGTTCTATAGTTTTTGATCCATCATATTTGATAAAAACTATAGAATATGCTTTAAATGGTGAACAAATTCAACCAATATTATTATGAATATAAAAAAAGTTACCAGTAGGGACACTCTTGAACGGTAAAAAATGTTACCAGTAGGGACACTCATTAATGGTAAAAGGCATATTAAAAAATTAATGCAATTAATATGTACACATTATATTTATTAATTAACTATTTTAAATATTAAGCTTTTACCATTAATGAGTGTCCCTACTGGTAACATTTTTTACCGTTCAAGAGTGTCCCTACTGGTAACTACTAAAAATCATAATACTTTTCTATATTTAAAAAGACATTTTTTCTTTATAAAAGTACTAAAATCTTCAGCAGAACCTAATTCAAATCCGCTTTTACTAACTAACATAGCATAATCAGGATTTATATATAAATAAAAATAATCTTTTGTTTCAAAAACCTTATATAACTTAAAATAATATATAACTTTTTTATCAAGTAGAAAATAAAAATAGTAAAAAGAAAATGTATAACAGGCTTCTTTTATATTACTAAGCTTTTTATGAGTTTTCTGATATCTTTTCATAGGAAAATAAATTCTCCATAATAAAAATCCAATAAGTAATGCTATAAAAAGAAATATAAAAGGAACATTTTGCTTTTTTATATTCAAAATGATGCAATATATTAATAATATGGTCATAATAACTGTATAAAAATTATTTGAAAAAGAGTATTTCTTATTATGAAATTCTATAAACTGATTATAATTTTTTGAATTATATTTTGTTACATTTTTAAATAAAATTTCTTGATTTTGTTGTTTCATATTTTAATCCTTTCAATTCATCATAAAATAAATTATAAATTTTTAGGGTCAGATAAAGGGTTTGACTCTATCGCATTACGAACTTGTTCATTATTTACATGAGTATAAATTTCAGTTGTAGAAATACTTTGATGACCAAGAAGCTCTTGCAAAGCTCTAATATCAACTTTCCCATATTGATACATCAAAGTAGCAGCAGTGTGTCTTAATTTATGGACAGATAAATTTTTAGTATCTAATCCAGCTTGTTTTAGTTCTTTGCTTATTATATTTTGAACAGTTCTATTACTAATTCGTTGCTTTTGTTCACTCAGAAAAAGAGCTTTTTCTGAATTTTTACTGTCATGTTTTACCATATTTGATGCAGGTCGAGAAGATAGGTAATCATTTAACGCAACCATACATGATTTATTTAAGTAAATTGTACGCTCTTTATTTCCTTTACCAATTACAGTCATTTTACATTCACTAAAATCAATATCATTTATATTAATTCCAACTAGCTCAGACAATCTCATTCCACAATTTAAAAATAATGTAGTAATAGCATAATCTCTTTTATAATTTCTATTATCTTCATTGTCTGCAGCATTCAATAACTTTTTACTATCCTCTAAAGATAAATATTTAGGCATTCTTTTTTCAAGTTTAGGCGTTTCTAAATTTTGGGCAGGATTAATTTCTAAAATATTAGCTTTTTGAGATAAGTATTTAAAAAAGATTCTTATTGTAGAAACCTTTCTGGCTCTTGTTGTAGCTTTGCTTCTATTATCTATTGCTAAATGAGATATATATGCATGAATATCATCAAGTGATATTTTTTTTAAATAATTTTCATTAAATCCAAGAATATCTATTTTTGACAAATCAGTTTCATTAGTTAATTTAAAATGAATTACCATAAATTTTAGGAAGTTAGTTAAATCGTAATTGTATTCTTTTACTGAATTTGGTGATTTATTTAATATTGTTATTGAATAATCTAAAAAAGAATTTAGATATTCAGGATTCTTTTCTCTTTGTATCATTTGTTTCACTCTCCATTACTATAATATCACTTATAAAAAAAAAATACCAGTATAGATACTAATTTTGAAAAAAATATATAAAAAAATAAAAAAACTATATGAATTATGGAAAACATATGATATACTTGTGATGAAAAAATAAAAACTAAATAAAATGGAGGGAATATTTTGGAAAATATTTGTATTGATAACATATGGAAAAGAGGATTTGATGATCCTGATATGATTAAAGTAGAAGAAGAAACTAGAATCGAAACAAGTACTAATACGGAAAAGTGTATAAAGAAGTATCAAAACTTAGAGCAAGCAAGAAATGGAAACTATATAAGTTCAGATTTAATGAAACTTGTATTCGAAAATTATGCAAATGATATAGAATTTAGAAGAAAATATAATTTAGCAGTATCTAATAGTGCAGCATGTTTAGCTAATAAGGCATTTAGAATGGCAATTGCAAATCCTAAAATTAAACATTGTATATTTGTTGCAGGAGCATATGGATCAGGAAAATCATTCTTAATTCAATCATTATATGAAAAACATAAAGAAGAACTTGAGGAATGCATAATATATGAAGGTTCAATTACCACAAAATCAATAGATGAAAAAATAGAAGTAGCCTTAGAAAATGGAGCAATTCCTAATATAATTGTTCTAAATCCAACATTAGAACTTTCTATGAGGAATATTAAAGAAAGAGCAGGAAGAATAGGTAGAGATGTAAAAAAGGAAGACTGTGTATTTGTATATGCTAATATATATGAAGCCTTAAAGAGATTAAAAGAAAAATACAAAGATATAAATTTTGTAATCTATAATAAAGAAACTAATATACCAACAGATTTAGAAGTAAGCACAAATGTTGAAGATTTAAATCACGGATCATATGAGGAAATTTCCAAAGAATATGATGATATATGCAAAAAAATTTAAGGAAAGGAAAATAAATAAAAATGAATGAAGAAGAAAAAAAGAAAAAAGAAGAATTATATATAAAAAACCTAGTAAAACTAGGAAAAGTAATATCTATGGAAGCATCTAAAAATCCAAAATTAGAAGAAAAAATTAAAAAAATGTCAAGTTATTAATTATAAGAGGAATGAAAAGATATGGGGAATATAGACGAAAAAGTAATACACAGAAAGCAATTTGATAGTTTGGAGTTGCAAAAAGCACAAGAGGAAATCATTAAAGTAACTACAACCAGAACAGATGAATTGTTGGAAAAATACAAAAAATTAGCTTCATCACATAGTGGTAGCTATATAAATTCAGATTTAATGAAAATGATTTTTGATATTTATGCCAAAAATCAAGAAAATAGAGGAAAGTACAATTTAGCTGTAACAAATAGTGCAGCATGTTTAACAAATGAATTATATATAAGAACACTAAAAGATAAAAATATAAATAGATGTATATTTGTTGCAGGACCATATGGAGCGGGCAAATCATTCTTTGTGCAATCACTTTATGAAGCACATGCAATTCCGAAAAACACTATTGTGTATGAAGGGTCTATTACTGCACCTGCATTTGGAGAAAAAGTAGAAAAGGCTATAAAAAGTAACATAAAACCTGAACTGGTTATATTAAATCCGACTTTAGAACTTTCTTTAAGAAATATTAAACAAAGAGAAATAGAAACTGGACGAGGTGTAATAAAATCAGAAGTGGTTGAAAAATATGCAGATTTATACTCTAACATAGAAAAACTGTTTTTACACTTGGAAACTTGCTTTCCAGAATTGAAAAATCAAAGATATCCAATTTCATTGCAAATATATAATAAAACTAAAAATGTAGAGGAAAATCTAGATGATACAAGTTATGATATAAACGACTTACAACATGGAACAAGAGAAGAAGTTTCAAGAGCATATGATTTAGCTATAAAACAATTATCAGGTAAAATTTTAGAAGGCGATGATAGAACATTTTAGTATGAAATTTGTTCAATAATTTGTGTTATAAAATAATTACTCTAAGTCAATTAATGGAGTGGAAAATTTATAAAATTTTCTGCTTCATTTTTTTTACCAGTGGGGACACTCATTTTTGGTAAAAAAATTTACCAAAAATGAGTGTCCCCACTGGTAAAAAACTTGCAATAAAAAATATAATAATATATAATTATTTCATAGTTATAAAAGGGAGGATAAAAGAAATGAACAAAAAAATTATAATATGTATAATTGTAGTAGTTGCAATAGTTTTAGTAATTGCAGGAGGTATAATATTATATACAAATAATAAAACAAAATCAAATCCAGAAGATATTTGGAATCAGTATATAGCTTATATTAATGAACAAAAATATGATGAGATGTATGATATGCTAACAGATGATTCGAAAGCACAAATTTCTAAAGATGATTTCGTTTCTAGAAATAGAAATATTTATGATGGAATAGATATGACAAATATGAAAATTGAAATTACAGGAACTGAAAATGAAGATGCAAAAACAAGTAAAATTAAATATAATTCAACAATGAATACAGAGGCTGGACAAATTGACTTCACAAATACAGTTAGATTAACAAAAAAACAAGACAAAAACAAAGGAAATAGATATGCTATTAATTGGAGTTCTAGTTTGATATTTCCTCAGCTAAGTAATACAGATAAAGTTAGAATAAAAACTATATCTGCTGAAAGAGGTTCAATTACTGATAAAAATGGACAATTATTGGCAGGCAAAGGCTCAGTATCTTCTGTTGGAATTGTACCTGGAAAACTTGGAGAAAATAAAAATGAAAATATAGAGAAAATGGCTAGTTTATTGGGAATAACAGCTGATTCAATAAATAAAAGTTTATCTGCATCTTGGGTAAAAGATGATTCTTTTGTTCCAATAAAGAAAGTTTCAATAGATGACACAGATTTAAAAAAACAACTGCTTCAAATCCCAGGGGTAAAGATAAAGACTGATAAAGGAAGAACATATCCATTAGGTGAAGCTGCTGCACATTTAGTTGGATATGTACAAAACATTACTGCTGAAGAGCTACAAGAGAATAGAGGAAAAGGATATACAAATACAAGTGTTATTGGAAAAGCAGGACTAGAAAAAATTTATGAAGAAAGGTTAAAAGGTAAAGATGGAGTAGAAATATATATAGAAGGTTCTGATGGCAATAGAAAAGCTGATATCGCTAAAATTGATGTACAAAATGGTGAAGATATAAAATTAACAATAGATTCTAGTATTCAAACAAAATTATATAATGAACTTAAAGATAATGAAGGCTGTTTTGTTGTAATGCATCCTAAAACAGGTGAGCTGCTAGCACTTGTGAGTACACCATCATATAATCCAAATGATTTTGCTTTGGGAATGAATACAGAAAAATGGAATTCAATAAAAAATAATGAAAGAAATCCAATGCTTGCAAGATATTTACAAAGTTATTGCCCAGGTTCAACATTTAAACCTATAACAGGAGCAATTGGATTAACAACTGATTCATTAAAAATAGATGATACTTTTTCTTATAGTGGGTTAAGCTGGAAAAAAGATGGTTGGGGGCAATTTGATATAACAACACTTACAGCATATAATGGACCTAAAAATTTGAAAAATGCTTTAATATATTCTGATAATATTTATTTTGCACAAGCAGCTTTGCAGATTGGAAAGAGTAATTTTACAAATGGCTTAAAGAAAATAAAATTTGGAGAAAATATAGACTTTACATTAGCAACATCAAAATCCCAATATTCAAATAGTGATGATATTCAAAATGAAAAGGTTCTAGCTGATAGTGGATATGGTCAAGGAGAAATTCTTGTTAATCCTATACATATGGCTTCTATATATTCTGCTTTTGAAAATGATGGAAATATGATTAAACCTTATTTGGAAGAAAAAGATGGTAATAAAACTGAATATTTAGTAGAAAGTGCATTTTCTAAAGAGGCTGCGAATACAATAAAAGAAAGTTTGATACAAGTTGTAGAACAAGGAACAGCAAAAGATATGAAAGTTTCTGGAAGAACAATTGCAGGAAAAACAGGTACTGCAGAATTGAAAGGGGCAAAAGATGCAGAGGCTGATGTACTTGGATGGTTTGATTGTTTTACAACAGATGAAAATAATAATCAATTATTAATAATAAGTATGGTAGAAAATGGTAGAGATTTAGGTGGGAGTCATTACCTAATAAGTAAAATAAAATCATTATTTTAAATTGTAAGGGTGGACAGAAATGAAAGAAATATATGTAGTGCTAACTCATACAGGAACAATATTGTCAAGAATAATAAAATGTTATACCAAAGATGAATTTTCACATTGCTCAATTTCGTTAGATATACAGCTAAATGAGATGTATAGTTTTGGAAGGCTAAATCCATATAATGCTTTTTGGGGAGGATTTGTCCATGAGTATATAAATAAAGGAACATTTAAAAGGTTTTATAAAACCGTAGCAAAAATTTATGTATTAAGAGTATCTGATGAACAATATGAGAAAATTAAAAATATTATAATGAAAATTCAAGCCAATAAGGAAAAATATAAATTTAACATATTAGGACTTTTTGCAGCTGGATTTCACATAAGAATGCAAGAAAAATATTCGTTTTATTGTGCAGAGTTTGTTAAATATGTTATAGAACATGCTGGTGTTGAAACAGGACTACCAGAGATAGTAAAACCAGAAGATTTTAAATATATGAAAGGACTAAAAGAAGTATATAGTGGTTTATTAAGAGATAATATGAAAGGAAACTAAAGATGGAAAATAAATTTAAAAAATATTCTGCAAATGAAGATAATCCTAAATGGAAAAATATAATTAAAAGAGAAAAAGAAATATATAAAAGAAAAGATGATATAAGATCAGAATTTGAAAGAGATTATACAAGATTATTACACTGTAATGCATATAGGAGATTAAAACACAAAACGCAAGTATTCTTTTCACCAGAAAATGATCATATTTGTACAAGAATTGAACATGTGATGCATGTAGAATCAGTGAGTTATACAATAGCTAAGTATTTAGGATTAAATACAGAGCTAACAAAAGCAATTGCAACAGGTCATGATATTGGACATAGCCCATTTGGACATGAAGGAGAAAGAATATTATCTGAAATATCCAAAAGAGATCTTGGAGAGTCATTTTGGCATGAAAGAAATGGCTTAGAATATGTTGATAAAATAGAATTACTTGAAGACACTAATAAAAACATGCAAAATCTTAATTTAACATATGCTGTTAGAGATGGAATAATATCACATTGTGGAGAAGTAGATGAGAATGGTTTGAAACCAAGAGAAGAATACATTGATTTAGATGAATATAAACTCCCAAATCAATATGCTCCATATACTTGGGAAGGCTGTGTTGTAAAAATAGCAGATAAGATATCATATTTAGGAAGAGACATTGAAGATGCAATAACATTAGGTATCTTAGATAAAAAATTAGAGGAATTGTATAAAATTCTGCAATCAAAAGAAGTTATAAACAATACTGTAATAATACACCATTTGATAAAAGACTTATGCCAAAATTCTTCTTTGGAAAGTGGACTATGCTTTTCCGATAAAACATTTAATTTACTAAGAGAAATAAAAGAATTTAATTATAAACACATTTATTTTATTGATAAAATAAAACAATCAAGTAGATATTTTAGGATTTTGATAAATGAAATATACTTTACTTTAAAAAATATTTATGATGGAGAAAATACATTAAATAATATGGAAAGTATGAAAAAGTTTTATCCGGAAGTTGTTAGTAATTTTCAAAATTGGCTAAAAAGCTATTGGAATTTCAAAAGAAATTCTTTTAATAAAAATGATGTTATTTTTGATATAAGTAATGAAAGAGATTTTTACAAAGCTATTATTTATTATATCTCTGGTATGACTGATAATTTTGCAATTGATACATATAACAAAATTATAGGTTTTTAAATATAGCATAAAACTTTAAATATAATCTTGAAATGAAGCGACGAATGTGATTGAAGAAGCTTTAGAAATTCTTATGAAATTTTATGGAAAGAGTTCACGAGAGTGGAAGGGTGCCATAAAATGAATTAGAATTTCTTAAGTTTCGTAATGAACCGAGGAGTGAAATGGAAAGATTATATTTAAAGTTTTATGCAAATAGTAATAAGGAGAATTGTTAATGATTAATCTAAAGAGTAAAATAAATACTATACAGAAAATATTAAATAATTTAAAAGAAGATCATATAAGTGAATATTCTGCACAATGTGCATATTATGTAATGTTATCATTTATACCATTTATTATTTTATTACTTACACTGATTCAATATACAAGTATAGAGCAACAGCAACTACTTGATATAATGTCAGAAATGATACCATCAAGTATGAGTGAAATGGTATTGGGAATAATTAGAGAAGTGTATTCAAAATCAGTCGGAACAGTATCTATATCATTAATATTTACATTAATATCAGCAGATAAAGGTCTTTTTGCTTTAGTAAAGGGACTACATTCGATATATAATTACAGTGATCATAAAGAAAAATCTATGATATACTTAAAATTTACATCCATTTTAAAAACAATGATGTTTATTATACTATTAGCAATTGGAGCAGTTATATTAGTGTTTGGGATGCCTATAATTTCTACGATTCAAGAAAATTTTGGAATGCTAGAAAATTATACTTTTTTATCTCAACTTTTTACACAAACGATATATGCATTTATAGTTTTTATTGTTTTTTTATGCTTATATAAATTTATGCCAGGTCATAAAATAACATTTAGAAGTCAAGTGCCAGGAGCTATATTTAGTTCAGTTGCACTAATTGTAATATCTTTTGTATTTTCTAAATATTTAGACATATTTAAAGGATTTTCAATAACTTATGGTAGTTTAACTGCATTAATGCTACTTATGATGTGGACATACACTTGTTTTTATGCAATTTTTTTAGGAGCAGAAATTAATAAAATGTTAGCAAAATTATCTAAGTAAATCATAAAAATTTGCAAAAGTATATCCTTGTGATTTTAAATATTCAATTGAATCTTCTAATACCAATGAACTATTACTAACATCTTTAGTATCATGCATTAAAATAACTAAAGTATTTTTGTTCTTAGAAGATTTTTTTAAATTATTTAAAAGTTGAGAATTACTATATTTTTTTACAGAATCATTATTTAAACAATTCCAATCAATATATACATAATTCATTTTGGAAAGAAGTGAAACTGCTTCTTTCTTTTTGCTTTTATTACCAGGGGACATAAAACCATTTGGAAAACGAAATATATGAGCACAATAATTTTCAACACCAATAGCTTTTCCAATAGCAATATCAGTATTTTTTACTTCATTTATAAAACTTTCATCATTTTGGTATAAATGTTTGTTATTATGGTCATACCCATGATTTGCAATATAATGACCTTCATCATAAGCTCGTTTTACAATATCAGGATAAGAGTCTACATTTTTACCAATAACAAAAAAAGTTGCTTTAATACTTTCTTCTTTTAAAATATCTAAAACTTTAGGTGTAATTGAGGGATTTGGACCATCATCAAATGTTAAATATGCAATTTTTTCTTCACCTTTAACAAGAGATTGAATTTTATTTTTTATTTCTTCTGAAATAATACAATCATAATTTAATTCAACAGTTGATGTTGGAATAGATTTAAAAGCAAAATATGAAAATAACAAAACAACTATAAAAAATATTAAAATAAAAATTATTAAACTTCTTTTTTTTATAATAAATAATTTCATAAAACCACCCGCTAATAAAATATATGATAAAGGATGATAGATATTCTTAAAACAAACGGATAAAAAAAATGTAATAAAAAGTAGAAAAATATTGAAAAAAAATGAATGATAATTTATAATTATATACAGAAGAATATTTGATGTAAAAGAGGTAAAGTATGGGAAAAGCAAAAAAGATTTTAAAAGGAATGCTAATGAAAGCAATTCCAATAGTATTGATACCAATAACAATAGCGGTATTTTTAGCGGCAATAACATATTACATAACAATAGACGATGGAATATATGATGAAGATGATTGGAGTAGTACGCCATATGCTGCATCAAGTTATATTAATGGAGCAACTATGGAAAAAGATGGAACAATAAAAAGTAATACAACAGCAGAAGAATTATGGAACCAGATGATAGATAATGGGAGTAGAGTTGATAAATATTTAAGTAATCCAAAAGAACTGGCAAGACTAATGAAAGCAGAAATAGTAACTCAATATCCAGATACAAGAAAAAATCCAGATAAAGAAATAAAATGGAAAGATATTATAGAAGATGAAGATAAATTACAGGGAATTGTAAAATTTAAAAGAACAGATACAAGCAATAATACATCAACAATGACATA
The DNA here is from genome assembly GCA_934167755.1 of uncultured Clostridia bacterium. Taxonomy (GTDB): domain Bacteria; phylum Bacillota; class Clostridia; order TANB77; family CAG-508; genus CAG-269. Next base: position 26,426 of record CAKPLT010000013.1, read on the forward strand.
TGTAGATCCAGTAACATTTCAAGGATATATAGACGAATATAATGGTACAGGAAGTGAAAAAGCGAAACAAAATGCATTAACACATTTTACATTAAAAAAATCAACAATATCAACAACAAGTAATAGAGGAAACAGTAGTGGTTCAGGAAGTAATGTAGATGAAAATAAATTGTACTTTATAGGAGATTCATGGATAGAGAGATTACGAAACTCTGGAGTAGCAAAAACAGTATATTTTTATGGACAAGTAGGAAAATATGCAGGACAGCCAGAAATGTCGTTATCATCAATACCAGAGAAAACAGATGCAAGTGCAATAGTGCTATATTTAGGGGTAAATAACCCAGAAACATATGGTGATATGAATTCACTAATAGATGAATTAATAAGTAAATATTCAGGAAAAACAATATATGTTGTAGAAGTAGCACATGTTAATCCAGATAAATATACAGGAGATGTAAAAAATAGTGCTATAGATATTTATAATGAAAAAGTAAAAGCACATTGCGAAGAGACAAATAATGCAAAATTTTTAGAAGTAGCATCAAGTGTAGAAGATAGTTCTGGAAAACTTGCCAATTCAGATGATGGATTGCATTTAAATAATTGTCAAGATTGGTATGATAGTATAATATCAGCAATAAAAGGAAATGGAAGTACATCAAATAATAATACGAGTTCAAGTAGCAATAGCAACACTAATAATAAGAATAATAGTAATAGCAACAATACATCAGGAAAACAGAAAGAAACAGTAACACAAGTAGATGGAGATGGATATAGTGAAGAATATACTTCATCTGCTGGGATTACATACAAAGCATATAAACAATTTGAAGGAAGTTATAGTGGAAACAGATATTGGAGAAGCAATCCAAATGGAACAATATCAAGTTCTGGATGTGGGCCAACATCAGTAGCAATATTAGCAAGTGGACTAGTTGATCCTAATATAACTCCAGCAGAAACGGCAGCATCAATGTATGAAAGGCATGGATATACAGGTGCAGAATATTTGAAAGAAGAGATGGATTCAAGAGGAATGACATCAGAAATAATAACGGGACCATCAGCAGAAGATATCCAAAACAATTTAAGAAATGGAAAAGTAATGCTTGTTTCAGTAAACAGTGCAACTAAATTTACAAGTGAAAGTCATATAATGACAATTGTAGATATAAATGAAGAAGGACAAGTATATATATCAAATCCAAGCAGTCATACAAATCATGGATGGACAGATGTAAGTGAAATATTAAAGGGATGTGATTATATAGTAACAACAGATGCAGGAGCATCAGGAGTAGCATCATCAACATCAAGTTCAAGTACATCAGGATATGTAGCAGTAGTAGCAACATGGAATCAAACAAATACAACATTAGAGACAAATGATCCGAATGTATCAGCATATAGTACAACTAATTATTCAATGACAACGACAACAGTAAATTATAGAGGAATGGTTGATAGATATGCAATGCCATTTGACTTTTTATGGGCACTATTGGTAGTAGGAGAAGAAAAAGATTTTGTATTTGAATTAGCAGATTTAGTATATGGAAGTGATATACAAGTAACAATATATGATAATTTAACAACAAATACGAATATAGATAGTTGGACATATGACCAAGAGACAAAAAGCAATGTGGATATAAGAATTACAGGAAGTTATCCAGGACAGGCGAGTATAAGTAAGCCTGAAGACAACCATGAAGATCCTGTAACAACGAATTCATATAGTACAAAAAAGACAATAGTAACATATACAAATACAATAAATCAGGTGTTAACAAAAGCAGATACATGGATAGTAGATTACACAAATAATTATACATATTCAGAACCAGAGAATTCATCAAGTGAGAGTACAGTAACACAAGATGATCAAGATTTTCCAACACAACCAACGAGTACAGATTCTACATATTCGTGTGAACATACAGAGGCATATAAACAAGAAATAATAGAAGAATATGCAAAAAGTGTAGGAGATACAAGTCAATCAATAGATTTGGGAGATGGAAGTAGTGCAGGAGGAACAGTAGTAGCATTTAATACAAGTTTAGTAACATTTGAAGAAAGATATTCGGTAAGAAATTATACAAGATATGTAAATATATCAGATGCAGTAACAAATAATACAGAAACAAAGAAATTTACAGAAGGAACTCCAGATGTAAGAGAAAAAACAAGTGCAGATACAGATAAAAATGGAAAACCAAAGGAATTAAATTTTGTAACAATATATAGAAAAGCAGAACATATACAAGCAAGAAAAAATATAAATTCAGTAGCAGAATGGTTATTTGAAATAGTAGAGACAAATGGAAAACCAGATGTGGATTTAGTAAAGTATTTGTTATATAAAGCAACAGGAAAGAATTATGGAGTTACAAAATATGATTTTAGTGAATATGATGCAAGTAAGTTTACTTCTGTTGGAGAATTTTATGGAGATAGTTTTGAAGAAAAAGTATGGTGGGCACTTATTGATGCAGGATATAGTAAAATAGCAGCAGCAGGAGCTTTGGGAAACTTTAAAGCAGAATCAGGAGTTAAAGCAAATTGTGTACAGGGAGATTATCAACAGCCAAATCCTACTCAGTATGATGAGGACTATACAAATAAAGTAGATTCTGGTGCGATTAGTAGAGATGATTTTATTTACAGAGGACCAGGAGGAGAGGGATATGGATTAGCACAATGGACTTCACATGGTAGAAAAGCAGGACTATATGATTTTGCTAAAAAAAGAGGAGTTAGTATAGCAGATGAAGATATGCAAATAGAGTATTTGCTTGGAGAAATGGAACCTAATAATGGTGGGGCAGATGGTTGTGCAACAGCACAGTTTGGTTTAGGAAATATTGGAGCAGCAACAGCTCGAAGTATATATATGAGTGCAAGCTCACCAGAAGAGGCAGCAGATGCATTCTTCAAGTATTTTGAAAGAGCTGGTGATAGCAGTGGCTCAATAAGACAGCAAAATGCAAGAGAATATTACAATAAGTTTGGTTCAATGGATAAACCAACTTCAAGTGCTTTAGGGCAAAAAATAGTAAGTACAGCAGAAACTAAATTAGGGTGCAGATATGTATATGGAGCGGCAGGACCAAATGAATTTGACTGTTCAGGATTAGTACAATGGGTATTTAATCAAAATGGAATATCATTACCTCGTACAACAGTTGATTATTTTAAATATGTAGGAACTAAGAATGAAGTGTCATGGAATGAAGCACAACCGGGAGATGTTGTATGGAAAGATGACGGAAATAATAATGGACATGTTGGGATATATATTGGAAATGATAAATACTTACATGCTCCACAACCAGGAGATGTTGTAAAAATTTCACAAGGAGCAAAAGGAGCATTTTTTAGAGTATTTAGATTTACAAAATAGGAGATTAATAGTATGAAAAAAAATATAAAGAAAATTATTATAGTTTTAATAATTATTATTTTAATAATAGTAGCAATGATAATTTCAATTGTGATATCAGAAAAAGGAAAACAGAATAAAGAAAGTGAACAACGAATAGAAGAACAACAATCAGTACAAAAAATGGTTGCTGATAATGAATCTAATAAAATAAAAAATATAAGTTATGAATCAGAGTATTTTAATGCAAAAAATTGCATAGATAACTATAAAGCAACTTCAAATTACATATATTATTCTAAACAATACGAATCATTACCAGAGAATGAAAAACAAAATGTAGAGCAAAAGAAGACACAATTATTAGGCTTTGTACCTGAATTTGTTAAACAGAAATTAAATCTAGAAGAAAATAATGTGTATGATGTAATTGGGCTACCAGATAAAGAAATGAGAATAGATAATGTATATGTTTCAACACAAAAAGTAAAAGCAAAAGAAGGAGATATAGACAATATATATGTAAAAGCGTATATAACAAGTGGAGTTTTTATTGATAGAGATAGCTTAAAAAAAGAGAGATTTAATATAATAGTTTTAATGGACACAAAAAATGATACATTTTTAATTGTACCTCAAAAATATATTGAACAAGAAAATATAGACATAAAAGAAGGAAGTAATTTAGAAATATATGATAAAGGCATAATTGAAAATAAAGAATATAATAAATACACAGAAACAATGGAAACAGAAGAAACAATGAGTAAAGAGTATTTTAATAGATTAAGGCAAAATTTAATTAATGATCCAGCATATATTTATAGTAAACTTGATGACGAATATAAGAAAAAAAGATTTGAATCATATGAGAACTTTACAAATTATATAAAAGAAGATAAAGATAACTTAAATAAGATAAAATTAAAAAGTTATCTTGTAAATCGTAATGAAGATAATACAGAATATGTATGTAAAGACCAGTATGAAAATTTATATACATTTGAACAAACATCTCCATTGAATTTTACATTAAAACTTGACACATACACAATAGCAACAGAGAAATTCAAAGAAACATATAATAATGCAGAAAACTATAAAAAAGTTCAAATGAATATAGATAAATTTTTCCAAATGATAAATAGGCAAGATTACAAAACAGCATATAGTTGTTTAGCACAAAGCTATAAAAATAATTACTTTAAGACAGAAGATGAATTTGTAAAATTTGCAAAAAGTAATTTCTTTACATATAATAAAGTTACATATCTTGGATATGAACAAAAGGGAAGTAAACTATATACATTTAATATAAGACTTTCAGACAAAACAGAGGAAAATACAGATACAAAAGATATTAAAATAATAATGCAATTAAATGAAGATCTGGATTTTGAAATGTCATTTAGTATGGAATAAACACAAAAACTAAATTATGAAATTTTTCATGATTTAGTTTTTTTATATAATAGGAAAATATCACTTTCCTATTATATAAAAACTATAATCGCCAGCCATTTGAGATTTTATCGCTTCGCTCAGAAACTCAAATATGGCAAGAACAAATAAGAAAAATTGAAAAATTTTCTTATTTGTTCTGTATAAAATTAACTCCAATATAATATATAAATACAATAGGAGGTATTTTATATGCAGTTTTCTAAAAATAAATTATTGAGGTTTCAGATAATTAGTGTTATATTTACCTGGATTTTAGGAACTATATTACATTTTACATATGAATGGTCAAATCAAAATGCTTTAGTTGGTCTTTTTTCTGCAGTTAATGAAAGTACATGGGAACACTTGAAACTATTATTTTTTCCAATGCTAATTACAACAATTATAGGATATTTTTACTTAAAACCAAAAGAAGAATATAAAAACTTTTTATGTGCTAAAACTATAGGAATTTTAACTTCTTTGGCATTTGTAGTTATATTTTTTTATACATATACAGGAATTATTGGTACAAATTTTGCCATTTTAGATATAGGTAGTTTTTTTGTAGGTGTTCTTTTAGGTGAAAATGTGGCATATAAATTAACAATTAAAATTAGCAGATGTAAAAAAGGCTTAGCTATTTTTGTATTGGCTCTATTATTTATATGTTTTATTGCATTCACTTACAAGGCACCTCAAATTGGACTGTTTAAAGACCCTATATTTATATAAATTTCACAAGGTATTGTAACTATATAACAAAATAATTTTGATGAGAAATTGCCAAAACTAAAGCAATAATGTATAATTATATTATAAAAATAAGGGAGTAATTAGCATATTAAAAATATGTAATAAAGTCAACATACTGATATTGAATATCTGGCTTTATTTTAAATGATGAGACTTGTTTGCATAGAGGCAAGCAAAGTCTCTTTTGTTTGTGTAAAGGAGAGGTTTTAATGACAATAATTGAAATTTTATTAATTGCAATAGGTCTAGCAATGGACGCATTTGCTGTATCAATATGCAAAGGATTATCAATGAAAACAATGAATTGGAAAAAAGCATCAATAGTAGGAATATATTTTGGAATATTTCAAGCATTAATGCCAATAATAGGGTATTTTTTAGGAGCAACATTTGAAGATTTTGTTACACATATAGATCACTGGATTGCTTTTGTTTTGCTAGTAGCTATAGGGGCAAATATGTTGAAAGAAGCATTTGCAAATGACTCTGAAAATTGTAATGATAATGTAGATTTTAATACAATGTTTATTTTAGCAGTAGCAACAAGCATAGATGCATTAGCCGTTGGAATAACATTCGCATTTTTACAAGTAAATATATGGATTTCTGCTACAATGATAGGAATTGTTACATTTATAATATCTATAATAGGGGTTAAAATAGGAAACAGATTTGGAAATAAATATGAAAGAAAAGCCGAAACTGCTGGTGGATTAATTTTAATATTTATGGGAATAAAAATATTATTAGAACATTTAGGGATTATTTAGATGTATTAAATTGAAAATGCGACACTATACAAATTTAAACAAATATGTTAAAATATATAAAAAATTGTAAGAAATGTAGGAGAAAGAAAATGTTCAATTATATGAATATAGATCCAACTGAATTTGAAGAAATATGTCATGAAATATTAGAAAAAATAACAAATCAAAGTTTTAGAGTATTTGGAAAAGGAACAGATGGCGGAATAGACATACAATCAAATGAAAATGAAAAAATAATAGGGCAAGTAAAATTATATAGAAACAGTACACAATCTATTACAGTTTATAATATAAAAAATGAATTTAATAGAATAAAAGATAAAGGAATAGAACAATATTATTTATTTATAGGAAGAGAATTATCTCCTGAAAATATACAAGAAATATATGATACATTTAAAAATTATATGAAAAGCAAAGAAAATATATACACTATAAAAGAAATAGATGAACTCTTACAAAAAGAAGAATTTCAAGACATAGTAAAAAATCATGTAAAACTATGGCTAAGTTCTACAAATATATTAGAATTAATTGCAAACAGAAATGTTTTTTTTGACTGTGATATTTTATTTTATGATATAGAAAAAGAATTAAAATTATTTGTTCAAACAGATATATTCAATGAATGTAAATCAATTTTAGAAGAAAAAAGAAATTTGTTAATTTTAGGAACTCCTGGAATTGGAAAAACAACAACTTCAAAAATGTTAATACTGTATTTTGCGCAAAAGGGTTATATTGTAAGATATACAGATGCATATAATTTGAATGAATTAAAATCAGCTATTTCATTAGATTATGATAAAAAAGAATTTATATTTTTAGATGACTGTTTAGGACAAAGTTATTTAGAGTTACATGAAAAGAATGAAAATGATTTAATTCGATTTATAAAATATGTACATAATAATCCAAATAAAATGTTATTATTAAATTCAAGAATTACAGTATTTAAAGAAGCAACTCAAAGAAAGGTTGACCTGGAGAAAAGTGTTAGAAATAAAGATTTTTATATTCAAGAGATTAATATAGAAAATCTGTCAAAATTAGAAAAAGCAAAAATATTGTATAGTCACTTGCAAAACAAAAATGTTCCAGAAAAATATAAAAATCAAATAATTAAAAATAGAAACTATATGAAAATTATTGAAAATCCAAGTTATAATCCAAGAATAATAGACTATATGACAGAGGAAAATAGATATTCTAAAATTGAACCTAATGAATATGTGGAAGAAATATTAAAAGCATTTACAAAATCAGAATATGTGTGGGAAGATGAATTTAAATATAGAATAGACAAACAAGATAGAATATTTTTATATACTTTATATTCAATATCCTCACACATTGTTGATGAAGATATATTAAAACAAGCATTTTTTAAAAGGATGAAAATTGAAAATGTAGATACAACAATGTCTGTATATGAAGATACATTAAAAAGATTAAATGAGTCATTTATAAAAATTATTATGATAAATGATTCAAGATATATTTCAGTGGTTAATCCAAGTGTAAATGATTTTTTAAGAAATAAATTAAAGGAAAATTTAATTGAAAAAGAAAAAATGAAAGATTCAATAATGGTTATTGAACAATGTAACAGAGTTATTGAAAATAAAATAGATAAAGAGATGTTTATTAAAGAAAAATTAAGAAGCGGAGAATTTTTACAATTTCTTACTAATGAATATAATTCTATAAATGATTTATATTTGCCGTATATTGTAGGATGTGATATGGTAAACAAAATAGAATTTGGCGATGTAATTCAAGCTATAGAAGACTTACAAGGAGGATATGAAGTCCTTGACGATTATATTACAAGCAGTACAATTATAGTGGATTTATATAGGTGTCACAAATATACAGATAGAATAGAAGACTTTTTTAAAGAGGGATGTAATATAACTTATGTATTGAAGGGTATGGACATAGAAGACCAAATAGAAATGCTTGGATTAATTAATAATATTGATGCTAAATATATTTCAAATAAAGATGTTGTAGTAAAATTCGTAGAAGAAAGTTTAAAAGAAGAAATTAGGCATTTTTCGGAAGAAGAACTTGAAATGAATGTTGGACTTGATGATATAGTTGCATCAGAAATAGAGGATTTGAAAATAGAATATGAGGATGATGAAGTAGATATACAGGACATAAAATTATTTAAAGAAAATATTCAAAAAAGAGTTATAAAATCTTTTAAGAGTGCATGCTCAAATTACATAGAAGAATCAATTAGTAGCTTTTATAATGAACTACCGGATTTTATATTTGATAATATGGAATGGATTGATGTGGAGCCTTACATAGATAACTATATGATAGAAAAATTGGCTAAAAAATATATAGAGTTAGTTTATTATACGCCAGAACAGGATTATAGATATTATAAGAAATATATATATGATGGACATTTGTTGAATAATTCTGATAATGAAGAAAATCAAAAAATTTATAATATGTTTGGCACATAAAAATAATAATAATGAAAATTAATAGAAGAAATAATGCAAACTGTTAAAATTAAGAGATAATTTAATGATACAAAAAGTAATTTATAAAAAAAGACTACACAAATAAGAAATAATGTGATACAATAAAAGACGAAAATTATAAGATAAAGGATAGAAACCTTGAAAATACAATAAAAAACAAAGAGGAGGAGAGAGATATGTCAGGACATAGCAAATGGCACAATATACAAGCAAAAAAAGGGAAAGCAGATGCAGCAAGAGGGAAAGTATTTACAAAATTAGGTAGAGAATTATTAATAGCAGTAAAACAAGGTGGACCAGATCCAGCTGGAAACTCAAAATTAAAAGATGTAATAGCAAAATGCAAAGCAGCTAATATGCCAAATGATACAATAAATAATGCAATAAAAAAAGCATCAGGAGAAGGAAACTCTGCAAACTACGAAGAAGTAGTATATGAAGGATATGGACCAAACGGAGTTGCAGTAATAGTAAATGCAAATACAGACAATAGAAATAGAACAGCAGCAGATGTAAGACATGTATTTGATAAAGCTGGTGGAAATTTAGGAACAACTGGTTGTGTATCATATATGTTTAATAAAAAAGGAGTAATAGTAATAGAAAAAGCATCAACAACTATGGATGAAGAAGAATTAATGATGCTAGCACTAGATGCAGGAGCAGAAGACTTTGATTCATCAGAAGAGGTATATGAAATAACAACAGAACCATCAAGTTTTTCAGATGTAAGAGAAAAACTTGAAGAAGCAGATTTAACATTCTTAGAAGCAGAAATTCAAATGATACCAACAACAACAGTTGCATTAGATGAAGCTGGTCAAGAAAAAATGGAAAGATTAATTGATAAACTTGAAGAACTAGATGATGTTATGGATGTATACCACAATTGGGAAGAATAAAAATAGTTCTAAAACTAATAAAAAGAGCATATATATATAATATATGTTCTTTTTATGTGCTAAAAATTTAAAAATGTATAAGTAGATACATATTAAGGAGACTAATATGACAGGTTTAGAAACTGTATTAGAATATTTACCATTATCTATTAGGGAAATTATGTACCCGGTCCCAAATTACCACAAAGATGAAATTACGTACCCGGTCCCCAATGACCTGGTCCCAAATTATCAAATTGAAGAAATAAGACTTAGAAGTAACAAACCGCTCGCATTAAAAATAGGACAAGAAGTCCAACTAATGGAGCATATTGTAAGTCAGCAAGAATTATTGCAATCATTTGAAAAAGTATGTGAAAGTTCAGTTTATTCATATAGAAGGCAAATATGTGATGGATATATAACAATTAGAGGTGGAAACAGAGTTGGAATAGTTGGTAGTGCAGTAATAGATAATGGACAAATTATAAATATAAATTACATATCAAGTTTGAATTTTAGAATTGCAAGACAACAAATAGGATGTAGTAACAAGATAATAGAAGATATAATAGATTTAGAAAATAATAGTGTTTATAATACATTAATTGTTTCACCACCAGGATGTGGAAAAACTACCTTATTAAGAGATATAGTTAGAAATATAAGTAATGGTATTAAAGTCATAGGTTTTACTGGCAAAACTGTTGGAGTTGTTGATGAAAGAGGTGAAATTGCTGCTATGTATAAAGGAATACCACAAAATGATATTGGAATTAGAACAGATGTGATTGATAATATGCCTAAGCCAGAGGCAATGAGAATGTTGGTGCGTTCTATGTCACCAGATGTTATTGTTTGTGATGAGATTGGAAGTTTAGAAGATATAAATGCAATAGATTATGCAATGTGTTCAGGGGTTAAAGGAATTTTTACTGCGCATGGAAAAGATATTGACGAAATAAAAAGAAATCCAGAACTTTCTAATCTTTTGGATAAACATATATTTGAAAGAGTAATTTTATTAAATCCAAAGAAAAGAGGAGATGCTGAATGTTATTATCTGTAATGCAAGTGGTTAAATACATATTGTTGATTTTTATATTTGGACTATCAACAGGAATGGGGATGCTTATTTCTAAAAGCTATGAAAATAGAGTACAGGAATTAAAAGAATTTAAAAATATTTTAAATATTATGAAAACAAAAATAAAATTTACATATGAGCCATTGGCAGAAATTTTTAAACAAATATCAAAAGATAATGAAACTGAAATAGAAAAAATTTTTGGACAGATGGCAAATCAAATTACATATTATCATACAAAAGATGTATGGGAGAACTGCATACAAAATTCTGATATAAGCATAAAACAAGAAGATAAAGAGGTTTTAAAAAAATTAGGCAAATTACTTGGACAAACAGATGTGGAAGGGCAAATTAGCGAGATTGAAATGACTCAAAATTTTTTAGATATTCAAATTGAACAAGCTGAAGAGGAAAAGAAGAAAAATCAAAAAATGTATAAAACATTAGGAGTAGTAGCAGGTCTAGTATTTGTTATTATATTATTTTAATATAGGTTTATCTTAGAAAAGAAAGGAATAAAGGGATGGATATAAATTTGTTATTTAAAATAGCAGCTATTGGAATATTAGTAGCTGTTTTGCATCAAGTTCTTGTAAGAGCAGGAAGAGAGGATCAAGCAATGATGACAACACTTGCAGGACTTGTTATAGTATTATCAATGGTAATTAAAGAAATAAGTTCACTGTTTCAGACTGTTAGAACTTTATTTGATTTATAAATGTTCTTCATTTCCAAAATATCTTAGGAGAAGGGAATGAGAAAAATGGAAGAAATAATAAAAATAATTGGAATAGGCTTAATTGCATTAGTTGTCATTATAATTTTAAAACAATACAGACCAGAATTTACAATATATGTTTCTATAATTGCAGGCATATTAATTTTAGCTTTTATAATGGAGAAATTTACAGGAATTATTAATTTATTAAAATCAATTTCGGACAAGACATATATTAATAAACAATTTCTTGGAATATTACTAAAAATAACAGGAATAGCAATTATTACAGAATTTGCTGTTAGCATTTGTTCAGATGCTGGCGAAAAAGCTATAGCAAGTAAAATTGAGATAGGAAGTAAAGTAATTATTATTGCAATGTCGATTCCAATAATTTCAAGTTTATTGGAATTAATTGTAGAGATTTTACCTTAGTCTTAAAGGAAAGGATTAGTATGAAAAAAATAATTTTAATATTTATCCTAGTACTAATAATATTAATGCTTCCAACCCAAGTATTTGCTGAAAATGAAGAAATAATGACATCAACACAAGAAAAATTTAATATAAACAGTTTTTTAAAAGATGCAAAAGAATATACTGGAGATTTTTTCGAAGATGTAAGTATAACAGATATGTTTAATGAAGCGGTACAAGGAAAAATTAATAATCAAACAATATATAAAAAAGTCCTTAAACTTTTAGGACAAGAAGTAACTTCAAGCTTAAAAGTTTTAATAAGTATTTTAGTAATTATAGTAATACATGGAATATTAAAATCAATAACAGATAGTTTAGAAAATAACAATGTATCTCAAATAATTTATTTTGTCCAATATATATTAATAGTCACATTAATAATGTCAAATTTTACAGAAATAATAAAATTAGTACAAGAAGCTGCAAATAATTTAGTAGGATTTATCAATGTACTTATACCATTACTTTTAACTTTAATGGTATATACAGGTAGTATTACAACAGGTACAGTATTAGAGCCAATCATATTATTTATCAGTAATTTTACAGGAAATATAATTGCAAATGTATTAATACCAGTAGTTTTAATTATAGTAGTATTTTCAATAATATCAAAAATTTCAGAAAGAATCCAAATTGAAAAAATATCAAAATTCCTAAAATTGAGTGTAGTGTGGTTTCTTGGAATTGTTTTAACTGTATTTGTAGGAGTAGTATCTTTAGAAGGAACGCTAAGTAGTAGTGTTGATGGAATTACTGCAAAAACTGCAAAAGCAGCTGTATCAAGCGTAATTCCTGTAGTTGGAAAAGTGCTGGGAGATGTTGTTGATAGTGTACTAGGATGTGGAGTAATTTTAAAAAATGCTGTTGGTTTTATAGGTGTTATAGTAATAATAGGAATATGTATAATGCCAATCATAAAAATAGGAACATTAAGTATTATATATAGTTTAGCATCTGCTGTAGTACAACCTGTTGCAGATGAAAAAATAGTTAAACTGTTAGACGAAATGAGTGGAGTATTTAAATTGTTACTGGCTATTTTATGCAGTCTATCAGTAATACTTATTATTGGAATAACTATGGTTGTAAAAATTTCAAATAGTGGAATGATGTATAGGTGATGTAAATGATTGAATTTATTAGTTCTTGGGCAGAACAAATTGTGTTAGCAGTTATAGTTGCAACAATTATAGAATTGATTTTGCCCAAAAACAAAAATAGAAAATACATACAGATGGTTATAGGAGTATATGTGTTATTTAATATAATTTCTCCGATTATTAAGAATAAAGAAAATATTTCTGTTGAAGAATATAATATAGACAAATATCAAACGAAATCTCAATATGAAGTAGACCAATCTTCAATGGATGAAAGAATTGAAAAAATTTATTTAGATGAATTGAAAAATAATGTGATTTCGAAATTTAAAGAGGCAGGTTTTTCAGTTGAAAAATGTGTGGTAGATGCAGAACTAGATACAACAAAGAAAAATGCTGGAATATATGAAATTAACATTAGGATTAAGGGACCAGTTGATGAAGGCCAACTTGATAAAACAACAAAAATGCTTGCGGAAGAATATGAGATTGAAGAAAATAAAATTAAGGTGAGCGTAAAATAAAAAAAGGGGTAAATTTGGGACCGGGTACATAATTGACCTGGGAAATTATGTACCCGGTCCCAAATTTACCTTAGCGAAGAAAGGAGAAGTTATGTTAAAGGATTTTTTTAAAAAGAATGAAGAAGGAAAGGACAAAAAGAAACAAATTGAGAATATTATTGTATTTATAATAATATTAATAATAACAGTATTAATAATAAATAGTATGTGGAATAATTCAAGCAGTAAAGGAAGTAAAGAAAAAAATAATGAAACTTCAAAAGTACTTGCGCAAACAACTACTACAAATGCTACAGAACAAAATAATTTAGAAACAGAATTAGAAGATATATTAGAAAGTATAGATGGTGTTGGAAAAGTAAAAGTACTTATAAAATATTCGGAAAGTAGTAGTGTAGTTGCAATGTATAATGAAACAACATCTGAAAGTACTACAAAAGAGAATGATGGAGGAAGTAGTAAAGATGTGAAAGAAACACAAAGTAAAAAAGAGATTGCATATACAGATGAAGGTGGAGAAAATAAGCCAATTACAGAAAAGGTAGTTATGCCTGTAATAGAAGGAGCGATAATAACTGCACAAGGTGCAAAAGATGCAAGTGTGAAATCATCAATATTAAGTGCTGTTGAAGCAATTACAGGACTTGCAGTACATAAAATTCAAGTTTTTGAAATGCGGTTCAAAATAGTGGGAGGTGAGAAAATTGAAAATGAAAAAAGGCTCTGTTGTAATTTATGTCTTAGCATTAATGCTTGTAACAGCTGGATATTGGGCATATATATCTAATGAAAGTCAAACATTAGAAACAGTTAGTGTTGGAAATGAAAATGAAAAGGAGAATACAACCTCAGATGAACATCTTGGCGATGCTACATTAGTAAGTAATAATGAAGTTGTAGACGAAAAAAATAGTGAAAATAATACGAATAAATCTGATGGTGAAAAAACTGCTGAGAATGAAAATTCTAACTCACAGGACAATCAAGAAAAGAAACAAGAAACTAAAGAAACATCAGCTTCAAATAAAGATGACTATTTTCAAGAATCAAAATTGTCAAGAGATACAATGTATTCTCAAACTTTAGAAACATATCAAGGAATTTTAAATAATTCTAATGTATCAGAGGAGCAAAAAGCTATTGTTACACAACAGATTACAGATTTAAATAAAGAAAAAAATGCAATAATGATTTGCGAAAATTTGATGTCTACAAAAGGATTTAACAAATGTGTTATTTTTGTAAATGTTGATAGCATTAGTGTTATTGTTGGTGCTGAAGAACTTAAAGCTGATGAGATTGCTCAGATTCAAAATATAATTTCTAGGGAAATGAGTGCTAAGGTTGAAAATATACATATTATGACGAAAGAATAAGTTCCCCGTAGTTCCCAGTAGGGACACCCATGTTTGGTAACTATTAGTAAAACTCTTGATTTTAATTCAATAATGTGATATTCTACATAAGTAAAAAGAATTAGGAGGTAATATAATGGAATTAAAAGGAACAAAAACAGAACAAAATTTAATGACGGCATTTGCAGGAGAATCACAAGCAAGAAATAAATATACATATTTTGCTAGTAAAGCCAAAAAAGAAGGATATGAACAAATTGCTGCAATTTTTCAAGAAACAGCTGATAATGAAAAAGAACATGCAAAAATGTGGTTTAAATTATTAAATGGCGGAGAAATTGGAACAACAGCTGAAAACTTAAAAGCTGCTGCTGATGGAGAAAATTACGAATGGACAGATATGTATGCTGAATTTGCTAAAACAGCTAAAGAAGAAGGATTTGACCGTATTGCATACTTATTTGAGGAAGTTGGTAAAATTGAAAAAGAACATGAAGAAAGATATTTAAAATTATTAGAAAATGTAAAAGATGGAAAAGTATTTGAAGCAGGAGAAGTTAAAATATGGAAATGCAGAAATTGCGGACATATTGTTGTTGGAACAAAAGCTCCAGAAGTTTGTCCAGTTTGTGCACATCCAAAAGCATATTTTGAAATTAAAGCTGAAAATTATTAAAATATAGAAAGACTGGTTGTTTGAACTGAAATGCCCCCATTTAGTAGACACAATAAAAAAGACTATTGTGTTAAAATCTAAATGGGGTGCATTTCAGTTTAGACCAGTTTTTTTATATTTTACTTTGTTCGCTTGTTTTTTTACAAAAAAATGTTGTATATTGTTATGTATAGGAAATGAGAATAAGCGGAGTGAGTTGCCACCTTTTAACTCTTTGATGTTTTACATACTACTTCCACGACTTTTGTTGTGAGACTGATATATGGGGGTGGTTAATATGGTAGAATCAGCATTATTAAGTATTACATACCTATTTTTCTTTGGATTAGTAGGTATGACTATCATAAATATTGCCTTATTAATCATTATTTGTATTTTATTACATAGGCAATAAAAAATAAACCATTCTGCTTTTGACCGAGTAAATGGTTTATCTGTTTTTCGGCAACCACTTTCGTGGTTCTTATTTCCTATTTTTATTATACTTTAATTTTATTTATTTGTCAAAGATTTTTGTATAAATTATTAAAAATATTGTTACAGAATAATGTTTTATTTTTAATTAATACAAATAAAGACTTGGCATATTGAAAAATTTAAATAAATGGTATATAGTAATATCTGAAAGGTGGTGTTAATATGACAATAAAGCAAACATTAACAAAAGGAACTATAATATTAAAAAACAACAATATAGACAGTCCAAAACTAAAAGCAAGATTACTATTACAATATGTATTGAAGAAAACAAGACAATATTTAATAGTATATGATAACGAAGAAGTTGGAAAAAAAGAACAATGGGAGTATTTTGTTAATATAGATAAATTAGCAAAAGGAGTGCCATTGCAACATATAACACATACGCAAGAATTTATGAAAATGGATTTCTATGTAGATGAAAATGTATTAATACCAAGGCCTGATACAGAAATATTAGTAGAAGAAGTTATAAATATAGCAAAAAAAATGGATAAACCAAAAATTTTAGACTTATGTACAGGAAGTGGTGCAATAGCAATATCAATTGCTAAAAATGTACCAAATGCAGAAGTTTATGCAGTTGATATAAGTGAAAAAGCATTAGATGTTGCATCAAAAAATGCACAGAGACTAGAAGCAAAGGTGAGATTCATAAAATCAGATTTATTTAAGAATTTGAAAAATATGAAATTTGATATAATAGTTTCAAATCCACCATATATAAAAAAAGAGGATATTAAATTTTTAAGTGAGGATGTTCAAAAAGAGCCACAAATCGCATTAGATGGAGGATATGATGGATTAGACTTTTACAGAAAGATTTCAAAACAAGCAATAGATTATTTGAAATTCGGAAGTTTTTTGTGTTTTGAAATTGGATATGATCAAAAAGAAGAAGTTACAGAAATTATAGAAAATTTAGAACATTATAAAGGTACATATTGTAAAAAAGACTTATGTGGCAATGATAGAATAATAATTACTCAAGTTAATTGATTGAAAGGAGAGCATATGTCATTTTCAACAGAATTAAAAGAAGAAATAAGCAAATTAGATAATCTTTCAAACAAAGAAGCTGTGAAATATGAATTGATAGGATATTTAATAAGTAGCAATATTTCAGAAGACAAGAATAATATAAAATTTAGTACAGAAAATGAATATAACATAAACAGATTTTCAAGATTATTAAATAATATGGAAATACATAATTATGACATAGCAGTACAAGGAAATCTGTTTGTTATAACAGTTAATAAAAATATACTTAAAAACATAGAAGCAATTGAAAATCTAAATGCAGAACAAATAAAATGGCTAATTAGAGGAACATATTTGGGTTCTGGTTCAATAAATAATCCTGAGAAGAAATATCATATGGAAATAGGAATTTCTAAAAAGAATGATGCTGAAATAATAATTGAATATTTGAAAAAATATGATATCAAAAGCAATTTGACAGAAAAGAATGGAGAATATGCCATATATCTAAAAGATGGAGAGGAAATATCAAAATTTTTAGCTTTAATAGGTGCTAATAAGGCAGTACTTAAATTTGAAGAAATAAGAGTCCAAAGAGAAATGAACAATAAAATAAATAGAATTGTAAACTGTGAAACAGCTAACTTAAATAAAACAATTAATGCTTCAATAGAGCAAATTGAAGCAATTAAAAAACTAAAATCTAATAAGAAATTTGAAAAATTAGATGATTCTTTAAAAGAAATTGCGGAATTAAGATTAAAAAATCCTAATGCAAGTTTAATAGAATTAGGAAAAATGTTAAAGCAACCTGTTGGAAAATCAGGTGTAAATTATAGATTAAAAAAAATAATGGAGATTGCTAATGAAAAATAAAGAAATTGGTGTATATGTACACATTCCATTTTGTAAGCAAAAATGCTATTACTGTGATTTTATTTCATATTGTAACAAAGATAATTTAATAGAAGATTATGTGAAAGCGGTAAAAAAAGAAATTAGAATGCAAAATATCCAATCACAAATTACAACAGTGTATATTGGAGGAGGGACTCCATCATATATAGACAGTAAATATATTGTAGAAATTATTGATGAAATAAAAAAGAAAAATTTATCTAAAAGACCAGAGATTACAATTGAGGTTAATCCAGGGACTGTTACAAAAGAAAAACTAAAAGATTATAGGAAATGTGGTATTAATAGATTAAGTATAGGCTTACAAAGTACACAAAACGAAATACTGAAAGAAATCGGTAGAATTCATAATTTTGAACAATTTTTAGAAACATATCAAATGGCAAGAAAAGTGGGTTTTAAAAATATAAATGTAGATTTAATATTAGGAATTCCAAATCAGAGAATTAAAGATTTGAAAGAAAGTTTAGAAAAAATAATAGAGCTACAGCCAGAGCATATATCAGTATATTCACTTATTGTAGAAGATGGAACACATATTGCAAATAAGATTGAGAAAGGTGAGTTAGAGCTTCCAGATGAAGACACAGAAAGAAATATGTATTGGTATGTTAAAAATACTTTAGAATTGAATGGATATACACATTATGAAATTTCTAATTTTGCAAAAAAAGGTCGTGAATCAAAACATAATATGAATTGTTGGAATCAAAATCAGTATTTTGGCTTTGGAGTTGCAGCACATTCTTATAGAGATATTACAAGATATTCTAATACAGAAATAATAGAAGAATATATTAAAAATGTTATGAGCGAAAAATTAGATAGGAATAGGATTATCCATGAAATTCAGAAGGAATATGATGCTGAAAAAGAGTATATGCTTCTTGGACTACGCAAAATAGCAGGTGTAAATATAAGTAAATTTAAACTTAAGTTTGGAGATAATCCAATTTATCTTTTTAGAAATGAATTGAAAAAGTTGACAGATGAAGGTTTGATTATAGTTGATGAGGATTTTATTAGACTTACAAATAAAGGAATTGACTTGGCGAACTTAGTTTGGGAGGAATTTGTGTAAAATTAAGAGGTAAAATATGAAAAAATATATTCGTGGATTTATAATTAATGTTATAATAGGAAGTTGCCTTGGAATAATAACAGAATTTGCATTAATATACAATATTAAAGATTTAATAAAAATAACTCAAAATGAATTATTTTGGGTATTAGTTGTAATAATAATTTCTATTTTTTCGAAAGATTATGCTAGTACTGAAATAAATTCGGTAACAAATTTAATTTGTATGACTATATCTTATTATGTTGTGAGATTGATTAAAAGTGGATACACAAATATTGGAGGAATTTATTGGTTTGGCATACAATCGATATGTGTAGGCCTATATATAGGAACTTTAGTATATTTAATTAAAGAAAAGATATTGAAGAAAAAAGTAACAAATAATATTCCAAAAATGAATATTATTTTTATGACAGTATTTTTAATTATAAGTATTGTACTAGATATAATTACACTATATATGAATATTTTTCTAATTCAGCCAGTTTATTTGGTAGGGATATTATCAATTGTAGGTTTTATATTTGGTACGATTTGTGGGATTTTAAAGAATAATAAGAGTTAGATTAGAAAAAACAAAAAAGAAATAGATTAAAGGGGCCATAAAAGCCCCTATTATATTATTACATTTTTAATTTAGATATTTTTGCGGCAGACTCTGCAAATTGATCAATTGATTTACGAATTTTTTCTTCAGCATTTTTTTCTGCTTTTGTTGTATCAGAAATGTATTTATCTATAGCTGTATTAAATGAATTCATAAATGTAGTTAATTGCTTAGACGCTTGAGTTGTTAATTTTGCAAGATCATTAAATCTGTAACTTAAATTATTTTCGTCTTGACCAGAAGATGTTACTTTGCTTAGTTGTGTAGTATCTTCATTAGCTTTCTTTAAAGATGTGACTAAATTTGTTACTATACAAGTATTAATACTTTTTTTCCAACTTTGTATTTGTTTTGATGTTAAATTAGTTGCCATTATTATTCCTCCAATATTTTACTATTTTTTTAGATGCATTATTTGTTGCTGATATTCTACCATTTGCTTATTGAGACTTTTTTAGATGCATTATATGATGTAGTGTAAAAAGCGTTTGCATCTGTTATCAAATTTTTTAAATCTTTTTGTAATGATTGTAAAATATCAACAACAGATTGAATATTTGTTGTTGCTTTTTTACCAATTGCATATTGCGATCTAAAAGTACTTCCAGTCCCCTTGTTTAAAGTTTGCTCAGCAGTTGACAAATATTTTGTCCAAGCATTTATTTGGATTTTTAGATCATCAAGATATTTCTTATAATTTTCAAGATTTTTATCTGATAATACTGCCATAAATCTTCACATCCCTTCATTTTATTTCTATCTTTATCTTAGTCTTTTGTATTAAATGAAATAAATAATAATATTTCAAATTCAAAATATCATAAAAGAAAAAAAATGTCAAAGAAAATATCAAAAAAATTTATGAAAAAATATACGGAAAACGGTAAAGCTTACAGTTACAAGAAAAAAGAAAAATATTACTTTTTTATTACAAATATATTACAAATATATTACACGAATAGCAAAAAACTAGCAATTGTTTTATAACAAAAACTATTGCAAATCTATTGTGAGTTTGTTATAATTTTAACGAATAAGTTGTTCGATATTGAAAAGGAGAGAGAAAATGCGAATTGCATTAATAGGAAAAAAATATATATTAAAAGATACACTTCCCAAAAATATTATGGATAAATATTGGATTTGTGATAAAACAAAAGATATAAATGAAGAAAAATTAATACAGATTTGTCAAAATAATGGAAATTATGAGTTGATAAATAATGAGTATTCAAAAATAATTGCCTATAAATATTTAGAAGAAATAAATAAAGACTTTTCGCTTTCACAATTTGTTGAAAATAATATGCAAAATGTAATTTTAAAAGAGAATTGTATGTACCCAATAAAATTTTATAATTCAAAAGAAATTTATATTTTATATTGCTTGCCAGATTATGAGGATTCGTTTATTCATTTTGATATTAAAAATACTGAAACAATTACAATAGGTACTGAGCATAACAATGCTATTATATACAAAAATCCATTTGTGTCAAAATTGCATGCGAAAATTTATAAAGAGAATGGACATTGGAGATTAAAAAATTATGATTCAAATTTTGGAGCGTTTGTTAATAGTTTTCCAGTGTATAATAATATTAAAAACATATTTAACGGCGATATTATTTTTATTATGGGATTAGAAATAGTAATTATAAAAAATACTATATATATAAATAATCCTCAGGACAATGTGAATTTTAATAAAGAATATTTTGAATCAAGTAGAATAGAAATAATATTAAAAAATATAGGAAATACCGAACCAAGAGAATATCAAAACATACAACAAAAAAATTACTTTTTTCGTTCTCCAAGAATGATACCACCAATAAAAGTTGAAGAAATAAAAATAGATGAACCACCAGAATTGCTTGATGCTCAACAAAGACCAATGTTTTTGATACTAGGTTCATCTATAGCTATGGGAATTGTAATGTTAGCTTCTTTTACAGCAACTATACAAGGAATATCAAGTGGAACATCGACGATGCTAGAAACAATTATGGGGTTTGTTACAGCAATAGCAATGCTTGTAGCAATACTTATTTTCCCGATTTTAGATGCTAAGTGGGATAAGAAATCAAACAAAAAATATGAACAAAAAAGACAAAAAAGATACAAACAATATCTTGAAAGAAAAAATGATGTAATAAAAGAATTAAAGATTAAACAAAGAAAAATATTATATGAAAATTACTTAAATGTAAATGAATGTGTACAAGTAATTTCAAAAAGAGACCCTAGATTATGGGAAAGGAATATTGAAGATGATGATTTTTTATCTATTAGAATTGGATTAGGGCAAGTTCCTTTAAAAGTAAATATTACATATCCACAAGAAAAATTTGCAATGGTAGATGATAACTTAGTGGAAGCATTAAATAATATTATAAATAATGCTAAAAATATAGAAAATTGTCCTGTTACAATTTCACTCGTTAAGAATGTTATTTCTGCAATAGTTTCAACAAATATGGAATTTACAAGAAAATACATAAAAAATATTATATTACAGTTGGTTACTTTCCAAAGTTATGAAGATTTAAAATTAGTATTTTTTTTAGATGAAAAAAATTCAAAAGATTGGGAATATGTAAAAATGCTTCCTCACATTTGGGACAGTTCAAAACAAATTAGATTCTTTGCTAATAATTATAATGATATGAATGAAATAGCAACATATTTAATGGAGAAATTAACAAACAGATTAGAAATAGAGAATGAAAAAGAAGATTATAAAGGAGCTTCTCCATATTATTTAATAATTACTGATAATTATAAACTAATTAATAACCTAGGTTTTATTTCAGAACTTTTGAAGAAAAAGGAAAATATAGGGTTTAGTTTATTGTGTATTACAAATGACATATATAGTGTACCAAGCAATTGCAAAACATTTATTGATATTAGAGAAAATCCTAATGGATTATTATATGAAAAATGTTATGATGAAATACATCAAACTGAGATAAAAATAGAACCATTATATACAATATTTTTTGAAAAAATAGCACAAGAATTGTCTAATATACCAATTAAAGAGAAAAGAGGTACAACATCACTACCAGATAATTATTCTTTTTTAGAGATGTATGGCGTTGGAAATATTGAACAATTAAACATACTTAAGAGATGGAAAGAAAATGATTCTACTTTATCTTTAAAAGCACCTATTGGGACTGACAGTAGCGGAATAATTATATATCTAGATGCACATGAAAAATTTCATGGACCGCATGGATTAATTGCAGGCTCTACTGGTTCTGGAAAAAGTGAATTTATTATTACATATATTTTATCATTAGCAATAAATTATCATCCAGATGATGTATCATTCTTATTAATAGATTATAAAGGTGGAGGGTTAGCTGGGGCTTTTCAAAAAAACAATATAAAATTGCCTCATTTAGTAGGAACAATTACCAATATAGAAAAACACGATTTAGAAAGATCGCTTACATCTATACAAAGTGAATTAAGAAGACGAGAGGTTGTATTTAACAAAGCAAGAGAAATAACAAATGAAGGGACAATAGATATATATAAATATCAAAAATTGTACCATGACGGAAAAGTTGAACAACCAGTTTCTCATTTATTTATAATATGTGATGAATTTGCAGAACTAAAGCAACAACAACCAGAATTTATGGATGAGTTAGTTAGTGTTTCAAGAATTGGTAGAAGCTTAGGAGTTCACTTAATCTTAGCAACGCAAAAACCAAGTGGTATTGTAGATGACCAAATTAGAGGAAACAGTAAATTTGGAATATGTTTAAAAGTACAAGATACACTAGATAGTCAAGATGTAATATTAAGACCGGACGCAGCCTATTTAAAAAATCCAGGTCAATTTTACTTGAAGGTAGGTCATAATGAATACTTTACACTGGGAAAATCTGGATGGGCTGGAGCTTCATATATTCAATCAGAAGTTCCAATAAAAAACGCTGATAATTCGGTTGATTTTATTTCAAATATAGGATTGACAATAAAGAAAATAGAAGATAGAAAACAGAAGAACTATAAAAATAAAGGAGAGCAATTAACAAATATTTTGGAATATATTTGTAATATTGCAAACCAAGAAAAAATTAGTACAAGTAATTTATGGTTAGAAAACATTCCGAAAGATATATATGTTGATGAATTAAGAAAAAAATATAAAGAAAAAAAATCAGATGAAATAAATATTATAATTGGAGAATATGATGACCCTGCTAATCAAAAACAAGGATTGGTTAAGATAAATCTTTCTAAAAATGACAATATAATAGTTCTTGGAAATGCAAAGAGCGGTAAAGAAACATTGCTAAGTACATTTGTATATGATTTGATGAATACATATTCAACAGAACAAGCACAAGTATATATATTAGACTTTGGCTCAGAAGCTTTAAAAATTTTCAAAAAGAGTCCTCATGTTGGTGATATTATTTTTATGGGACAAGATGAAAAACTTGTAACATTTTTTGATATGATACAAAGAATGGTTATAGAAAGAAAACAAATTTTGTCTAATTATAATGGAGATTATAATTTTTATATTCAATCAGGAAATGTTATGCCAGTTATTTCAGTAATTATAAATAATTATGAGGCATTTAATGAGAATTACGAAGACAAATTTGATGATATATTTTTAACATTAACAAGAGATGGAGCTAAATGTGGAATTATATTTTTGGTTACTGCAAGTTCTACAAGTTGTATGAGATATAGATTATCAGCGAATTTTAATAAAAAAATTGGACTAATGCTTAATGATGAAAATGATTATTATAGTATTTTTGACAATGTACAAAATAAAAGACCTACTCATATATTTGGGAGAGGACTAATATCAATTGAAAATAATATTTTTGAATTTCAAACTGCCAAAATATGTGAGCATTTAAACTACAATGAACATATTGAAAAGACTATAGATAAGTTAAAAGAAACGAACAAAAATGAAGCAGTTCCAGTACCAACATTACCAAATAAAATTGAGGTAAGTGATATAAAGAATTATTTAAACGGGTTGGAAAAAGTACCAATAGGTTTATTAAAAAAGAATATGGATGTATACTATTATAATTTTATAAAAAATTTTACAACTGTAATATCTGCAAAAAATATGGCTGATGCAATTGAGTTTTCAAGATATGTTTTTGAAGAAATAAATGATTTGAAAAATGTAAAAGTTAATATTTTAGACGCAGAAGAAGCAAAAACAAATAAAAAGAAGGCATATAATGATTTTATAAAATCAATAAAAAGAGATATGAAACAAGAAAACGATACACATATAATTTGTGTAATTATTGGAATTGATAAGTTTACTAGTGAAGAAATAATTGATGAATATGAATTTAGTGAATTTTTGGCTAAAGTAAAGAACAAAGGAAAACATAGTTTTATAATAATTGAGAATCCAGATAGATTAGAAGAACACACATATGATGCTTGGTATTCTAATTTCATAAGTGAAGATTGTGGAATTTGGATCGGAAATGGAATAGAAAATCAAACATTAATTAATAAAAACTTTTCTATGGAAGATCTTGAAAATAATTGTGGAAATAGTTTTGGATATGTTATTGATGAGGGGATACCTACTTTAGTTAAGTTTATTGGAATTGAGGAGGAGAATGAAGATGAATAAAATTTTGGTAAAAGTCTTTTTTCCACGAATTGATAAATGGTATGAAATTTGGATTCCTACTGAAGAAAAAATATCTAATATTATTAAATTACTATGTGATGGCGTAAATGAACTAAATGATAATGTTATTAATTCTAAAGATATGTTTGTGTTGTATAATAGAAAAACAGGAAGATATTATGATTTCAATGTTATTGTGAAAGAAACTGATATAAAGAATGGAACAGAACTTATATTAGTATAGACCAAAAATGAAAAATTAAAGAAAAGTTTTGGCTAATGTCAAAAGAAATTAGGGCTCTATGTCAATAGTTGGGGTGGAAAACTTAAAAAGTTTTCTGCCTCAGCTTTTTTAGTACAATTTAATGTTTAAACTAAGAAATACCTAAAAATATGTAATTATTTGCTCGGTTAATAAACCAATCTAAATAATTGGTAAAAACTGTTAATCTGTTATGGTTGAATTAATTTAATAATATTATTCGTGCTTTAAAGTTATCAAACTTAGTCATACTAAAAGTTACACGCCTTATTTTATCTAAAGCATTACAAGCATATCTGACCCAGTGAAAGTGATCAGCAACTATCTTAGCTTTACGAAAGTA
>CAKPLT010000014.1 GCA_934167755.1 uncultured Clostridia bacterium
ACATTAAATTGTACTAAAAAAGCTGAGGCAGAAAACTTTTAAAGTTTTCCACCCCAACTATTGACATAGAGCCAAAAAAATTACCAGTAGGGACACTCATTAATGGTAAAAACTTAGTATTTACCATTAATGAGTGTCCCTACTGGTAACTTCTAGATAATTTATGCTGTCTTCTTTTCCTTATCAGGATTTTCTATAATTCTAGGACCTGTATTATTTAAAACTGTATCTTTTGTTATAATACATTTTTCTATTTTTTCATTTGATGGTATATCAAACATTATGTCTCTCATAATTTCCTCAATTATAGAACGCAAACCTCTAGCTCCTGTTTTTCTCTCAATTGCCTTGTCTACAATTGCATCTAAAGCCTCAGGTTCAAATATTAATTCTACATCATCCATTTGTAATAACTTTTTGTATTGTTTTACTAAAGCATTTTTAGGTTCTGTAGTTATTTTTATTAATGCTTCTTTATCCAATTCTTTTAAAGATGCTATTATTGGTAATCTTCCTATGAACTCAGGTATCATACCAAATTTTAGCAAATCTTGTGGTAATATTTGTTCAAATACTTTATATCTATCAATATCTTTTTTGCTTTGAATTTCAGCTCCAAAGCCCATTGATTTTTTTCCCATTCTGTCTTTTATTATATTTTCAAGTCCTTCAAATGCACCACCACAGATAAATAATATATTTGATGTATCTATTTGTAATAATTCTTGTTGTGGATGTTTTCTTCCTCCTTGTGGTGGAACTGATGCTATTGTTCCTTCTACTATTTTTAATAAAGCTTGTTGTACACCTTCTCCGCTTACATCTCTTGTTATTGATGGGTTTTCTGATTTTCTTGTTATTTTGTCTATTTCATCTATATAGATTATTCCTTTTTCTGCTTTTTCTATATCTCCATCAGCTGCTTGTATTAGTTTTAAAAGAATATTTTCAACATCCTCTCCAACATATCCAGCCTCTGTAAGTGTTGTTGCATCAGCTATGGCAAATGGTACATTTAATATTTTTGCCAATGTGCTTGCTAAAAGTGTTTTTCCACATCCTGTTGGCCCTAATAGCAATATATTACTTTTTTGTATTTCTACATCATCTTCATTTTTTTCATGTTTTGCTTCCATTTCTTCTTCATTTGCTATTCTTTTATAATGATTATACACTGCTACTGATAATGTCTTTTTTGCTTCATCTTGACCTATTACATATTGGTCCAGAATTTCTTTTATTTCTTTTGGACTTGGTATTTTTTCTAGTCCTGCTAGTGTATATGTGTCATTATCATTGTCATAATATTCACTTTCAATTATCTCATTACATAATTCTACACATTCATTACATATATATACTCCTGGCCCTGCAACTATTTTTCTAACACTATCTTGTGTTTTACCACAAAATGAACATTTTACACCTTTTGGTGTATCACTTTTTGCCATATATCTTTCTCCTTTTCTCTCTTCTATTAAGTTTTAAAAAGTCGATAACTTTTATTAATTTTCTATATTATATTTAGAACTACATTCTTTTGTCCATAATTCCATCAATTAAACCATATTCAAGTGCTTCTTGTGCAGTCATATAATGATCTCTTTCTGTATCTCTTTCAATTGTTTCTATAGATTGACCTGTTTTTTCACTTAATAATTTATTTAATTTTTCTCTTGTTCTTATCATATGATCTGCATGAATTTTTATTTCTGTTGCTTGACCAGATATTCCTCCACCTTGGCCACCAATTAATGGTTGATGTATTAATATTTCTGAATTTGGTGTTGCAAATCTTTTTCCTTTTTCACCATTTGCTAATAATACCGCTCCAAAACTTGCTGCTAATCCAACACATATTGTTGATACTGGGCATTTTATATAATTCATTGTGTCTACAATTCCCATACCATCTGTTATTGATCCTCCAGGTGAGTTTATATATAAAAATATTTCTTTGTCTGGATCTTCTGATTCTAGGAATAATAATTGCGCAATTATTAAGCTTGCTGATGTTGGATTAACATCTTCTCCTAAAAATATTATTCTGTCTTTTAATAATCTTGAGAATATGTCATATGACCTTTCTCCTTTACTTGTTTGTTCAATTACATATGGTACTAAACTATCTCTTTCTATCATATTTTTCCTCCTTTTGGTTTGAATTTAATATTCAAATCATCTTTTTATAATACTTAAAATAATAATATCGAACTTGCTAAATTTTTCTCTATTAAATAATAAAAGGGAAAACAGGAATCGATACTATTTTACCCGATAAAGGGCAAAAAGAGAACCGATACCAATTTGCCCTTTTCAGCTATTTCTTGCTACTCTTTTTTGTTTCCTTTTTATTTTCTATAAATTTTGCATTTTTTACTATGAATTCTAATGCTTTTTCTGATTTTATTCCTTCTTCTAAGTATTTCTTTAAGTTTTCATTTTCACTTAATTCTTCTACTTTTTTTCCATAGTTTTTAGCCATTTCTTCCATTTTTGATTTTATTTCATCTTCACTTGCTTCGATTTTTTCTGCATTTATTACTGCTTCTAGTACAAGTCTTGACTTTATTGCTTCTATAGCTTGTGGCTCATATTCTTTTCTCATTTCTTCTTCTGTTTTACCTATCATTTTTAAGTATTGTTCTACATTTAGACCTTGATATGCTAATCTTTGTTCAAAGTCTTTTAACATGTTATCAATTTCAAAATCAATCATTCCTGATGGAATATCTAATTTTACATCTTCACATACAGCTTTTATTGCTGCATCTTCTGTTTCATATTTTGCTCTTTGTTCATTATTTTTTTCTAATTTTTCTTTGATGCTTTTCTTTAAATCAGCAAGTGTATCAAATTCACTTACATCTTTTGCAAATTCATCATCCAATTCAGGTAATTCTTTTTTCTTGATTTCATGTAATTTTACTTTAAATGTAGCTTCTTTTCCAGCTAAGTCTTTTGAAAAATATTCTTCTGGGAATGTTACTTTTATTTCTTTATCTTCATCAATTTTCATTCCAACTAATTGTTCTTCAAATCCTGGAATAAATGCTCCACTTCCAATTTCTAATTCATGTCCTTCTGCTTTTCCACCATCAAATGCTACACCATCAACAAATCCTTCGAAATCTATTGTTGCAGTATCTCCATTGTCTAATGGTCTATCATCAACTGTTATTAATCTTGAATTATGTTCTTGCATATGTCCTAATTCATGGTCGATATCTTTTTTCTCTACTTTGTATTCTACTTTTGGAATTTCTATTCCTTTATATTTTCCAAGTTTTACTTCTGGTTTTGTTTGTACTACTGCTGTAAATATTAAGTCTTTTCCTTTTTCCATTTGGATAATATCTACTTCTGGTCTACTTACAGCGTCTATTTTGTTTTCTTTTAAAGCTTCGTCATATCCTTCTGTAGCTACTTCATTAAATGCGTCTTCATAAAAGATTTGTGCACCATAATATTTTTCAACTATGTTCATTGGTGCTTTTCCTTTTCTGAATCCTGGTATATTAAAATATTTTGCATTTTGAAAATATACTTTTTTAATAGCATTTTCAAATTTTTCTGCTTCTATTGTAATTTCTAATTTTACTTCATTTGCCTTTTCTGTTTTTTCTACTTTACAATTCATTCTAATCTTCCTTTCTTGTTGCTTTTAGCTTTCTTATTATATCATATTTTTCCCATTTTGCAATACTTTTTTGAAAATACTTACAGATTACACATGGTTTTATATTACAATTCACAACTTATAAAAATATTATATGTGTTGTGAATCATAACGGTTTTGTTTTTATATTATTTCATTATATTATAAAAATTTTCAAATTCAAATCCGCGATCTCTAAAATATTTAATAATCGTTGGAAGCGCTTCTGCTGTTGCCATTTTGTTACCTGCATCATGCATTAGCACAACAACACTATTATGTTTAGGAACAGTTTTTTCTAGTTCTGTAATAAATTCATCTGTTGTCTTTGCTCCTGCAGCATCGGATGTTAGCGCATTCCAATCTATATGCAAAATATTATTTTGTTCTAATATTTTCTCTGCTTCTTTTTTTATTGATGCATATTTTCCTCCTGCATAACCACCAGGAAATCTAAACAAATGAGGATCATATTCTTGGACTCCTATTGCATTTCTAATTGCTGTTATACTTCTATTGTATTCATCTATAACACTTTGCGGAGAAGAATATATTTGTGAATATACATGAGAATATCCATGGCTCGCTAAATAATGTCCCTCATTATATTCTCTTTTTACCATTTCAGGTTCTAATTCCACTCTACTTCCAAGTAAGAAAAAAGTTGCTTTTATATTTTCTTTTTTTAATGTATCTAAAACTATTGGTGTTACATTTTTTGATGGTCCATCATCAAAAGTTAAAAATACTCTTTTAGTGTCTGAGTGATACAAATTTGCAAATTTACTTTTTGCTTCATCTGTTAATTGAGGTAATTGACTTTTTATTTTTTGTTCCTCTTCAATCTTTTTCTGCTCTTCTTCTACTTGTTCATTTTGTTTTATTTGATTTATCTGATTTTCATATGATATATAAATTTTTTCATATTTCTTATCTTGATTTATCTCTTTAATTATTATTATAAATATTATTGCTAATCCTATAAAAACTGTTGTAATTATTGTATTTCTTATATTTTTATATTTTCTATTTACAGATATCAAATCCATACTTCCACCTTTTATTTGAACTTAATTAGGTTGTACATCTTAGTTCAGCCTTAACTTTTAGCTTCTTAAATACTCTAGTTCTTCTTCTACATCTTTTCTCATAAATAGAGGTTCGCCTTTTTCAATTACTTTAATGTCTTTTAATTGATTATATTTACTTAAACTTTCCCATATTTGTAAATTTGATGGTACACCAATTTGATTTAATAAATTTTTAGCTGTATCCTCCATAAATGGTAATAAAACTATTCCTATTTTTCTAATGTTTTCTATTAGATGATATATACTTGATGATAATTTTTCTGTATTTTCATTTTTAGCTAGTTCCCATGGACGAGTTTCATCTATATATTTATTTGTTCTTGCAACAACTGTCCACAATTCTTGTAATGCATTTGCCATCTCATATCTTTCTATTAATTCTTCAACCTTCTTTACTTTTTCATTTGTAAATTCTTCAAATTCTTTATCAACTTCATTTGGAGTTCCATTATATTCAGGCAATTTTCCATCAAAATATTTGTTAACCATTGAAATTGTTCTATTTACAAGGTTTCCTAAATCATTGCATAAATCAAAGTTATATCTTTCTATAAAGCTCTCTGGAGTATATAGGCCATCTTGTGATGTTTGCATTTCTCTTAATAAGAAATATCTTGTTGCATCAAGTCCATATCTATTTATTAATTTTTCTGGATATACAACATTTCCTTTTGATTTTGACATTTTTCCATCTTTCATCATAATAAAATTATGAACTAATATTTTCTTTGGCAATGGTAAATCTAATGCCATTAAAAATATCGGCCAATAAATTAAATGAAATCTTGCTATATCTTTTCCAACTATTTGTAAATCTGCCGGCCACAACTTTTGATATAATGAATTATCTTCTTGTTTATATCCTAATGCTGTTAAATAATTTGTTAATGCATCTAGCCATACATATATTATGTGTTTCGGATCTGATTTTACTTTTATTCCCCAATCAAATGATGTTCTTGTTACACACAAATCCTCAAGCCCAGGTTTGATAAAGTTATTTATCATTTCAATTTTTCTATATTCAGGTTGAATAAAATTTGGATGTTCATCATAATATTTTAATAATTTATCTGTATATTTTTTCATATTGAAAAAGTATGCTTCTTCTTTCATTAATTTTACTTCTCTACCACAATCAGGACATTTCCCATCTACTAATTGTGTTTCTGTAAAATATGTTTCACATGGCATACAGTACCAGCCCTCATATTCACCTTTGTAAATATCTCCTTTTTGTAAGAAATATTCAAATATATCTTGAACTGCTTTTTCATGTCTTGGTTCAGTTGTTCTTATAAAATAATTATATTTAATGTCCATTAATTTCCATAATTCTTTTGCCAATTCTGCCATTCCATCAACATACTCTTTAGGTGTTTTCCCATGTTCCTTTGCTACAGTTTCTATTTTTTGTCCATGTTCATCTGTTCCTGTTAACATGAATACATCATACCCTTTTAATTGTTTATATCTTTTTACTGTATCTGCTAATACTGTTGTATATGCTGTTCCAATATGAAATTTTCCACTTGGGTAATATATCGGTGTCGTTATATAGAATTTTTCCATACCTTATTCCTCCTTTACTGGTTCGGATTATAATATTATATCTCTTTTAAGCAGCTTATTCTTAATAGTCCCAATTCCAATGAATTTATTATCATAATAAATTTTGTATATTCCGTCTTCAAAATTCAAGGTTAATTGTACACCATTTAAAAATAATTGCAACTTTTTTTCATTTAAATTAATATTTTCATAATTTTTAAAATACTCTTCAATTGTAATAAAATTATTATATTCACCATTTTCAAGTTCTTCAATTTTTATTGAATCATCAATTGAAAATTCTCCAACTTTAGTTCTATTTAAATCTTTCATATATCCTACTGTATCAAGCTTTTCAGCTATATTTTCACATAAAGTTCGTATATATGTTCCTTTAGAGCACTCAACTTTAAACTTGATAGTCTTATTTTGCACATCTATTTCAATAAGTTCCATATTATATATTTCAATCTGCCTTGGTTTAATTTCAACATTTTCGCCTTTTCTAGCATATTCATAAAGTTTTTTTCCTCTTACTTTTATTGCAGAATAAATTGGAGGAGTTTGTTCTTGTTTTCCAATAAAAGAATTTAATACCTGTTTTACTTTTTCAGTTTTCAAGCTTTCTTCTGGTACTTTTTTAGTTTCAAGAATACTACCTTCAATATCTGCTGTATCAGTCTTTTCGCCAAGTTTCAATACAGCTTCATATATTTTGTCATGATTAATTATGTATTTGGCAATTTGAGTTCCCTTACCAACAAGTAGTGGTAACACACCTGTTGCATTAGGATCTAAAGTCCCAGTATGTCCAACTTTTTCATTAAAAACTTTTTTCGCCTTTCTTACAATATCATGTGATGTGCAATTTTTTGGTTTATTTATAATTATTATTCCATCCATTTTATTTTTTTAATCCTTGTTTTACTGCATTAATAACTTTTGTTTTTGCTTGTTCAAGAGAACCACTTACAAAACATCCAGCAGCACCTCTGTGGCCTCCGCCTCCAAGCATCATACATATATCTGATACATTTATTGTTTCGTGTGAGCGTAAAGATGCTTTGAATCCATTTGTTCCTTCTTTTTCTTTTAGTAATACTGCAACTTCAACATCTTCTATATCTCTAAGCATTTCAACTAAGCCTTCATCATCTCCGATTTCTGCATTTACTTTCTCATAATCTTCTAAAGTTAAATATGCAATAGCAATTTTTCCATCTTCTAAAAATTCTAATCTATTATAAATTAATTTTTCTAACTCACAATGTGCTTTGCTCTTTTTTCTTAAAGCAATTCTACAAATTTCCTTTAGTTTTGCACCTTTTCTTACCAATTCAGCTGCAAATTCAAAGGTTTCAGGAGTCACTCCTCCCCATTGAAACCCTCCTGTATCTGTTACAAGTCCAGTTAAAATACATGTAGCTAAATCTTTTGTTATTTCTATTTCATAATATTCAAACATTGCCATTAAAACTTGACAGCATGCTGGTGCAACAGGATCAACATAATTGTAATCAGCAAACATTGAATTAACAGAATGGTGATCTATTTCTATTGTCCTTTTAGCAGGCTCAAAATATTCCTTACCACCTGCCAATCTTTTTAAATCAGTACAATCAACTGAAATTGCCAAATCATATGGATCTTTTTTTCCTTCTGACAATATTTTATCTGCACCTGGCAAAAAGTTAAAATCTTTTGGATATTCTGGTATTATAACATCAACTTCTTTTCCTATTTTATCTAATGCATGCATTACTGATAGTGAACTAGCTATAGCATCTCCATCTGGAGACTCATGTGCTAAAACCACAATTGTTTGCGCCTTTTTTATTTCTTCTAATATATTATCTAATGTCATTTCTTCCTCCCATATTTGCTTATTTTTTTGCATCTTTCATTATATCATTTAATATACTATCAATTTTTGCACCATACTCTAGTGACTCGTCAAGTTCAAATACTAATTCTGGTGTATTTCTTAAATTTATTCTTTTTGCCAATTCTGAGCGCAAAAATCCTGATGACTTTTTCAATCCAGCTAATGTTTCTTTAACATTTTTAGAATTTAAAATACTTACAGAAACTTTTGCATATTTTAAATCCGGTGTTACTTTAACTCTTGTTACACTAACCATTCCTGTAACACTTGGATCTTTTAATTCAAAACTAATTAATTGGCTAAGTTCTTTTCTAAACTCTTCGTCAATTCTGCCTTGACGATTATTATTCTTTGGCATTTTTTCCTCCTTACCACTGGGGACACCCTTTAATGGTAAAATTTTTTACCACTGGGGACACCCTTTGTTTGAAATTTATCTTTCTTCACTAATATAATATCTTGCATCAGTATTTCCATTAAAGCAATCATCTCTTAATATTGATTTAGGTTGTTGCGTTTCTTCTTTTGCATCTATTTTAAAAGATTCTTTCCATTCTTTCTGTTTTCTATAAAAATCTCTTTGAATTTGATGTTTGTTTGGCATTTCAAATCATATCCTTTCTCTTTTCGAATATTCTAAACTTGTTAAAGGGTGTCCCCAATGGTAAAAATTTTTACCATTGATGAGTGTCCCTACTGGTAACTATCTTTTAATTTCCTCCATAATATATGCCTCTATTATATCTCCTTCTTTAATGTCATTATATTTTTCTATTTGAATACCACATTCATAGCCTTTAGCCACTTCTTTAGCATCATCTTTAAATCTCTTTAATGATGCAAGTTTTCCATCGTGTATAACAACATTATCACGCAAAACTCTAACTCCTGCATTTCTTTCAAGTTTTCCATCTAATACATATGCTCCTGCAATTGTTCCAACATTTGATATTTTAAATGTTTGTCTAACTTCTGCATTTCCTATAATATGTTCTTCATATTTTGGTGCAAGCATTCCTTTCATAGCAGATTCTACATCTTCTATGGCTTGATATATTACAGAATATTGTTTTATTTCTACTTCTTCTTTTTCTGCCATACTCTTTGCATTTGGCATTGGTCGTACATTAAATGCAATTATTATTGCATTAGAAACTTTTGCAAGTGTTACATCTGATTCTGTAACAGCTCCTGCTGCAGCGTGAATTACTTTTACTTTTACTTCTTCATTTTCTAGTTTTTCCATTGATTGCTTTATTGCTTCAACAGATCCTTGAACATCTGCTTTTACTATTAAGTTAAGTACTTTTAAGTCTCCTGCTTCCATTTGACTAAATAGATTATCTAATGTTACTTTGCTCATAGTATTTATTGCATTTTCTCTTTCTTGTCTCTTTCTCTTTTCTATTAGGTGTTTTGCAGTTTTTTCGTCTTTTACTTCATAGAAAATGTCCCCTGCTTGTGGAACTTCTGTTAGTCCTGTTATTTCTACTGGTGTAGATGGTCCGGCTTTTTTTACTTTTTTACCTTTTTCATCTGTCATGCTTCTTATTCTTCCTATTGCAGATCCTACAACTATTGTATCTCCAACATCAAGTGTTCCTCTTTGTACAAGCATTGATGCTATTGCACCTCTTCCTTTATCAAGTCTTGCTTCTATAACTACACCTTTTGCTTGTTTATTTGGATTTGCTTTTAATTCTAATACATCTGCTTCTAATAATACCATTTCTAATAATTGATCTATATTGGCATGTTTCTTAGCTGAAATTGGCACAAATATTGTATCTCCACCCCATTCTTCTGGTACTAATTCATATGCCATTAATTCTTGTTTTACTTTATCAATATTTGCATCTGGTAAATCTATTTTATTTATAGCTACTATTATAGGTATTCCAGCTGATTTAGCATGATTTATTGCTTCTACAGTTTGTGGCATTACACCATCATTTGCTGCAACAACCAATATTGCTATATCTGTTATTTGAGCACCTCTTGCTCTCATTGCTGTAAATGCTTCATGTCCTGGTGTATCTAAGAATGTAATTTCTCTATCATTTACTTTTACTTTATATGCACCTATATGTTGTGTAATTCCTCCTGCTTCTCCTTCAATTACATTTGTTTGTTTAACTGCATCTAATAATGATGTTTTACCATGATCTACATGTCCCATTACAACTACAACTGGTGGACGAACTTCTAAGTCTTCTTCTCTATCTTCTGAGTCGTCAAATAAAATATCTTCTTCCGTTATTGTTTCCTTTTTGTTTACTTTTACTCCAAATTCATCAGCAATTAATGATGCTGTATCAAAATCAATTTCATTATTGATTGTTGCCATTACTCCATATCCAAGTAATTTCTTAATTACTTCTGCTGTTGTTTTCTTTAATTCAGCTGCAAAATCTTTTACTGTTATGTTCTCTGGAATTGTAATTTCTTCTAATTTAAAGATTTTTTGTTTATTACGATTTTCATCATTTTTGCTTGCTTTTTTCTTTCCTTTTTTGCCTCTTTGTGTTGTTAAATCGTAATAATCTAACATTCCACCATCTTGTTCATCAAACATATTAGATAAACTATCTGTTCTTTTTAATCCTTTTAATTTATGTTCATTTATATCACCATTTTGATTATTTCTTCTTGATTTACTTGATTTTTTATTTTTGCTATCATCAAATTTATTGTTTTGTTTTTGTTTATCTATAGATTTGTTGTATTCTCTTGATGTTTCTTTTTCTACATTTTCAGTACCCATTATGTCTTTGATGTTTCTTTCAATTCCTTTTTCATCTAATGGTCTATTTCCACCAAATCTTTGATTTCCTCCAAACCTTGAGTTTCCACCTTGTCTATTTCTATTGTCAAATTTTCCATTATTATTTTGTCTATTTTTATCAAATCTAGGTTTATTTCCATTACCATTATTTGAAGAATTTCTGTCAAAATTGCGATTTCCATTGTTTTGATTTCTATCATTATTAAATCTAGGTCTATTTTGGAAATTACTATTTTGATTATTGTTATTATTTCTAAATGAGTTATTTTGCCCATCTCTATTATTTCTTCTAAAGTCTTTATTATTGTAATTATTACGATTTGATGCATTAAATCTATTTTCTGATACAGGCTTATTTGTTAGCATATTTTCACTTTTACTTTCTATTTGTTTATTTACTACTTCATTATCTTTTTTTACATCTATTGGCTTTTCTATTATTTCTTCTTTTTTCATTTCAACATCCATTTTATTTTCTTCTATTTCTACCTTTTTCTCAATTTTGGGAGCAACAACAGGTGCTTCCTTTTTTACTTCTTTCTTTGTTTCTTTCTTTATTCCAAATAACTCGTCAACTGTCATTGGTTTAGATGGCTTATTTCTATAGACAATATTATAGTCCTTATTTTTTCTCTCAACAAACCCAACATTATTACTTTTCTTTTCTTCTTTTTTTATTTGTTCTTTTTGTTTATTATTATCATCATTTATTATAACTTCTCTTCTTATAATAACTGGTGTATCATTTTTTTCTATTTTGGCTTTTTCAACATTTGACTTTTTCTCTTCTTTTTTATTTTGTGATTTTTTTATGCTTTCTTTAATTTTTTGAGCTTCATCTTCTTCAACTGAACTCAAATGACTTTTTACATTTATGTTCAACTTCTTTGCAATTTCTAATACTTCTTTACTGGTTAAGTTCAATTCTTTTGCTATATCATATAATTTTATCTTACCCAATAACATCACCCCCTGTTTTTTTCTCAACAATATTTTTTATTTGGTCATATATCTCTTCATTTATTTTGATATCTAATGCTTTATCTAGTTTCTTACTTTTTTTTGCTTTTTCAAGACATTCCATATCATAACAAATATATGCTCCACGCCCTGGTTCTCTTCCGTTCTCATCTACTTTAATAATATTTTCTTTATTTTTAACTATTCTTAAAAGTTCATTTTTATTTTTTTGTTTTCTACACACTGTACATGTTCTTTGTGGTATATTCTTCACTATTTCCTCCTAGTTTTCTTGATTTAATTCCGCATCAGTAGCCTCATTCGCTTCTTCTGCTTTTTTTGCTAACATCTCTCTAAATTGTGATTCTGATTTTATATCTATTTTCCATCCTGTCAATTTTGCAGCTAATCTTGCATTTTGACCCGCTTTTCCTATTGCTAATGATAATTGATCATCTGGAACTATTACTTGTGCAAATTTTTCTTCTTCTTTTATATCAACTGCCATTATTTGTGCTGGTAATAATGCTGATGATATAAATATACTTGGATCTGCATTCCATTCAATTACATCTATTTTTTCTCCATGTAATTCATTTATTACATTTTGAATACGAATTCCTTTTTGACCTACACATGAACCTACTGGATCTATATTTTCATCTGGTGAATATACTGCAACTTTACTTCTTAATCCTGGATCTCTTGATACACTTTTTATTTCAATTAAACCTTCATATATTTCAGGGATTTCAAATTCTAGCAATTTTCTTACAAAGTCTGGATGTGTTCTAGAAACTATAGCTTGTGGAACACCCTTTTCTCCTCTTTCAACATCAACTACATATCCTTTTGTTTTATCATTTACATGATAGTGTTCTGTTGGTATTTGGTCTTTTGTTAACATTATTCCTTCAAGTTTTCCTAAATCCATAACTACAATGTGCTTATCTGCTTTTTGAATTAGACCAGAAACTATTTCTCCTTTTCTTTCATTATATTCATTAAATACCATGTTTCTTTCTGTTTCTCTTAATTTTTGGATTATTACTTGTTTTGCTGTTTGTGCTGCTATTCTTCCAAAGTCTCTAGGTACAATTTCTACTTCTACACTATCTCCAATATTTAAGTCTTTGTTAATTTTTCTTGCATCTTCTAAACTAATTTCTAATGCGTCATCATTTGCTCTTTCCATTACTTCTTTTATAGAAAAAACATGTGTTGCTCCTGTTTGTTCATCCATTTTTACATCAACATTTTCTAATGCATCAAAATTTCTTTTATATGCTGTTATTAATGCTGTTCTTATTGATTCTAATAATTCCTCTTTTTTTATTCCTTTTTCTTTTTCTAATTCTTCTAATGCTAATATTAATTCTTTGTTATCAATCGCTTTCATTTTTTATAATCAATCCTTTCTTTCGCTCAAATTAATTTTCATCATTAAAGTCATTGTCCCAATCAAAAACTGTTTTAATTTGTGCTATATTTTTTCTTTCTATTTTTACTTCATCTATTTTATCTGCTGCTTTGACAGTTATTGTATCTTCATCAAACTTTTTTAATTTACCTATATAGTTCTTGTTTCCATTTTCTTCTTTTTTAAATAACTTAACTTCAACTTGGTTTTCTATATTTTGCTCTAAATGACTATCTTTTCTTAAGATTCTCTCTATTCCTGGTGATGAAACCTCTAAAAAGTATTGTTCTTTAATATAATTAGCCTCATCTAAAACATCATTAATCTCATTACTTACTTTTTCACAATCATTTAAATCTATCCCATTTGGGCTGTCAATATAAATTCTTAAATAATAATTTGGTCCTTCTTTGGCATATTCTACATCATATAGGCTATATCCTATATTCTCAATTTTGTCTTTTATTAATTCTTCTACTTTTTCTTCTATTTTTGCCATAAGTCCTCCTTTTTCTTTTATTCTCCCTTTCACGATTGAAGAGTAGGATTTGCTCCTACTCTTCTGCGTTTTTTTATGTTCTTTTATATTATACCCAATTTTTGCCATAAAATCAAGTGTTTTTGAAATTTTTTTGATTTTTACTAGTAGAGACATGTTACAAGTCATAGTCCTTAAAAGTATTATATATGTTTGGAGCCTTCCAAGATATATAATACTTTTAAGGACTATGACTTGTAACAGGGACACCCTTGTGAGCTTTTATATAATAGTAAAATCCACTAAAATAATTTTTGTCACTTTTTGTCGAAATATTTTTGTTGATTTATGTTAATTTTTGTTATATAATTGTCACACCTCTTTACAGAGAGATTTTTGAAAAGGAGGTGGATTCTTTGATAAAAGAATTTCTAATGACAATACGCTTATACATACTTTTGCTTATTTTAAAAGAGCTTAATAATATATAAGCAAAAAGCTATCACTCCGACAAGTGATAGCTTTTTTGAATTCTTTGTAAAAGATTTACTAATTCTTTTCTATTAGAATATACTACAATTTTTTCCATTTGTCAATACATTTTCATATCTTTATCCCGTTTTTGCCTATTAAAAATTTCACATTATTAACTACAAGGAATCTATTTCATTTTTATTATTCAAACAAAATATATATTTCATCATCTAGTAAATAATTAGTTTCCACAGTATAACTACTTCCTATATCTTCATAACTCCTATTCATTAAATTATTTCCATCTGTATCAATAAGCATACTTTGTTCATAATTAGAATCTGTTTCAGCATTATTTTTACAAATTAAAACACCATATTCAGAATATTCTCCATTTATATAGTCAAATTCTTCTGTTTTTATTTCCAAGTCTGAATTTATATAAACATATTTATCATTTGAATTTTTTATAATAAATCCATTTTCTAATTCATGAACTTCCTTAGCATTAATCAAAGTTTTTCCTTCTTTATTTATAATGCTTTCTTTTTTTACATAACCATCGTTATCGAAATGTCTTATTAGCACTTTATCTTCAATTACATCTAAAATTTCAACATTTCCTTTTAAAGTATATTTTTTTCCAGTTTGAGCATCAAACCACCCTTGACTCTTATTATTTATATTATAAAATGGTACACTACCATCAGAAAATGTCTTTAACACATTCTCATTGTTGCTATCAGACTCTAATATAACATTTGCATCACTTTCTTCTGATATTATATTATTATTTTCATCTATAATTTTTATATTTACATTTTCTGTGTCTTCATCATCATCGTACTCAATTTTAATTATATATGAATTATTTAACTTATATTTTTGTATCAATATTCCATTTTGGTATTCTTCCTTCGCTTGATCTATCTCATTTTCTTTTTTATTTTCATTGGCATTTAAGAAGGATTTCTTCCCTGTAGCCCATTCAATTGCATCTTTATAACTTATATTTTTTGAGAATTTATCATCAGCCATCCATGGTGTAGGTGCATTATCACAAGATGCAATTTCAGTACCATCTTTATTTAGATATATGTACTGATTTGGTGTTGCGTTCCAAGCAAGTAAAACATCATAACCTTCTATATCAATAATATCATTATACTTTCCGCAAGGAATTACTTCTATTCCCTTTAAATTTATTGCTCCAGCTCCTTTTTCATTATCCTGAACCACTATAATTTGTTCATCTTTTTTTACTTTCTTGATTTTATCTTGTATTTGTTCAGCCAACTCTGTCATTTGTAAATCTATTTTTCTTGTATACTGATATGTGTATATAATATTAATTATTATTCCAATAACGCTTATAGTAATAAATAGTACCAAAAATATATTTAAGATTATTTTGGACTTTTTTTCTTTTTCTTCCAATGCTTTTCCATTATTCATCATTTGCATAATAGCCAAAAATATTATTACTGCAAACACAATTTGAATTTTCGCAAAATAGCAAATTGCAACCAATACCGATATCATTAATACATACAATATAATTTTCTTTTTGCTATCTCCATTTTTTATCACTCTTACTATATCTACTATTACTAGCAATAACAACATTATCACAGAAATCACTGAAGTTGCTATAATATATATATCTTCTATTTCCCACGGTACATCAATATAATCTAAAAATATACTTGTTATGAAGTATTCCATATCAAACGCAATTGCTTCAAATGTTAATACTATTGCACTTGTTGCATATGCTAACATTAACTCTTTATTTTTTCTATTCATTATACTATAAATACTATTAACAATTATGAGTATAATAAATATAGAATAAAAACATGTATTTATTAAATCTTCTATTTCAAGTCTTATATCAGATGTATCAATTGCAATACCTCCAAATTGGTCATAAACTGTTTTTGCTATAATAATCAGCCCTATTATCCCTATAAGATTACATAAACTAATAATATAATT
Source organism: uncultured Clostridia bacterium (assembly GCA_934167755.1). Lineage (GTDB taxonomy): Bacteria > Bacillota > Clostridia > TANB77 > CAG-508 > CAG-269. The sequence goes on from CAKPLT010000014.1 coordinate 16,301, forward strand.
GAATATTCTCTGTCTCATTTGTATTTCTCTTTTTATTTTCATAGATAAGTCACCCTTTAAACAATATACATATTTGTTTATCCAAAGGGTGTCCCTTGTGGTAAAAATTTTTACCATTAATGAGTGTCCCTACTGGTAAACTATTTCATTTTCTCTTTAATTCTCATCAAAGTATTAAGAGCATCTATAGGAGTAAGTTGATTCAAATCAACCTTATCAAGTTCATGTGCAATCTCAGCTAATTTGAAATTAAACATATCAAATTGACCTTCAACAACTTTTTTATTTTCCTTCTTTTCTGTACTCTTTCCACTCATCATACTTTTTCTTTCCAAAGTTCTTAAAATTTCATCAGCTCTTTTAGTAACAATCTTTGGAACACCTGCAAGGCGAGCTACATGGATGCCATAGCTTTCATCTGTTCCACCTTCAACAATTTTCCTTAAAAAGATTATATCTTCGCCTTTTTCTTTTACTGCAATTGAATAATTTTTTATTCCTTCTTGTTTATCTGCAAGTTCAATTAATTCATGATAATGTGTTGCAAATAATGTTTTTGCTCCGCATTTTTCTTTATCTGCAATATATTCTGCAACAGCCCAAGCTATTGAAAGTCCATCATATGTTGATGTTCCTCTACCTATTTCGTCTAAAATTACTAAGCTGTTTTCTGTTGCTTCTTTTAAGATTGTTGCAACTTCCATCATTTCTACCATAAATGTACTTTGTCCCATACTTAAATCGTCAGATGCTCCAACTCTTGTAAAGATTTTATCTACTACTCCAATTTCTGCTTCTGTTGCAGGTACAAAGCTTCCAACTTGTGCCATTAGTGTTATTAATGCCACTTGCCTCATATATGTAGATTTACCAGCCATGTTTGGACCAGTTATAATTGCAAGTCTGTCTCCATCTTTATCAAGATAAGTATCATTTGGCACAAAGTTTCCACTACCTATCATCTTTTCAATTACAGGATGTCTACCTTCTTTTATTCTGATAGTTCCATCATTTTTTACATTTGGCATACAATAATTCATATCTTCTGCGACTTGTGCAAAAGCAACTAAAACATCTAGTGTTGACACTACATTTGCTGTTTTTTGAAGTCTTTTAATATTTTGGGCAATTTGTGTTCTTATTTCTACAAATGCATTATATTCAAGATTTACTACCTTTTCTTCCGCACCTAAAATCTGATTTTCTATTGATTTTAATTCTTCTGTTATATATCGTTCTCCTGTTGTTAATGTTTGTTTTCTAATAAATCTCTCTGGTACTTGTGACACAAATGATTTAGATACTTCTATATAATATCCAAAGACTTTGTTATATCCTACTTTCAAAGTTTTTATTCCTGTTTTTTCTTTTTCATCTGCTTCTAATTTTGCAAGCCAAGTTTTACCTTCTGTAGATGCCCTTTTCAACACATCTATTTCTTCATCATAGCCAAGTTTTATAATTCCACCATCTTTTATTGCCATTGGCGGGTCTTCTACTATTGATTTGTCTATTAAATCAAATATATCTTTTAATTCATCTAAATTTTCATATAATTCATTTAATTTTTCTGATGAACAATTAGATAAAACTTTTTTCACTTCTGGTAGTCTTTCTAGAGAATTTTTTAGTGTTATCATATCTCTTGCATTTGCATTACCATAAGCCATCTTTCCAGCTAGGCGCTCTATATCATAAACCTTTTTTAATGTTTCTGTAATATCTCCTCTAAGTATCATATTATCTTTTAATTCTTTAACAGAATCTAATCTTTGTTGAATCTCTTTTACATCCAAAAGAGGGTCATTTAACCATCTTCTAAGCATACGGCCTCCCATTGATGTTGATGTCTTGTCTAATACCCAAAGCAATGTTCCTTTTTTGCTTTTATCTCTCATCTTTTCAGTTATTTCAAGGTTTCTTCTAGCATTTATGTCTAACGACATAAATTTTGACAAATTGTAAATTGTTATCGTATTAATATGTTCTAAACTTGTCATTTGAGTTTCATTTAAATATTCTAACAAAGCATTTATTGATTTTACAGCTAAACTTCTTTCCTTTAAATTGCCTATTTCTTTTTTGTTTTCAATTATATTATATTCTAGTTGCAAATTTCCTACTTCATCTGTAAAAAACTTATCACTAAATCTACTCATATACATTGAAAATCTTTCTTTTATTTTATCTAGTTCTTCTTGGCATTCAAACATCATAGAATTTGCAATTATTTCTGATGGTGAAAATCTTGCAATTTCATCTAATAATAAAGCAAAATTGTTTTCACCCTTAATTTCGCTACTATAAAATTCTCCTGTTGAAATATCACATACACTTATTCCAAAATATAATCCTGTTTTACAAATACACATTATATAATTGTTTTTCTTTTCTTCAAGCAAATTTGACTCCACTATAGTTCCTGGTGTTAAAATTCTGATAACTCCTCTTTCAACTATTCCTTTAGCTGTTTTTGGATCTTCCAACTGTTCACATATTGCTACTTTATATCCTTTTTCTATTAATTTTGATGCATATACTTCTACAGCATGGTGTGGAATTCCAGCCATTGGTGCTCTTTCAGGTAAACCACAATCTTTTCCTGTTAGTGTTATTTCTAATTCTCTTGCTGATATTAATGCGTCCTCAAAAAACATTTCATAAAAGTCACCTAATCTGTAAAACAATATACAATCATTGTATTTTTCCTTTGTTTCTATATATTTTTGCATCATTGGTGATATAACTGATCTATCTTCTATTTCTGCTATTGTTTGTGCCACTTTTTAATCTCATTCCTTTTCTTTTTGATTTTCAATAACCCCTTCTAATTCATCCAATTGTTTCATTTCAGATTCATTAGCATTTCTTTCTATAAAATTTTTTCTAAGTTTTGCCAATCTTGTGTTTGCTGTTGTTAAAACAGCTTGTGCTTCTGATTTTCTATATTCTTCAAGAGCTATTCTGGCTGTCGGAAAACTTTCATTTTTTTCTTTACTTGAATATACCTTTATAGGTTTCTCCATAGTTTTTCCCCTTAAGTAAACTTCTACAGTACAAAGTCCTGATTTTTCTATTTTATCAACAACAGCAGGAATTCCATCATATGCTTTATTATGATGTTCAATTGATATTAGTCTTCCATAATTTAATACTTCCATCTGTTTTTGATATCTTTCATGTACTGTAAGTAAACTCTCTAGTTTTGGAACAGCTAATGCTCTTACTGTAACTGAAAAACCATTTTGTTTCAATTCTTTTATTCTCTCTAAAATTCTATCATTTTTTAATGTTCCTTCAAATATAAAATTATATCTATCATCTATTGCCTTTTTCATTATACTGCCTGTCCATGGTCCAGCATCTTGTTCAACAATTTCAACATATTCAGTTGGATATTTTCTAGCTATTTCTATTGCATTTGGATGATATGGTTTATATTCATCTGTTGTTATTAATATAATACATTTGCCATTTGTTTTAGCTTCACTTTGAGTATATGAAATAACTCCGCCTTTTCCACATCCTGGTTGTCCTCCAACAATTACCGCTATAGGTTGATCATCTGGTGTTGAATTTCTAAATACTTCTTTTTCTATTTTTTTATATATTTCATTATGTTCTTTTTCTGATAATTTATATTTTTCTTTTATACTTTGTTCCATAACTTCTGTCTCCTCAATTATTATTGCTTTTCTTGGTAAATTTCTCTTAATTCTTTTCCATATATTTCAATAATTTTATTTATCATTTCTACATTTCCACTATACATTTCTTCTCTTTCATGTCTTAATTTTTCTAATTCTTTTTCGTATTTTTTATCTTTTTCAACTTTGTTTACACAATCTGCTATTTTATATGCCATTATTTCTATTGCAGTATCTAGACTAGCATAATCATTCATGATTTCTCCTTTCAAATACCACATATGTTCTGAAACGATCTTTAAATCTATTATTTTATCAATTAAATCAGATGTTCCCTCAAAAACTACTACTTTATTACTATCAGTTCTGCCTGTTAATAGATTTGGATTATTTTTGCTAGGTCCTTCTACTAAAACTTTTTGAACTGTTCCTACATATTTCTTGTTATTTTCTGCTATTTGACTTTCAACTAATTCTTTTAATCTATCAAATCTTGCATGTTTTATTTCATCAGGAACTTGGTTGTCCATTTTGTCTCCTGGAGTTCCAACTCTTCTTGAATAGATAAACATATAAACTTGTTCAAAACATACCTTTCTAACAACATCTAAAGTGTCTTCAAAATCTTCTTCTGTTTCTCCTGCAAATCCTACAATAATGTCTGTTGACAATGTTAAATTTGGAATTTTTTCTTTCATTTTTTCTACTAAATTTAGATATTGTTCTTTTGTATATTTTCTATTCATTATTTTTAATACATTTGAACTTCCAGATTGAAGTGGTAAATGTACTAATTTACAAACCTTTTCGCAGTCTGCAATTGCATCTATTACATCATCTGTAAAATCTTTTGGATGTGGTGATACAAAACGAATTCTTTCTATTCCTTCTATTTTGTTAATTGCTCTTAATAATGTTGCAAATGAATTTATTCCTTTATAATCTATTCCACTTTCTTTCCATTTTTCTGCTCTTAAATATGAATTAACATTTTGTCCTAATAATGTTATTTCTTTATATCCTTCTTTTGCAAGTTCTTCTACTTCTTCTAAAATATCTTTTGGATGTCTGCTTCTTTCTCTTCCACGAACATAAGGAACTATACAATATGTGCAAAAATTATTGCAACCATACATTATTGTTACAGATGCTTTAATATTGCTTGTTCTTTTTATTGGAAGTCCTTCATAAACTTCTCCATCTATATCTATTACATCTTGCATTTTCTTTTTATTTAAAATCGTATTGTATAAATCCTCTGGAAAGTTTTGTAATGTATGTGTTCCAAATATGATGTCTGTATATGAATAACTTTCGTGAATCTTGTCTGTTATATGTTTTTCTTGCATCATACATCCGCCAATTGCAATTATTGTTCCTCTTTGCTCTTTTATTCTTTTTAATTCTCCAAGCTTTCCAAACAGTTTGTCTTCTGCATTTTCTCTTACACAACATGTGTTAAACAATACCAAGTCCGCTTCTTGATATTTTTCTGTTGGTTTATATCCCATCTCTTCTACCATTCCACAAAGTTTTTCAGAGTCATTTTCATTTAATTGGCATCCCATTGTTAAAATATAATATTTTAAGTTTTTTCCTTTATTTTGTTTTGCTACTTCTTTTATATATTTTTTTTGTTTTTCTATTTCTTGTACTGTTTCCATTTTTGCTACCTTCCTTATTTTTTGTATTCTATCACACATTTTTAAATAAATAAAGAGATAAAACATAAAAATTTGCTTTATCTCTTTTTATTTATTACAATTCACAGCCCTTAAAAATATTATATATGTTGGGAGCCTTCCTAGGTGATTATATATATTTGAGATTGTGTCCTGTTCATTATGTTCAAAAAGAAAATCTATCATAAAAAGCTGAGCCTCTCTCACTCAGACTTAAAATGTATATATGTATATGATTTTAAACTTTTCGAATGTGATTGGAGCAATATTAGAATTTCTTAAATAAATTTATGGAAAGAGTTCACATCGAGCGAAGTGAGGACTAAGTGGAAGGGTGCCATAAATTTATTTTAGAAATTCTTATGTTGCGCATTGAGCCGAGAAAATGTTTCAAATTATATACATATATACATTTTTTCCGTGAGCATTCCTCACTTTTTTATTTAAGATTTTCTATTTTTTCACTCCACTCAAACGGACACAATCTCAAATATATATAATCACCTAGGAAGGCTCCTAACATATACAATATTTTTAAGGGCTGTGAATTGTAACTTTTATTTTTTAATATATTTCTTTTTATTTTCTTCTATTCTTAATTCTTGATTTTGGTACATTATTATTTTATTTTTTCTTTCTTTAGTTGTTAAATAGTCTCTATATAAATTAAACAATATTGCTTTAGTTTCAGGTAACATCTTTTGTTCAGCAAATGGTATACTTTCATCTATAAAATAATAATATTCCAGATTTCTGTTTTCTCTTATTGCTTCTATAACTTCTTTGGGGATTTTATTATAGCTTTCTTCTTCCAAATAGTTTAATATCTCATAAACTTCTGTGAAAGCATTTTGATATGTTTTGTTCATCATTTTAATCCCCCTTCTATTTGATTTTCTATTACATTACTTAAAATTCTACTTGCTTCATTTGATTTACTTCTATCTTTATATGTAGCTTTTCCAATTTCTTCAGCAGAAATGGTATATTCACTATCTTTTTCAGATTTATTACCATATGGAAATCTTGCTTTTATTTCATCATATGATGTTTTATAATATCTTTTTAATGTATTATTTCCCATAAATATATTGTATCTATTTATATTAGTTAAATCTGATGTGTTATGTCTCTCTTTTGCATATTGAATTAATGCATACATTAAATTTTCAGATTTCATTAATCCACTAGGATTACAAATTATGTAATCAATTAATTTTTCACTCTCTAATAAATCCAATTGTCCTTTGGTTCTCTTAGCATCATATCCCATAATTGTAGGAAAAGTTTTTATCATTCTATAAGCTGTTTCTTCATCAATATCTTCATAACTCTTTAGTACTTTAATTTTTTCTTCTAAATTATCTTCACTTCTGCTTACTAATGTAGGATATCTAAAAATCATATATCTTATATCTTCATCCGAAAAATATATTTTATTATTTTGGGGGTCATTTTTTCCTTGAAAATATTTCATTATATTTTCTATCCTGACTTTTGTTGTTTCATTTGTAATTAATGCTGTTTTTTTGGGATTATGTATTTCTTCTTTTAATTTACTTTTTCTAATTTTTTTTATTACTTGCTCTTCTTGCTCTTTTGGTGATAATGATAAAAATTCAGCACTAGTAACAACATTGAAGTCAGAAACTTCTTGTCTCATTTTTTTTGCATTCTCTCTTATTTTAAGTGACATTCCAGTATTTTTCCTTTTTGTTTCTTGATACATTTCAAATCCTTCACTATCATTTTGTTGTAAATAATATTCTTTAACTATTCTATTTATAGTTCTATTTGATACTGATAATTCACTTTCAACCTTTCTCAATGTCATTTCACCACTAAGAATTTTAGGAAGATATTTATCTATAATCATTTGCTTAAATTTCTTTTCCTCTAATTTATACTGACCTAGTTCTACATTATCAAATTTATTTGCTCCTAGCCTTCTTTTACCAATATTGTTTCTTATTGTTTTTTTATATTCATTTAGTTTTTCTGGTTTATCTTTAAGTAATGTAAAAACAATTCTTTGAATTGTTCTATGATCCTTAATTATAGTCTCATTTTTATTGATGCATTCTTGTTTTAACATTTTTAGCATTTCTGATATATTTATTTCTCCTGTTAACATTTTATCTAAATGTTTACTTACAAATTCAATATGAAATTGAGTTACTTTTTGTCTCTTAGATTCTTTTCCATTTTTTAATTCTACATTATTATTTAACATACATTTCTCCCTTTAAAATTATTTTTACTTTTTTTCCTATGTTTTATATGTTAACATAATTTTTATCATTTTTCAAGGGGATTCTTGAATTTATTATCTATTAACAAATTATGTTGTTACAATTTACAATTATATAAAAAAAATTGCTAATATATTGTTTTGAAATACCGCGTAAGCGACCAAACGAGCATATGTGAGTGCGATATGGAGCAATCCACATATAATTATTTTAATATGTAGATTGCGACACCAAGGTATAAAAAACAATAATATTAGTACTGCTACTGCTGTTTTCTCCATCTGGCTTTGTAGGTGGCACTCCCATTTGATTTCCACTATTTTGATTATTAGATGACTTGCTATTATTCTCTTCATCTGGTTTTGCTGGTGTTTCTCCCATTTGACTTCTACTATTTTGATTATTAGATGAATTGCTATTATTTTCTTCATCTGGTTTTGTTGGTGGTTCTCCCATATCTCCATTACTATTTAAGTTGTCTGAATTATTTGAATTTTGTAATGGCATCTGTGGTATTGTTTGACTGTTTTGTTGATTTTCACCACCATTATTATTTGTTATCTGTGTATTTTTCATTGTATAATAACTGCAAACACCAACAGCTATTATTATTAAAATCATTATAATATTTTTTAATTTTCTTTTCATAATTTTTCCCTCCTCTATTCGTTTTTTATATTTTAACTCATAAACATTTAAAAATTATTGAATGAGAAAAATTTGTTTCTGCACGATTTGAGTTTTAGATTATAAAGAGAAAATTTCAAATAACTTATTCCTCTATTTTTTAAGGGGAGCTTTTTGAATTGCTCCCCATCTTTTCTTCTACTATTTTGTTTGCCAGATTATTCTACTTTTTTTATTCTCTGTATGGAAACTTCATATGCAATCACCTTTTCAAATTCTTCAGAATCTTTCGAAATTCTTCTATAAAATTCTCTGCTTTGAATTCTTCCATAGAGTTCTACTCTGTCTGAAACAATAAGATTTTTTGCCCACTGTGCTGTTCTTCCCCATACTAGGCACGGTATATAGTCTGATTTTTCATATGCTCGTCCCACTGCAATAAGAAATTCCGTCTTTTCTCTCTCTTGAGAAATTTTCTTATATCTTGGTGATTGACAAATGTATCCATTCAAGTATATCTGATTTGTTCTTTCTGACTCTTTTAAATCTTCTTTGTTTTCATAGATGTTAATTGCTGTTACAAACAAAAATGTACATAAATGGTTTCGTCCATCATTTCCTAATTCGTTGCGTGATCTAAACTGTCCTGCAATCTCAACCCATTTATCCTTAAGGTCTTGTATATGTTGTTCTACTAGTAGTTCAGACACAATAATTGGAACAAAATCTTCTCTGCAACTTGATCTTTTAACTTTTACTCTTGTTTTATAAAAGTTTTCCCATAACACTTCATGGCTAAATTCAAGTTCATCTTCAATTTGTCCACAAGCAACCACCTTATTAAATTTTCCAAAGATTTTTGTTGTTACATTTTCTTCCCATCTTGTTATTGCATTTTCCTCCCGTACTGTTGTTTTCATTTCATCTGACATGTACTTTTTCCTCCTGTTTTAATTTTCTTTTTGCTTATAGTACTTTAATAGAAGAATTTTTCTAAATTGTTTACATACTCAAACTTTGTGTATGTAATCCTATAAAGAAATTATTTCTTCATTTTCAATATATAAACAACAACTTAATTATACCATATTTTTACATTTTTGTAAATTATTTTTTACATAATAAAAGTAAATATAGAACAAATGTGTCCATTCACTAACATTACCAGCCAAATCATATATGTTATTAACACACCATTCTTCTCTGCTTCCCGTTTCAATAACCTCCTTTGGAGGGTTATTTGTATCACGATAGTTACCCCAATTGGCAAACTCATTTACAATTGCCCTACGAGTTTTTGCATTTAAATCTCTGTCTCTCTCTTAATTTGTTTGCTATATCTATCCTCTTCACTAAACACACACCCACAATATTTTTGCATATATAACCCCAATTCTCGTGCTTCTGCTTGTCCTTCTCTAAATCCTGGTCGAAAATCTCTATACAAAAATGTTAGATTGTACTTTTGAGCTATTTCATTTCCTATTTGTTTAAGAGCCTCATGATTCTGGTACGGACTTATCAACAATGTTGTAGAAAAAGTATCATATCCATTTTCCTTTGCATATTTAGCAGTCTGTTCAAGTCGAACTCTATAGCAGTACTTAATACATCTATTTTCTAAATCATTAACCACATTTTTGCAAAACTCTCTTAAACCATAATTTTCTTCAAATATGGCATTTATACCGTATACTCTTAGTATATTCTTTTAATGTATCTCTTCTTGCCTTGTATTCCATATATGGATGTATATTGGGATTAAACCAATATACAGTTGGTACTATACCTTCTTCTCTTAAGCTTTTTATACAATATACACTACATGGTGCACAACATGTATGTAATAATAATTTCATTCTATTTTCCTCTTTTCTATATTTCATGATGAAAATTTGGGACCGGGTACGTAATTGCCCACTTTGCACTTTGGGAAATTTGGGACCAGATCATTGAAGACCGGGTACATTTTTGCCCAAATGTTTATATGCTGCTGGCATTACAATTCTGCCTCTTGGAGTTCTTGAAATAAATCCAATCTGAATTAAATACGGTTCATATACATCTTCAATTGTATCAATTTCTTCTCCAAGTGAAACTGCAATTGTCTCTATTCCAACGGGTTTCCCTTGATATTGAGTTATCATAACATCTAACATTCTTCTGTCAACTTCATCAAGTCCTATTTCATCTATCTCTAACTGATTTAATGCGTGTTTCGCAACTTTCAAGCTAATTTCGCCATCACTTAAAACAAGTGCATAATCTCTAACTCTTTTTAGCAATCTATTTGCAATTCTTGGTGTTCCTCTAGACCTTCTTGCAATCTCCATTGCTGATTCATCATCAATCTTTACTCCTAATATTTTAGCAGATCTTTTAACAATAACTTGCAAATCTTTTGGGTTATATAATTCCAATTTATGTATAATTCCAAATCTATCTCTTAATGGTGTTGTTAATGAACCTGCTTTAGTTGTAGCACCTATTAAGGTAAATTTAGGCAAATCAATTCTGATAGACTTTGCACTTGGGCCTGTTCCTATAACAATATCTAGTGTAAAATCTTCTAATGCTGGATATAAAATTTCTTCTACATTTTTACTTAATCTGTGAATTTCATCTATAAATAAAACATCATTTTCTGACAAAGTTGTTAATATTGCCGCTAAATCACCAGGCTTTTCAATTGCTGGTCCTGATGTAATTTTTATATTTGACTTCATTTCATTTGCAATTATATTTGCAATTGTAGTCTTTCCAAGTCCAGGAGGTCCGTAAAATAAGCAATGATCGAGTGCTTCTCCTCTTTTTTTGGCTGCTTCTATATATATTTTCATATTTTCTTTAACCTTTGTTTGACCAATATATTCATCTAGTGTTTGTGGTCTTAATGATGTTTCTAATCTTTCTTCTTGCCTATCTTCTAATTCTGGTCTTACCAAAGATATATTATTATCTACATTTTCTTGTGATAATTCTTTTTTCATTTATAGTCTAATTCCTTTCTAATAACGCTTTTTTCTTTTTCAAATTATGTATGAATTATATCAAATGTGTTCTATTTTTGCAATGTTTTTATATATTTAGTTATGAGCCAGGTGGAAATGTAATTTGGGACCGGGTAATTGGGGACCGGGTACGTAATTACACATTTTGATAATTTAGTACCGGGTACATAATTGACATTTTTACGAAAGGAGTCTCACTAATTGAAAGTATTAAAAATTTTCATATTAAATACTATAATTTTATTAGTTAGTACTGTATTATTACAAATAATACAAATGTTTTTCAGTATATATATTTCAAACACAATTGGTGAAGAAGCCGTTGGAGTATTTTCACTTGTTATGTCTATATATATGTTTGGAATAACAATTGCATCAGCAGGAATAAATATATCCTCAACACGAATTGTTTCTGAAGAACTTGCGTGTCAAAATGAAATTGGTGCAAAAAAAGTAGCTAGAAAATGTATATTTTTTAGCCTTGTTTTTAGTATTTGTGCAAGTTTAATATTTTTTTTCGCTGCTGATTTTATAACCATCCGTTGTTTACACAACCGTATTAGTAAAAAAGTAATATACTTAATATGTATAGCCCTTCCTTTTATTTCAATGTCATCAGCTATAAATGGTTACTTTACAGCTGTTAGGCGTGTTTACAAAAATGCTTTTGCAAAATTTTTCGAAGAATTTGTAAAAATTTTGTGTACTTTTATTTTGCTCAAACATTTTATGCCTGACGGAATAGACTATGCTTGTTATTCACTAATTTTAGCAGATGTGATTTCAGAAATCACATCATTTCTACATTTATATGTTTTATACATTCAAGATAAACATAGTTCACTTATTAAATCAAGATATAAAGATTTAGATAGTTATAATAAGAGAATTTTGCGTATTACCATACCTATTGCCTTAACATCTTATTTGCGTTCTGGACTGTCAACAATAAAACAATTAATTATTCCTTCAAGTTTGCAAAAAAGTGGAATGAATTCTTCAAATTCTCTCATTTCTTATGGAATTGTTAATGGTATGGCATTACCTATTATAATGTTCCCTGTAAGTTTAATTGCAAGTTTTAGTAGTTTGCTTATTCCTGAATTTTCAAGATATTATACTCAAGAAAAATATAAAAAAATAAAAAGTGTTTCATCATTTATTTTGATTTGCACTTTTATTTTTTCTGTAATTGTATCAATTTTTATTTTTGCTTTTTCAAACAAACTTAGCAATTTTATTTACCATAAGTCTGAAATTGCAAAATATTTGCGTATCCTTTCGCCATTACTTATAATTATGTACTTAGATATTGTTATTGATAGCATCTTAAAAGGTTTAGATGCTCAAGTTGATGTTATGATTATAAATGTTTTTGACTGCCTTATTAGTATTGCTTTTATTTATTTTTTAGTTCCTATTTGGGGTTTTAGTGGATATGTTATTTCCATTTTTATTAGTGAAATTATTGATTTTAGTTTAAGTGGGTATAAATTATTAAAGATTTTGAAGCAGTTAGAATAAAAAATGGAACCAGTTAATTAGGGACCGGGTACATTTTTTACCATTTTAATATGCAATTTGGGACCAGGTCATTAAGTACCCGGTCCCAAATTACCCATTCTAAATATTAATACATTTCTATTAATGCATGTATAATTTTTTCATCACTGCTTTTAACAACCACCAAGTGTCTTCCATTCACTAAACTATACTCACACTTAACAATCTCTCCTAATTTTATTTCTCTTTTATATGTAATTCTAACATTATTTAATTCACCTAGTTTATACACTTCATCTGGTAAAGCCTCATTTGCCAAGTCCATATAATTTAAATTATGCATATGATTATTCACATCTATATCTGATTTTCTAACAACATATTCTGTTTCATATTGGTATTCCTCTGGTACTTGTATTTTAGGGAAATCGTTTTTTTCACCATTTTCTTTAAAAGCAAACTTGTCCAATTCTGGTTTATATTTTTTATGCAATTCCGGTTCTACCTTTACAATTCTAACCTTTTCAGTATTAACTAAAACCCACTTTGATGTTGCACGAACTATTAAAATTCCTTGTTCGTCATATATTTCAAAATCTCGATATGCATAACATTTTACAGTATCTTTTGACCAAGTTGTAACTTTAATTTTTTCATTATAATTTGGTCTTCTTATTACTTGTAATTTCCATTCTAAAAGCAACCAAGTTAAGTGTGTTTTAGGAATATCTAATATTCCATATCCTGCAATATTTGAATGTTTTCCACCTACATCTTCAAGATAGCTTAATATTGCTTTATTGGTTACTTTGTTGTTTCTATCTATTTCTGATAATTTTACTGTGTATTCATTTTCTACAATCATTATTGTTCCTCCAATTAATTAAGTACATGTGGTAATTTGGGACCGGGTACATTTTTTACATATGGTAATTTGGGACCGGGTCATCAAGGACCGGGTACATAATTGCCCAACTCTATTTTTAATATCCTGGTTTCTCCAATAATTTAAACATATTCTTTTTATATTTTTCAACACCTGGTTGGTTAAATGGATTAACTCCAAGAATCATACCTGACATAGCACAAGCTTTTTCAAAGAAATAAATCAAATGTCCGACAGTTTCTTCTGTTAAAGTAGGTAATTCTATTACTATATTAGGAACATCACCTGAAATATGTGCATCAATTGTTCCCTCCATAGCTTTTTTATTTACATAGTCTAAACCTTTTCCAGCTAAATAGTTTAATCCATCCAAATTATCTTCATCTTCGTTAATTTCAATATCTGAATTTGATTTTTCTATTCTTATTACTGTTTCAAATAGATTTCTTCTTCCTTCTTGAATATATTGTCCCATTGAATGCAAATCTGTAGTAAAATCAACTCCTGCTGGGAATATTCCAAGTTGATCTTTTCCTTCACTTTCTCCAAATAATTGCTTCCACCATTCTGTAAAATAGTGCATTTTAGGTTCATAATTAACTAATATTTCTGTATTTTTGTACAATTTGTATAAAATATTTCTAACAATTGCATATTGATAACATGCATTGTATTTTAAATTTGAGTCCTCATATTTTGTCTGAGCTGTTCTTGCACCTTCCATTAATTTGTCTATATCTATTCCAGCTACTGCAATTGGTAATAGTCCTACAGCTGTTAATACTGAGTATCTTCCACCAACATTATCTGGAATTACAAAAGTTTCATAACCTTCTGATTTTGCAAGTGTTTTCAATGCTCCTCTTTCTTTATCTGTTGTAACATAAATTCTACTTCTTGCCTCTTCTATTCCATATCTATTTTCTAACATTTCTCTAAAAATTCTGAAAGCAATTGCCGGCTCAGTTGTAGTTCCTGATTTTGATATTACATTTACTGAAAAGTCTTTTGTTCCAAGTACTTCAATTAAATCATTTATATAGTTTGGACTTAAATTATTCCCTACATATAATATTTGTGGATGCTTTCTTTTTTCTTCTGGCAACATATTGTCAAATGTATTTGTTAAACTTTCTATTACTGCCCTAGCTCCTAAGTATGATCCACCAATCCCAATAACTACAAGTACTTCTGAATCATCTTGTATTCTTTTTGCTGATGCTTTTATTCTCTCGAATTCTTCTTTGTCATACTTTGTTGGCAATTCAAGCCACCCAACAAAATCATTCTCATCATTTGCTCTTTTATGTAGTTCTTCATGAATTTGCTCAACTTTTTCTTTGTATTTCATAATTGCTTTTTGCTCTACACCTGTGTTTTTTAAATTAAGTTTTAAATTTAACATAATCTTTCACTATCCCTTGTACAAAATTTAGATTTTTATGGCTAAACCTATAAACCTTTTTAGCTTTTATTTATTGTTAAAAAATATTCTTAGAATCTAAGCCTATGCAATTCCTTTTAGTTCATCAATAATAACTTTATAATCTGATGCCATTAAAATTGCTGTTCCAGCTACTAAAATATTAGCCCCCGCATCTTTAACTCTTTGAGCTGTTTTTAAGTTTATTCCACCATCCACTTCAATATCTATTTCTAAGTTTTTTCGTTCTATATATGATTTCAATTCTGATATTTTTGCCAACATATCTGTTATTAGTGTTTGACCACCTTTTCCTGGCTCAACAGTCATTACTAAGCACATATGAATATATGGTAGATATTCATAAACTTCTTCAATCGATGTTTCAGGCTTTATTGCAATTCCAACTCTTGAACCTTTTTCCTTTATCAAATTAATATTTTTCATAACTTCTTCTTTATTTTTACACGCTTCTAAATGAAATGTTATTATATTAGGCTCAACAGCTGAAAAAACTTCAATTCCTGTTTCCACATCTTTTACCATTAAATGTATATCCATCGGCAAATTAGAAATTCTTCTGATATAACTACTGTATTCTAACATATTTTGATATGTGTCTTTTTCTACAAATTTACCATCCATAACATCAATATGAAAATAATCTGTTTTAGATTTTTCTAATGAAAAAAATATCTCTGCTTCTTTACCTTTTTCCACTGTTAGGATTGATGTTGATACTTCTACCATCTCCCATTCCTCCTTTTCCACCTATATTCTACTATTAGTTTTATTAAATATCAAGCATTATTTACCATCTATGCTTTTCTTTATCTTTAAGTTCTTCGTAAATTTTACAAAATCTAGCATATCGTTCTTGAGAAATTTTGCCATTTTCTATAGCCTTTTTAACACCACAACTTTCTTCTTTAATATGTGTACATCCGTACAAATTCACAATTTGGTATTTCTTTTTTTAAATCTCTAAAATATTTATCTAAATTAAAACTTTCAATTTCATTTATTTCAAAACTTGAAAATCCAGGCGTATCCGCAATATAAGTATTTTCCATCAACTCATACAGTTTTGTATCAGTAGTTGTATTTTTTCCCTTCTTGTTTTTTTTACTAATTTCACCTTCTTGGGTTTTGTTTATTCCAAAAAGAGCATTTATTATGCTAGACTTTCCAACACCAGAATTTCCAGAAAATACACTAATTTTATTAGTTAACATTTTCTTAAGTGTATCTATCCCTTTATCCTGTTTTGCACTTGTAATAATCGTTCTATAACCAGCATTTGTATACAATTCTTGAATCTGTTTATATGTATCTTGTAAATCTATTTTATTTATTACAATTATTGGTTCAATTCCCAGCATTTCTACATAAGCTAGTTGTTTGTCCAACATCAATAAATCTGGTTTCGGATTTTTAGTTGAAATAATAAAAACAATCTGGTCTATATTTGCTAATTTAGGTCTTTTAATTTCATTCCTTCTTGGTTCTATCTTTTCTATAATAGCCGTTTTTGATGTTTCATCAGTAATTTGAATTTCAACTGTATCTCCTACAAGCGGAGTAATTTCTTCATTTTTAAATCTTCCTCTTGCATATGCTTCATATATTCCTTCATTTGTTTTTATTTCATATATGTTAGATATATTTCCTATTATTATTCCTTTCATAGCTCTCCTTTCGAAAATTGAGGACCAGGTATGTAAATTTGGGACCAGGTACGTAATTTCCAAAAGGAAATTACGTACCTGGTCCCAAATTTATGTACCTGGTCCCAAATTTCCCCCTCTTTCTTCTTATTTTACTATCACATATTTTTTAGGTGACATTGTAAGAGGCTCACATCCATATTTAGTAATGAGAACTGTATCTTCAATTCTAACTCCAAACTGTCCTGCAATGTAAATACCAGGTTCATCAGTAACAACCATATTTTCTCTCAAAACATTTTCAGAATTAATACTTAAAATTGGTCCTTCATGAATCTCTAATCCGACGCCATGACCTAATGCATGAATTAAATCATAGTTATTCAATCTAAAGTCATTATCAACCATTTTTGAAATTTGTTTTGTATTAGCATTATCTTTCATATCTTGTAAGACTTGTTCTTGATTCTTCAAAACTAAATCATATACTTGCTTTGCTCCTTCTGGGATGTCTCCAACAAAAATTGTCCTCGTCATATCTGAACAATATCCATTTATTTTACAACCCATATCTATCGTTATTATATCTACATTTTGAATCCTTCTGTCTGTTGGAACAGCATGAGGTTTTGATGAATTCTCACCTGATGCAACGATTGTATCAAATGATAGTCCTTCCGAATGTTTGTAATAGTAATAGTCAATTTCTCTGGCTATTTGTTTTTCTGACATTCCAGGTCTAATATAACTTACAATATGTTCAAAACATTCGTCTGTAACTTTACATGCTCTTCGAAGATTCTCTATTTCTTCTTCATCTTTTACCATTCTTTGCTTTTCAAGCATATTTTCTGTTTCAACTAAACTATTTATTTTATATTTACGAATATATTCTTTATATTTTGCATATGTAACATAATTTTCTTCAAAACCAACATTTTCACAAAACATAAAAAAGTTCTCGTAATCATCTTTCGTTAATCCTCTTGAATCATATACAACAATCTCATCAAATAATGTTAATGTATTGTGCACATCTTCAATATATCTTCCATCTGTTATAAATAAATTTTCTTTTCTTGTTACTAATAAAATACCTTCTGCTTCGATATTTGTTAGATATTTAATATTTATTGGATTTGAAACTATCATTCCCTGTAAATCTAAGCTTAACAGTTGATTTCTTAACCATTGCATTTTTCGATTCATTTTTGATTACATCCTTTCTATCTTTTATAAATGCCAAGTGTAAAAATTGTTCTCATTGTACCAATTATTAGTTCTGCCGGTAAAAACATACATATAAATGTAGAAACTACTATAAATGGTCCAAATGGTATGTATTCATTTGATTTTTTTATTTTGAAAACTATCAAAATTATTCCTAAAATTGCCCCTAATAAAAATGACATTATAGAAATTATTATTATATTTGTAAATCCGAAATATAGACCTAATGCCGCTATAAATTTGACATCTCCTAATCCCATCGCTTCTTTTCCATATATCATTCCACCTATTAATGCTATTATTGCAAATATTGCTCCTCCTGCAAGCATTCCCAATAGTAAGTCCATTGTTATTGCAACATTTGAAAATCCATATAAAAATGCAATCACAATTCCAACTTCAAAAATTGTCAAATTAAGCCTATCAGGTATAATTTTGTGTTTATAATCTATTACGAATGCTGATAAAAGCATTGGCGTTAATATTATGTATTTTATTAAATTAAGGTTTCCTATCAAACTATTATGTATTCCGAAATTATATATTAATCCAAGATAAATTGCTGATGTTACAAGCATTATAATATAATTAGGTCTAAATTGAATTCTATGTTCTCTAAATATGTCTAATGAAAATATCTTTTTATTTTCTGGTAATCGTTTATTCATCCAGTCTGAAAATTGTCCAATTAACAATCCTACTATTGCAGCAACTATGTAAAATCCTATATGCGTATCATTTATATACATTTTCTCCTACTCTTGTATGGCTTATGCCATACTCCCTTTCCTTTGTTATTTATTTTCTACCTTATATTTTTGTTCTTGTTTTTTCATATATTTTCTTTTTATCGCATTTTCTATTGGTCTCTTAATTAAAGTAATCCAAATATCTTTTTCAGCAATTGGTTCTACTAAAATTGTAAACATTTTACATCTGTTCCCACCAACAACATCTGTAAAAATTTGGTCACCAACAACTCCAATATTTTTAGATTCTTCTTTTAAAATTTTTTGAATTTTTCTAAATCCTGATTTTAATGGTTTTTTTGCAAAATAAATATATTCCACTTGAAGTTTTTTGGCAACTTCTTTAACCTTTTCTTGTTTATTTGTATTTGATAATATATATAATTTTATTTTATTTTCCTTTAAGTCTTCTGCCCATTTTATTGTATCTGGTGACAGATTCTTATCATAGTCTATTAATGTATTATCCACATCTAAAATTAATGCATTTATTTTATTGTTTTGTAAAAAATCTATTGTAATTTCCCTTACATTATTAAAGTGTGCATTTGGATACAATATCATTTGAACCTCCTAAATTATAAACTATCAAGTTCATGTTTTTCATTCACTCTTACTGTTATCTATTTTTTTATATACTTTTCATCTGCTTTTCATCTGCTTATATATTAACAATCTATTGCAAATTTGTCAATATGTATCAAGTTCATCATAAATTTTATAATCTCTCATTATTTTTCTGACATATGTATTAGTCTCTTTGTATGGAATATTTTCTATATCTGAACCATCAGCTTTAATTGTACCATTTTTAATCCATTTATCAACATTACCACTTCCAGCATTATATGCCGCAAGAGCCACCTCTATGCTATCATATTTAGTTAACAATGATGCAATGTATTGAGTACCTAAATTAATATTAACATCTGGCTCCAGAATGTTGTCATTTGTAAGACTTATTTGACTTCTACTAGCTAAATCTTGTGCAGTTGACTGCATCAATTGCATTAATCCTTTTGCATTTTGATGTGAAACAGCTTTTGCATTGAAATTGCTTTCTGCCTTTATTAATGCATAAATCAAATTTTCATCAACATCATACTCTTCAGCATATTTACTAACATATTCTGAATATTCTTTTTTATATATTCTTTGAGTCATTAGTTTCTTTAAAGGTTTCATCACTAGGGCTATTAATATAATTATTATAACCATCAATAAAATTTTAAATAACATATTAGCCTTTTTACTTGACTTTTTATTTTTTTTGCTCAATTGTATCTCTCCTTTTAGATTAGAAAATGGTGTAAATTTGGGACCGGGTACATAATTACCCTGGGTAATTATGTACCCGGTCCCAAATTTACATATCCTACTTGCAGTCATACCAATTGCTTGCTTCTGAAACTTCTGCAATAAGAGGCACATTTAATTTGCACGCACCTTCCATACACTGTTGTAAAATTTCTTTAACATTTTCAATCTCATCTAATGTAGCTTCAATCATCATCTCATCATGAACTTGAAGTACAATTTTAGATTTCATTTTTCTCAATTTTAACTCTTTCAAAACATTTATCATTGCAATTTTCATAATATCTGCAGCTGTTCCCTGAATTGGCGTATTCATAGCAGCTCTACTCCCAAATTGGCGTACCATATAATTGCTTGATTTCAATTCTGGTATATATCTTCTTCTATTAAATAATGTTTCAACATACCCTTTTTCCTTCGCTTGTTCAACAACATTATCCATAAAACTCTTTATTCCTGAATATTGCTCTAAATATTGTTCAATATATTGTTTTGCTTTCTTTCTTGAAATGTGTAGTTGCTCACCAAGTCCAAAGTCACTTATCCCATAGACTATTCCAAAATTTACAGCTTTTGCATTACTTCTTTGTTCTTTTGTAACTTCATCTATTGGTGTATTAAATACTTTTGATGCAGCTTGTCTATGGATGTCTTCTCCATTATTAAATGCTTGAACCATATGTTCATCATTTGATATATGCGCAAGAACTCTTAATTCAACTTGTGAATAGTCTGCATCTATATACAAACATCCATCTGCTGGTTTAAATACTTTTCGTAATTGCTTTCCAAGTTCAAACCTTGTTGGGATATTCTGAAGATTTGGTTCAGTTGAACTGATTCTACCTGTTGCTGTTATTGTTTGATGGAAAAATGAATGTATTCTTCCTGTTTTGCTATTTATATATGGTTTCATTCCTTCTACATATGTTGAATTTAATTTCATCAATTGTCTATATTCTAATATTTTTTCAACAACAGGATGTTCATCTCTTAGCTTCTCTAAAACATCTACATCTGTTGAATACCCACTCTTTGTCTTTTTTACTACTGTTAACTTTAATTTTTCAAATAAAACTTCTCCTAATTGTTTTGTTGAGTTTATATTAAACTCTTCTCCAGAAAGTTCATATATTTCTCTTGTTAAGACCTCTAATCTATCTTTTAGTGATTGTCCATAACTTTCCAATTCCTGCACATCAACATACATTCCATTCCATTGCATTTCTGCAAGAACCTCTACTGTTGGCATATCGATATTTTTAAATAAATCAATTGCATCTATTTCTTCCAATTTTTTCATAGTTACTTCTGATAATTTAAAAACTTCTTCTGCATATAAGCAATTTTCAATCTTTTCATTTTGTTCTCTTTGACTATTTTTTTCACTAGTATCAAATAATGATGTTTGCTCATTTCCATCTTCTTTTATACCTTGACTTTTCAAATATTCGGCATTATCTATCTCTAAATAATCTCTTGAAATTACATCTATTGTGTATTTACTTGTTGGATTTAGTATATATGCAGCTATTTTTGCATCATATACTATATTTTTCATTGTAATTCCAATTTGTTTTAAAAGAATATAATCCTGTGCTAAGTCATATCCATATTTTTCGATTTGCTCATCTTCAAATATCTTCTTTAATTGCTCTTTAAATCCCTCGTGTGAAACTATATAATATATTTTATTTTGTGAATATATACTTATTCCTGTTATTTCCTTTTTTATTATATCATCAGGATTGCTATTTTCTTTTGTTTGCAAGAAATAATATAATTTTTCTACTTCTTGACAATCTTTTTCATTTTTATTCTTTATTTCGTTATTTTTTTCAATTTTAAATTTTAAACTAGGAATTTTATCTGTTTCTATAATTTCTAAATGTTGTTCTTTATCAGTTTCTTTACTATTTGTTTCATCAACACCATTAGTTGAAACATTTCTTAATCCGAATTTATCTATATATCTATTAAAACGAAGTTCTTCAAATAGTTTTAAAACTTTAGGTCTGTCCCACTCTTCCAGCTTTATTTGTTCTAAAGTATCCTCAATTGGAACATTTGTATTTATTTCTCCAAGTTTTCTAGAAAGTTCAGCCATCTCTTTATTATTAACAATATTTTCTCTTTGCTTTCCTTTTAAATCATCTTCACCAGCTTCTACTTTTTTGTATAATTCATCTACAGTATGATATCTTTGAATTAGTGAAATTGCAGTTTTAGGACCAATTCCAGGAACACCAGGAATATTGTCAGATGTATCACCTTGTAAAGCTTTTACTTCTATTAATTGTTCTGGTTCCAAACCATATTCTTCAAGAACTTTTTCTCTAGTATAATCCTCTGTTTCAGTCTTTCCACCTTTAGTTCTTGGTATTCTTATTGTAATATTGTCACTTGCAAGTTGAAAAGTATCTCTATCTCCTGAAAGAATAACAACATCAAGCCCTTGTTTTTCACCATATTTTGCAAGAGTTCCTAAAATGTCATCACCTTCATATCCTTGTTTTTCAATTATATCTATATTCATAGCCTTTAATACTTCTTTAATAACAGGCATTTGTTCTGCAAGTTCCTCTGGCATTCCATGTCGATTTGCCTTATATTCTTTATATAACTCATGTCTCGCAGTTGGACCTTTTAAATCAAATGCCACTGCCAAATATTCTGGTTTTATGTCATCTAAAATTTTAAACATTATTGCTAAAAATCCATATATAGCATTTGTATATTTTCCATCTTTTGTTGTTAGCATTTTACTTCCCATAATTCCATAAAATGCTCTATTCATTATACTATTTCCATCAATTAACACTAATCTTTTCAATTTGAGTACTCCTATCTTTAAAATACTTTTTATTTGTAAAATTGTTCCATAAGAACATTATACATACAATTATTCCTATATAATAGACATCATATATATACCATTCACTCATAAACATATATATACTATTAGCAATTTCTACTGCTAATGTTATTCCAATTATACTTTTTATCATTCTTGGCTTTTGCCACATTATTGTTGCAAACAACCATATTAAATACCATTGTTGAGAAGTTGATAAAATTAATAAAAATAAAATTAATGCAAAATTATATTTTCTTAATAATTCCACAAAATTACCTCTTTGATTAATCAAAGCATCTAAACAAGACATTATATAAAATGTCACAAAAAGCATAATCATTGCACCTTTAATCCAAAACATAAAATCAGTTTTCACAATTAATAATACACTATAAATAGACTTTGAATATTTTTCTCCTTGAGGTAACATTGCTAATACAACATTTAAATCTTTAAAATATGGTATGTATAATAATGCTATAACTGCCAAAAACATCAAACCATATTCTATACATTTTAAAAATCTTATCCAAATTTTGTCTTCTTTTCTAAAATGATATAGTATAATAGTTGGTAACAACAATATTGTAAAATATTTTATACTAGTAGCTAATGCTAATGATAAAACACTTAAATATATATTTTTCTTTTTTAACAAATAATATAATGATAATAATATAAAAAATACTACTATTATATCATTATGTCCAATCCCTATGAATTCCAACAAAATAAATGGATTTAATCCATATATAATTGAAAATTTCTTTCTATGTGTTATTTTATATATTAAATAGCAATTCAATATATGTGCAATTATATTTATCAATTTAAATATTGCATAACATACATTAATATTTTTAAAAGATAATGAAGCACATAATTTAAATATTAATTGAGCAAGTGGTCCATAAACAGCTGTTGTTCCTGCCCAAACATTGTTAGCTCCCTGTTTAAATATGCTATCGTTTTTTATGCTTTCATAATTTTGCTCATAATATTCTTTCATTGATATATAATACGGATTTTGTTTGTATACTGCATCAAGTTCCCCAACACCCATATAATAAAATATGTCACTACTTGTCCACGGTAGCATAAAACCAAATACAATACTTATTATAGTAACATATTTAAAAACATCTTTTATATTTTCAAATATCATTTTTTCTTTTATTATCTTTACATATAACACTGAAATAGAAACAAATAATATTAAATATATAATTGTTGATATAGTTTTGCTAATTCTTTCTGTTATAAAAAAATTATAGTATATGTTAAAGCCTAATGTTGTTTTATTAAAAACTATGTATATTATTGATGGAATTATAAATAAAATACTTATAATTACAAATATTATTTTTATATGTTTATTCTTCATCTCTTTCATCCTAGCTATAAATTTTTTCATGTTTTTTATCATAAAAATTTCTTATAAAATATATTATATAAAATGGTAAAGTCATCTGTGCTGCACTTATTATAAGTGTAAAAAATGGACCAGTTATATTATATAAAATTTCTAGTGGCGTACCTGGAAAGTTTTTTGAAATGAACATCAAATTACTGTCAAACATTTGATTTATAATATATGCAAATATGCAAACTATGCCAACCAATGTTGCAAAATATTTTATGTCTGATAAATGCAATTCTATATAATGTGTTATATTTATTAATAGTCCTAAATATACCATTGTCCCATGGTACAAAAAGCTATGCAAGCTTACTATATGTAGCATTGGATATGCAGGTAATGAAGTTGTTGGTAATATCATAAATACTATTCCTCCTATTATGCCTCCTGTTGCTAAAAATACATCACCTACTCTTTTTAATTTTCCCTTTGCAAATGAACTTAGTAGTCCTGCATATAGTAACAAACTGCAGTAATATAATGGTACATAATTGTTTAAATTTTTTGTATCTCCTGTTGATATTTTAAATGTTATCATTATGACTTCGAGTATCCACATTGTTATTGTACATCTTTTTATAATTTTTGATACTTCTTCTTTTGTTTTGTTCATTGTATTTTTTATTGCTATTACTATCCATATAATTGTTATAATTATTAATTCAAAATGTCCTTTTGTGAACATTCCACATGGTTCAAATTTTCCAGGTCTTGCAAATAACATTTTCTTTTCCTCTTTCTTTACTATCTATTTTTTATCTTTAGTTAGTACTATTTTGCTTTGTTTTTTGTTCTTTTATTTCTTTCACAATATATCATAGTGTATGTTTTTTTTCAATAATTTTAGGAAAGTTTTTTGGTATTAGTAGCAGGGCAAAAAGGGGACAGGTACAAAATTTCCCTTTTCATTAAAACCTTTATTAAGTCTTTAATTATACAAAAGGGAAATTTTGTACCTGTCCCCTTTTTGCCATTTCACATTTTATTTACCCACACCCAAAAAGAACCGCCTCTGTTTTATAAGACGATTCTTTTTATTTATATATGTAAAATATTTTACCTAAATTTTATCCAACATCTTCACCTTTACATAGACCGATGTTAAGTTTGATTCCTCCACCATGTGATGCATAGTTTACACAGTCAGGATCTTGTCCTTCAAGCCATACATACATTCTTATTCTTAATGTTTTATTTTTTAACATTTGGAATTGTGTAGTTTCTCCTGTTTTACCAACTGGATATACTGATGTTTCAGCACTTTTTACACTTATTAAGTTCTTAACAGCATCTGTAGCTCCTGCAGCTGTTTGTAAAGAAATCTGTTTTGATAATCCAGCATTTGTTGTTCCATCCCAGTTATATAAGTCATCATATGTTTGACCAACTGAACCTGTTGTTAATGCATATGTTGGTAAATATTCTTCATTAGCATATGCTTTTCCATTTACATCAGCAATATATTTTGCTGCTTCTCCTGTTTTCCATGTAATATCATTAAAGTTTGTTACAGAGTTTGCAACGTGAGCATTTGCATTTGGTTCCCATATAGCAACATCACTAATTCCAATACCAGCTCCTACTGTTCCAGTTAATACATCAGCTTGAGCTGCTGTTACACCTGCTGAACCATTGAACATAGCAAATGCAACTCTAGGTGTATTTTGTAAACCTGTTGTTTCCATACCACTACTTAAAACTTCTACTTTTGAACCAGCTGATAATTGAAGTGTTTCTTTTGCTGTTCCTTCAACTTCTTCACCTTTTAAACCAGAGTTTCTTAAGAATAAATCAATTGCATAATATCCAGGGAAATCAACATCTGATGCTGTTTTTGTTGAAGCAACTCCTTCTGTTTTTGTAATTGTTTCTAATTTCCATTTAAAATTAGCTTGTGTAGCTATACCTCTATAAAAAGGTACTTCTAATACCGCTTGTCCATCTTGTGGAGTTATTCCTTCTGCACCATTACTTGATACTGGTAATAATTCTGTAGGTATAACATTGTGTTCTGTTTCTCCATACTTTTTCTTTAAAGCTGTCATATCATCTGAATATTTACTAAAGTCAATTTCTTGTGACCAGCTATTTGCGTCTAGTGAAATTTCTAGACCTTCTGCTACTTTTACTGTTCCCTGCAAATTAGAGATTGATACATTCTTTTGTGTAGAGAACCATGCGTATGTTGATACTATCAACATTATTGCTGTAAATGCTACAAGCAATATTAAAGAATTTAATCTTCTTTTTGAATTCTTTTGTTTGTTTTGTTCCATTTTTTTCTTCCTTCCTTTTCTTTTATTTTCTTTATATTTTTTAAATTTTATAAACAATTTTATCTTTTGTCTTGCTGAATGTCATTCTGCAAGATATGTTCCTCGGTAAGAGTCATATGCATTTTTATTTCTCCACCAATTAAATCATCTTTGCATTCCGGATCATCCCCCTCTACCCAAATAACAACAGTATATTTATCTATGTCACCAACTTTGAAGTTTTCTGATAATTCTAACATTACTGTATCATCATTTTTAAATGATACTGTACCTGGTTCAGTTTCTCCAGTTGTCTTATTGTTTTTGGCGTAAATTACTTTGTTGCCATTTTTGAAAACCATAACTCTGATTGCTTCATCTACATTTTTTATTACATCATCAATTTTTATAGTTGTCCAATAATTAATTGTATCTTGCCCCATATTTTCTGCGTAGAAAGTGTATGCTATGTAGTTTTTGCCATTATGTGATCCTTCACCTTCATCATTTATATTTTCTGGCAGCCAGTTTACTGAAATGTCCGTAAAATATTCTATGTCTTTTGACCTTAAAAATGTCTTTGCATATTTATTGGCTTGTTCTTCATATATTACTAAGCCACTTTCTCTTCCGTATTCACTATCAAGCGTTACTGTAAAATTCTCTCCTTTATAAAATATTGATAAAATAATGTACAAATTTATTAAAAATAATATTATTACTATTAATAAAATTTGGAGAATTCTACTTCTTATTTTTTTTCTTTTTTCTTTTTTTGCTTTTTGTTCAATTCGTTGTTCTGCCGTTGTTTGTTCTACTTGCTCTTCAAGTGTTTGTTCATTTCTTATTTCTTCATTCGCCATAATTTCACCTGGTTCTTCAAAAAATATTTTTATTCAACAATCTATTAACATTATACTTAGACTTTATATTTTTGTCAACAAATTTTGTATTACATTTACATTACAAAATCATTGTTTTTTTGTAATATAAATGTAATATTTGTATATTATAAATTGCTTAAAGCTCTTCATTTTCCTAAGCTTAAGTCTTTATTTTTATGAACCACTTTTATCCTCTCTATTTATTGAACTTGTTATTTTTACATATATTTCTATTGCTTTGTTTGAGTCATTTTCAGCATTTTGGTAATATTTATATGCATTTTTGCCAAATACTGTATCAATAGTATCTTTTTCAAGTTTTTCTGCATCAGTAGTACCTGATTCAAAATCCCAATTTAAATTATATTTAAATGTTGCCTCTGCGTTTGGCGTTTTATTACTATCAACATATTTACCTGATAATTTATCTTTATCAAATGTATAGCTTATATTAAATGGATATTTTGTCTTATCAGAAAAAATATGTGTAGTGTTTCCTTCTTTTGTTATTGAGCCATTTGTTTTTAACTCGTCCAAAACCTCTTCACCAAAAATTTTTACAGATATTAATTCATAATTTATAATTGTACCAGTTGTTCCAATATTATAAATATGAGCAACATCTTCCCTCTCTGGCATTCCAGGGTATAATTCATCTATCGTAAAAGATGCCATAGTATCCAAGATTTCATTTTCATCTTCATTTACATAGTATGCTACATCCCAAGATGTAACATCACCATTCAAAGAGTCCAATTTGACATCTTGAGTTGCACTCCACCATGCATAGGTATTTACTATTAATATTACAGAAAATAGCAAGACTAATCTAATTCGAGTTGCTATACTTCTTTTTGTAGCACGCCTGAATTCACGTAATATATTCATAAATCCTCCATTCTATCTTTTGAATCTTAAAAATAATTTTCCATTTGTAACTAGCACTTTGTTTTAGTTTTCATCATCATCAATTTCATCTTCTTCTGTTTCATCGTCATCTTCTTCATTTTCTTGTTCTTCGTTACTATTTTCTTCATAATATTCGTCTTCATCATCATCTTCATTACTGTATGAATCATTATCATTATAATCAGCATTATATTCATTGTAATAATTGTAGTTATTGCCATTTGCACTAGCTTCATTTAGCTTTTGCACTTTATCTTTTCCTGACACTCTAAAAGAAATAAATACATTTAAAACTAAAATGGTAATAATAACAAATAGTGAATATATATTAGTTGCTAATTTATATAAAACAGTTAAAATTCCAGACTTAAACTTAACAACACCATATATCTGACTACCTTTAATTTGAGGGTCCTCCACACTAGTACTGCGTAAACCTTTTGCGTGGAAATTTAATTCGCCATTTTCATCTTTATCAATTGCAACAACAGAGTGCATAATTATTTTACCACTATACTCGCCATATGTTCCTAAATATACTATGTCATCTCCAACCTTTATATTTTTGGGGTCAACTTCTTTACTAATAACAACTTCTCCAACATCATATTCAGGCTCCATACTACCTGTAATAACCCTAAATATTCTATATCCAGCAATTGATCTATTGCTATCTGAAACTTTTTGAAAAATAATTATAGCTGCCACTATCAAACATACTATGACCAGTATTTGATATATTATCTTAGATATAATCTTTACAACTTTCTTCATAATTTTTTACCTCTTTAATTTTACCACTGGGGACACTCATTAATGGTAAAAATTTTTACCACTGGGGACACCCCTATTAACTTTTATTTCTAATAATTACTAATTTCGTATATTAATAATTATTTAGGGGTGTCCCTACTGGTAATTTTTTTTACCAATTATGAGTGTCCCCGATGGTAACTATCCCTTATTTTCTTTATTTCATACTTCTTTCTTTTCATTTTTCTGCTGTTTTTTTGATTATCCCTCAAACTAATCAAAACAAATAATATTACTATAAACATTACAATGTTTATAAAACCTCTTGAATTTTGTATATAATGTATGATTTTTCCTAATCTTTTTATACTAAACAAGACTTTTCCATAAATATCCTGTGCTTCAACCATATTAGGGTCTCTTACTTCATTATTGTCTCCTTTAGTAATAAACTTTAATTCTCCTTTTTCTTTTGTTATCCCATCTATTCTGTGTGAAATTATTCTTTCGTCTTGCTTAAAAGTAATAATATCGCCTTTTTGTAATTCTTTTTCACTACATTTTCTAACTACAACCAAATCATCTTTATAAAAAGTTGGTTCCATACTTTCAGAAACTATATTAAACATATAGATTCCTAAAATATGCGTATTTTCTTCAAATGATAATATTAAATTAATTATAAAAAGACTTATTAATACAAAAAGTATTATATACTTAATTATTTTTTTTGTCATCTTTTTATTTTTAATTTTATTAGAAATTTTTTCTACATCATATTTCAATTTGAACCTCACCTTACACTAATTTCTTTAGTATTTATTTTCTTAGCATTTCTTTAACTGTTGTAATATATTCCAAATCTTCTACTGAAAACTTTGTTTTTTGGATATTGTTATAATTTGCAATTAATCTAACTTTTCTTACCAAGTCTTCAACATTATCTTCTTGAAAATTTTCTTTAGAAACTTGTAATCCAAACAATTTATATTTATCTTTTATAATAACCCCCAAATCTTTGGTGTCACTTATTTTAATGTAATTAATTACTGTAAAATTAGAAAAATTAACAAAATCTCTAATCTCTTTAATCAATTTACCAATCTCTCCATCAGTAATCTCTTCATTTTTCTTAATCATAGATTTTGCCATAAATCCATAATAATGACTTGCAAGTTTTAGTACATCTAGTAAAGATGATGTTTCATCAATATTTTGCATAATATTTTGTCCCAAAATTTCATCATCTAACTCCATATATGCCTTTTTCAAATCTAAAATCAAATTGTTTCTTTGTAATATTACAGCAGTATCTTTTTTGTCATTTGAGCTCTTTTTTATAAAAAGAAATCCTTTTGATGGCTTGTCCAATTTTTCATTTATTTTAAATATCTCTGAAGTCACTTTTTTAATATTCTCTTTTTTTATTTCAAACTCTGTTTTCTTAACCTTTTTATCTTTGTTGACTTCAGCCTTCTTCATTTCTTCGCTTCTTATGCTTAAAATGGCATCAACTAAAAATCTATATTCGCAATATTTTGAATATTCGCTCAAATTATTATCTAATTTCTCAATATTTTCATCCATCTCAGCTTTTTCTGATTCAGACAATTCTGAAACTTCTTTAGATATTAACTCTGCATACATTCTTTTATAATTGTCTTCTTTATAATCATTTATATTTAAACTACCTGTATAGAATTTGCCAAGAATAATTTTGTTATCAATATTTTCTAATCTTTTTTTATTTTTAATCAATTCTGTTCTTTTATTTTCAATCTGCTCAGCAGATGCATTAAAATTTTGCAAAACCTCTTCTGCCTTATTTTGATAAAATTTATCAATTTCGCTCTCATATTTATCATAAATATATTTAATATTTACATACAAATGAGAAACAACTTCAGAGCATTTCCAATACACTTTTTCAAAAGTATCTTTTATTCTTTCAGAATTAATTTGACCATTTTGCGCTTCTTGTAATAAAACCTCCATATATTCTTTTGAATATTCGCTTATGTTAAAGTCATCAGCAGATAAATTTATGCCAACTTTTTCGAATTGCTTTACACAATCAATTAATTCTTTATTTAGTCTCTCAAGATTGCTTTTATAATATCCATTTACATTATATGTAATCTTATCAAGTCCCATTTTATCATATGAAGAACATTTCTCTGTAATTCTTACAGCATCATTATACTTTAAAATTTCTGCTTCAATTTTTGGAATATCCTCATTAGCCTCAACAGCAGTAAGTTCATTGAATCTATTTTCTATGTCTTTTAATAGCATCTCATTAACATCTTCATATTTAGCTTTCATTTCTTGAATTGTTTCTAATAGAGTCTTTATTGCTTTAATTCCATTCCTTGGTAAAATGTTAATAACATCTTTATCTGTATCAATTTGTTTTTCTATGCTTTCTACTAATTCTTTCATGAATTTTCCTCCTCTAATTTCTTGACTGTGTCATATTCGCTATTTAAGAACTTCAAAAAATTTTCTATTTGTTTTTGTGTTTCTAATAATTCTTTGTTATTTAATTTTGATGTTTTAATATTTTTTATTTCCATATAACTCACCTCCGCTTATGGAATTTAGGAAATTTGGGACCGGGTACGTAATTTTCTGTCAATTTTGTCAATTTGGGACCAGGTAATTGGGGACCGGGTACATAATTGCCCTATTTATTCTATATATTGAGTAAATTTCATAGTTGCTTTATAATTTAAAACAGTATGTAGTCCATCTGCATTTTCAGAAGTATCTGTCTCACCCCTGAATTGAGTATCTTCATAATTATTCATTCCTGCTGATGATGCACTATCTTCAGTATCAGCATTTGCATCATTCCATCTAAATAAAATTTTAATATTCCTTTTCTTTTCTCTATTACTGTCTGTTTCTGTTGTTGGATCAATAACGCCTTTTATTTCATTTGTTTCGGTAATAGTTGATGTTCCATCAGCATCAATAACTTCATATCCATAAATTTCAAAGTCTTCTAATGGTTTATTATTTAGTTGTTCTATAAAGAATTCATATTCAAATGCCAAATCAACAGCTGAATAGTCTATCAACATTTCAAAATAGCCTTTTCTTCCTGGAACTAATGTATTATTAGTGTTCATATTTTCATTATCAACTAATATAGGTTGCATAACTTGGCTAAGTTCATTCATTTCGTGTATATTATATGTATTAACATTGATTAACCATCTTTTAATGTGTGTTTGATATGTAGTGTCAACTTTTTCAAAATATTTTGCATATGTTCTTTGTATAGAAAAAATTGTAATTAATATTGATATAATACACATTATCTGTATTATTCTTAATTTAGTTTTTTCCTTCATTTGTTAATCCTTTCGAATTTAATCTCTAATCTCTTTCAATTCTTTTTTCATATTTATCGCGACTGGTTTTGAAAACTCTGAAAAATACATATATCGTCAAAGGTAAGACACCACAGAAGTAGAATATATATTTATTATTAAGCATTTTACAAATTAAAGTTAAGAAAAACATTCTAAATTGTACAACTCCATTAATTTGATCACCATATACAATAGGATCTTCAAGATTATTTGCAATACCTTGTGTATGGAAAGCAAGTTGTCCATCAATTTCTTCAATTTCTTTAACTCTGTGAGTTATAAGAATACCTTTCACAACACCTTCTTTTCCAAGGTATGTTACATCATCACCAATTTTTATTTTATTTATATCTTGCTCTTTAACTAATATAACATCTCCAATTTGGTACTTAGGAATCATACTTCCTGTTTGTACTCTAAAAATTCTGTATCCTAAAAAAGTTTTTGTATTATTTGTTACTTTCTGAACAATAATTATTATTGAAATTAAAGCAATTATAATTGTTACTATTTTCATAAATACATTCCATATTTTCTTTAAGGCTTTTGGAAAATTGGGAAATTTGGGACCGGGTACATAATTTTCTTTTTCTTCATTTGCAAATTTGGGACCGGGTACATAATTTTCCATTCTCATTTTCGTTTTCTTCTTTTTTTCCTTGGTTTTTATTCATTTACTTTAACCTCACTTCTTTTACTTGTGACATATATTTTTCAATTCTTTCCTTGAATCTATCTTCTATAGGCTTTAAAGAAATTAATTTTCTAGTTTTCATAACCACAAGTTTATCCATAATCATCTGTTTTAGTTCTTTATCTGATAAATCTGGGTTTAATTCAATAATTTTCTCAATCATTGCATCAGTTAATTCTTTTCTTGTATTTTTATCTTCAATTGCACTCTTTCTTTGACCTTTTAACTGTTCTTGTATATTATTACTTTTAAAAATCAA
This sequence comes from uncultured Clostridia bacterium, assembly GCA_934167755.1. GTDB lineage: Bacteria > Bacillota > Clostridia > TANB77 > CAG-508 > CAG-269. The sequence goes on from CAKPLT010000014.1 coordinate 49,706, forward strand.
ATGCATTAGATATATATCTTCATCAACAAGAGTTTTTGTCATTCCCTTTTCTTCATATTCTTTATTTGTTTTTGTAGATTTATCTTTTATTTCCATTTGCTCACTTAAGTAGTTCCATAGCTTAACAGCATATTGGAAATTAACATTTTTTAATAATACATTAGTCATTTTTAAAGGTGCCTTTACAAGTATAATTCTTTTAGAGTCAAGAATTTGATATAGTTCTGTTGATTTCAACATTTTTAAAGATTTTTTTATATTTTGAATTCTTTCTGCTGTTTTATCTGATTTTTTCAAACTCGTTGATGCTTCTGTAGCATAACTAAAATTAACTTTAACTTTTTCTTTTTTTAGCTTAATTTCTGCTTGATAATCAGCCTTTTGCGAATCTTTTCCTTTATATTCACTTTCTTGATCTTTTTCACGCAAATACATATAATCTTCTATCAATTTTATTAAACTATATAGAAATCTATTTTCATAATTAATAAAAGTCTCTTCTTTGTATGCATTTAGAATCTTTTTAGGAATAACTTCTCCTGTTTGTTGGTTATATCTATCAACAAAGTTAACATTTTTAGATAAATGCTTTACACTTTCTACAGTTACTTTTTTAATCAACTCTATTTTTATAATTTCCTCTTCTGTAACAATATTTTTTATACCTTTTATTAAAGCCTTTTCAATATATGGGATAGAAAATTCAAGCATACTCATCCATTCATCATTTTCAACAATTTGACTTTTACTAACATCCATCATTAATTTTGAATCAACTCTATTAAGGAATTCATTTGATTTTCCAGCATCTAAAGTTGCTAATTTTGTAATATTTAAGTCCATCTTTCTTCTTCCTTCCTAATTAAAAGGGAAAATTGGGACCAGGTCATTAGGGACCGGGTACATAATTTCCCTTTGGGACAAATTGGGACCAGGTCATTAGGGACCGGGTACATAATTTCCCTTTGGGACAAATTGGGACCAGGTCATTAGGGACCG
>CAKPLT010000015.1 GCA_934167755.1 uncultured Clostridia bacterium
GTTTTTTTATTCATAATAACCCCTCCTTTATTTTACGCAAATACTTTATGTTGTCTATATACATTATACCTCTTTTTTCTTTTTATGTCAAATTTTCACAACTTTTAATAGTGTAAAATGGTTTCGGAATGTACAAAAAGAACATTTTTAATATATTACTTGCTAGTATGGTTAATACACAATTATTCTGCTTCCTAGTAATTCTGATTTATTATTTCTTATATAGTTAAGTATTGATTTAGGAACATGTACACATCCATTAGAAGATGGCGCACCTGTATCAGGATATATTGTACCTAAATGTAATGTTCTATGTGATGCATATGGTTCAATTATATTTGTGCCATCAAGTTTACGTTTGCTATAATCCTTGTTTTTGTCTAAACATTGCCAAAATTCATTTGCTTGAGGTGTTTTCTTCTCTGGATTTATATATGTTGCACCTATATAAAAATCAAATCTATTATGATTACCCGGTGAATAATTTGCTGTTGATATGTCCGCTTCTTTATATTTTTTCCATATTCCATTTTGTTTTTGTAGCATATATAGTTTCTGATTTGTCGAAGTTACTAATATTAAGTAATTAGTTGCACTTATCCCCTTTTTCTTATTTAAAAGTTCTTTTTCTCCGGTACTCTTTCTATAAATTGGTATCTCAGTAGCTTCTGATTCAGGATATTTTTTATAGTCTCCTATTTTACATAACTTTTCTGCATTATTTATATATGCTTCAACTTGTTCAGCACTAAATTTTTCTTTTTTTACTAACCAGTAAGTTCCTTTTCTATTGCCTTGACCTTCTACTGCTCCTGGAGTAGTGCTTGAAACTTCTTTCATATGAGTTATTACTTTTAGACTACATTCTGCTATTTTTCCATTTGATGTTTTAGCTGTTATTATAACTGTTCCTGCTTTTTTTGCTTTTATGTTTCCATTTGCATCTACTTTTGCTATATTTGTATCTGAAGATGACCAAGAAATCGCCTTATTAGTAACATTACTTGGTTTTATAGTTGCTTTTAATGTTGCTACATTGTAGTGATCTGTATCTAGCATCAATACTGTTTTGTCTAAAGTTACACCTGTTGCTTGTACTTGTACACTATTTAAATTCGTTTTTATTTGTTTTTTATTTGTATTAGATACAGTAACTTCTTTTTTAATCATTATTTTTTCTGTTTTTTTAAGTCCTGTTAAATCTTCTGCAGTTACTTCTAAAGAATATACATTATTTTTAGCAACTAGTTTAGATAAATCTATTTTATAGCTTTTTATTATTTCTGTAGAACCTGCAAGTTCCTTCCCTATATTAATTTTCTTATTTTTATTATTTCTATCTTTTATTATTAGATTTTTTATTTTATAATTATCTTTTACTGTTACAGTAAGTCCATTAGCATAACTTAATTGTGGCGAATTATTTACTCCATACCATTTATTGTTTTCATTTTTATTCACATATTTTTTAACATTAAAATATGTTACTATTTTATTTTTGGCAATACTATCATTATAAGCTACTAATTTAAATTTTATATAATCAGTTTTTAAATATGTATTTGTTGTAAGTTTTATATTTTTCATATCTTTTGAAATTGTTATTCCTTTTGCAACTTTATCACTTTTGGCATTTTTATTTACAAGTACTGTTGATTTTCCATTTTCAATTTTCTCTAAATATATAGAAGTAATCTTATTATTATCTATTAATTTAATTACAAATTTTTTTTCATTTGATACTTCATATTGTATTTTTGGAGCTTTCACTATTTGAATTTTAGAACTTGCTTTACTAAATGTTGGTATAATACATACCACTAAACATAGAATAAAAACAAATATTGTTTTTTTATTCATAATACCCCCTCCTTTATCTTATGCATATTTATTATGTTTCCTTATTTGTATTATACCACTTTTTTCTATATTATGTCAATTTTTACAGTTTCAAATATCACCAAAGCTTTAAATATAAAAATATCTATTTATAAATAAAATTATTAAAAGACACTAGATAAAGTAATCTAGCGCCTAATTTTTCATCAATAATCTTTTAACTTTGTAAAACTAATATTGCCTTAACCTTTTGTTTATTTTTTTGCAAGTTACAACTGCATATGTTGGTTTTAAATATGAAAAAGTAGTTTTTGAATTATTAGTTCTATTTTTATAGTAATCATATTGAACATTTTAAAATTATTATAACTACTTGCATTGCTTATATTTGAAAAAGCTAATATAAAAAGATAAAAATATTAATTGTGATTATTATACCTTATCTCTTTATCCAAAAATGTAGAGTAAATGTAAACTCTATCAATCTCTCTATTTAATGCTTTTCTTAATGCTTTCTTATACAAATCTAACTGCACTCTATATTTATCAATTAAAATATTTTCATCTCTATTTTCAACATAATCAGTTTTAAAATCAACTAACACAAGTTCTCCTATAGAATTTATATAATATAAATCTATAACACCTTGAACCAATACTTTTTCCTCCAAGTCTTGTTTGTATATTTCTTTAGCTGAAAGATTAATATAAAATGGTTTCTCTCTTTGTACTTCCTTAGCATCTATCATTTCATTCCATATTTTTGACTTTGTAAATTGATATATTTTGTTAATATTTATTGCTTCCGCTTCTTTTGATGTAATAATCTTTTTTGCTTCAAGTTCATTAACTAATTCCTTCACATCATTATAAGTATAGTTCTTTTGGTTTAAATCAAGTTTTTGCATGCAAAGATGTATTAATGTTCCTTTTTGGGCATTTGTTATTTTAGTGTCTTTGTCCTTTTGTAAGAATAGCGGCATCTTAATTTCAGCTTCTACAACCTCCTTTTTCTCTGGTAAATTTTGTACCGGGTACAATTTTTCCTTTATTTCTGTAACAGATGTCTTGGTTGGAATTGCTGTTGAATTTTTATATTTGTACTCATATTCTAAAAGTTTAGAAATCCTTTCTTGTTCTTCTTTATCTATTTTAAATTCAGACATCTTTTTCATTATTTGCTCAGCCTCCGCATCTTTCATATCAATATCTTCAGCAGCATCTTTTGAGTCACACATTTTAAACACTTCATCTTTGTTATATGTTTGTATTGTTGCAAGTTTTTCCATCTCTTCTTGATGATATACATAAACTAATTTTATCCAATCTAAATAAGACTTATATTTTTTCAATATAATTGGATTTAATTTATCATATTTATATATAATTTCATCTATTTCTTTTTGTTTATCACTTGTTGAATAACCTGTTATTATCAACTTTTCCTTTGCCCTCGTTAATGCAACATATAATACTCTCATTTCTTCAGACAAAGTTTCTATCATTATCTGATTTTTCATAGCTTGTTTTGAAAGTGTATCATATTCTATTTGTCTATCATAATCTATGTATTTTACTCCAATTCCAATTTCAGGATGTAACAATATTTTGTTATTCAAGTCTTGCATATTGAATTGTTTTCCTGTTCCTGACAAAAATACTACTGGAAATTCAAGCCCTTTACTCTTATGAATACTCATTATTCTAATTACATTTTCATTTTCTCCAATTACTTTAGCAGAATCCATATCTTTACTACTTGTTTTGATTTTGTTTATATAATTTATAAAATTATATAATCCTTTAAAGCTGATGTTCTCACACTGTTTTGCTCTCTCAAATAGCATTTTTAAATTTGCTTGTCTTAATTCTCCATTTGTCATAAGACCTACATAATTATAATATCCTGTATCATTGTAAATTTTCCATATCAATTCATCTAAGCTCAAATATTCTTGCTCTTTTCTCCATTTTTCAAGATTGTCTAAAAATATTTCAATCTTTTTTCGTAAATTATTATTAACATCTTTTTTTGCTTTCAAAATAGTATTATAAAAATTATCATATTTGTCACTTAATCGTATTTCAACTAATTCATTATCTGTAAATCCACCTATCATTGACCTCATAACTGCTACAAGAGGTATTTCTTGCATTGGATTGTCTATTATTTTTAATAAACTCATTATAGTTTGAATTTCTATGCTTTCTAAATATTCTGATGACGAATCACTAAATACTGGCATTCCTAGATTTAGAATTTCTTTTTCAAATATAGGTGCTGGCTCTTTTGTTGATCTTAATAAAACTACTATGTCTTTATACTTGATATTTCTTTTTTCTTTCTTTTTAGTATCATATACTTGAAATTTATTAGATATTAATTGCTGTATTCTTTTTGCTACAAATTTTGCTTCTAATTCGATATTTTCAATTCTTTCTTTTTCTTCTAAATCGTCTGTTTCATTGTTTGCTGAATCACTTTCAATATCTTCTTCTGTAATCTCATCAACATTTAATATGTCAATTTCAGCTCTCAAATCTTGATTTGTATCTTCATAACTCGCTCCCAAATTCAAATATTCTTCTATTGTGTAATTTAATTCTCCAAGTTCCTCAGTCATGATGCTTGCAAAAATCATGTTTGAAAAGTCTAATACTTCTCTTCTACTTCTAAAATTCCTAAACAATTGAATTTTTAAATCATCATTTTCTGTTTTATAATATTTGGTTTTATATGTTTTATATTTTCCTAAAAATAAATCAGGCCTTGCTTGTCTAAATTTATATATACTTTGTTTTACATCTCCTACCATGAAAATATTGTTTCCTCTTGATATTGATGTTAATATATATTCTTGTACTAAGTTACTGTCTTGATATTCGTCAATTGCTATTTCTTCAAATTTTTCTTGATATTTTTTGGCTATTTCTGATGGTTTTACTTCTCCCTTTTCTTCTTTTAATAATATTTTTAATGCAAAATGTTCCACATCACTAAAGTCTACAACATTTTTATCTTTTTTTCTTTTTGCAAATTTTTCTCCAAATTCTATTATTATTTTTTCTAATTTAGTTAAAACTTCATACATATCATTTATATCTTCATTTGCTTCTTTCGAATCAAATATAAGAATCTTATTTAATACTTTTTTTAAGCTTTCTTTTACTAAATCTCTTGTAACTTTTGCAATATCTTTTGCTTCAAGTGTTATTTTTTTATCTGCTGACCATGTTTTAAATTTAATACTTGAAGCAATTGTATATGCTTTGTCCCATGAGTCTAAATTAGATTTTAACATTTCTAGTTGTTCTATATCATCATTTATTATTAAAAAATATTTTTGTAATTCATCATATTTTGCTAAATTAGACTTTTCAGCTTCTAATTTAATAATTCCTTCTTGCAATATTTCATCTACTTGTTTTAATAATAATTTGCCCCAAATTATTTTTGCAAAATCTTGGTCTAATTTTTCTGATAGATTAAACATTTCAATTTTTTCATGTAGCCATTTTTCTGGAAATGGATTACTTTGAATATATGTGTAAATCTTTAAAATTAATTCTTTTAATGGTGTATCATCTTTATAGCTTGTATATGTGTTTATTAGTTTTTCGAAGTCTTTATCTTCTGCCTCATATTTTTCTTCAAATAGATCTTCTAATACATCTTGTTTCAAAATTTCTATTTCTGTTGTGTCTCCAATTCTGAAATTCTGAGAAATGTCTATTTCAAAAAAGTTATTTCTTACTACATCTAAACAAAATGAGTCTATTGTACATATACTTGCTTTATTTAATAGTGTAACTTGTCTTTGTAGTCTTTCATCTTCTGGATTTTCATCTATTTTTTTATATATTGCATCTAATACCCTTTCTCTCATTTCTGATGCTGCAGCATTTGTGAATGTTACTACTAATAGCTTGTCTATATCAATGTTTTCATTTATTATTTTGTTTATTATTCTTTCTACTAATACTGCTGTTTTTCCACTACCTGCTGCTGCTGCTACTAATATATTACTTCCTTTTTCATATATTGCTTGCTTTTGCTCTTCTGTCCATTTTACTTCATTTGCCATGTTTGACCTCTTTTCTTTCTTATAGTCTGAAAAGAATTAAATTTTCCTTGCCAAAATTATAATTATTTTCCAACTAATTAAAAATCCCCTTGGCACATATTATAGTGCCTTAGGGACTTATTTTATTCATTTTCACTTGTTTCATCTATTGTTACATCATTATTTGAATCTTCGCTATCCCCTGTAATTTTTTCTTCGATTTCTTCTTCAACTTTATGTTCAACAAGGTCTTTCATAGTAAGATTAATTTTACCTTGATCATCAATACCAATAACTTTAACAGGAACTTTGTCTCCTTCTTTTACATAGTCTGTAACATTTTTAACTCTTTCATTAGCTATTTTAGAAATATGAACAAGACCTTCTTTTCCTCCGCCAATATCAACAAATGCTCCAAATGAAGTTGTTCTTACAACTGTTCCATAATAGATTTGTCCAACTTCAAATTCTCTAACAATGTCTTCTATCATGTCTAAAGCTTGATATGCTTTTTCTTGATCTGCTGAATAAATCATAACTTGTCCATCTTCTTCAATGTCAATTTTAACTCCTGTTGCGTCAATTATTTTATTAATAGTTTCTCCACCTTTACCAATTACATCTTTGATTTTTTCGACTTTGATTTTTGTTGAAACTATTTGTGGTGCATATTTTGAAAGTTCTACTCTTGGTTCAGATATAACAGGTTTCATTATATCATCTAAAATAGATTGTCTTGCTTTTCTTGTTCTGGCAAAAGCTTCTTCAATTATTTTATATGATAATCCATCAACTTTGATATCAACTTGAATTGCTGTAATACCTTTTTCTGTTCCACCAACTTTGAAGTCCATATCTCCGAAAAAATCTTCTAATCCTTGGATATCTGTTAACATTACATAATCATCTGGATTTTCTGGATTTGTTACTAAACCTGTTGAAATTCCAGCTACTGGTCTTTTAATTGGAACACCTGCGTCCATTAATGACAATGTGCTTCCACATATACTTGCTTGTGATGTTGAACCATTTGAAGATAATACTTCTGATACAACTCTTATAGCATATGGAAATTCTTCTTTTGATGGAAGTACTGGTACTAATGCTTTTTCAGCTAATGCACCATGTCCTATTTCTCTTCTTCCTGGTCCTCTTGATGGTCTTGCTTCACCAACACTGTATGCTGGAAAATTATATTGATGCATATATCTTTTTTCTGTTTCTGTGTCTATTCCATCTAATTCTTGTGCTTCACTTGACATTCCAAGTGTTACAATTGACATAACTTGAGTTTGTCCTCTTGTAAATAATGCACTTCCATGTGTACGAGGTAATAAACCTACTTCACATGATAATGGTCTAATTTCATCAATTGCTCTTCCGTCAACTCTTTTATGTTCATAGAAAATCATATCTCTAACACATTTTTTCTCTAATTTATAAATTGATTCTCCAATTTCTTGTGCTCTTTCTGTTGCTGCTTCTTCTCCTAATTTTTCTGCTACAGCTGCTGTAATTTCTTCTGATAATGCTGCTACATTATTGTCTCTTGTGTCTTTATCAACTTCTTGTACAGCTGTTTTCATTTTTTCTGTAAAGTTTTGTTCCATAAATTCATATAAATCATGATCTACTGCAAATGATTTATATTCAAATTTTGGCTTTCCTATTTCATCTTTTATTTTTTGAATAAATTCACAAATTTTAGCAATTTCTGCATGTCCTTTTTTGATAGCTTCTAACATTACATCATCTGGGACTTCATTTGCTCCTGCTTCAATCATTGCAACTTTATCAATAGTTCCTGCTACTGTTAATGTTAAATCACTAATTTTTCTTTGCTCTTCTGTTGGATTTATAACAATTTCTCCATTTACTAAGCCTACATTTACTGCCGCTGTTGGTCCTCCAAATGGTATATCTGAAATAGATAGAGCTGCTGAAGCTCCTATCATTGCAGCGATTTCTGGTGAATTGTCTTGTTCAACACATAATACTGTTGCAACAACTACTACATCATTTCTGAAATCTTTTGGAAATAGTGGTCTTAAAGGTCTATCAATTGCTCTTGATGTTAATATTGCTTTATCACTTGGTTTTCCTTCTCTTTTTACAAATGATCCTGGTATTTTTCCTACTGAATATAATTTTTCTTCATAATCTACTGATAGTGGGAAAAAGTCTATTCCTTCTCTTGGTTCTTTTGATGCTGTAACATTTACCATTACAACTGTGTCTCCATATTTTACAACTACACTTCCATTTGATAATCCACATAATTTACCTGTTTCTATTACTAGCTTTCTTCCTGCTAGTTCTGTTTCATAACTTTTAAACATATTTACTCCTTCCATTTTGGTTTTAATATCTGTTCAATTATTTTATCCAAAACTATTATCTTTATTTTTACACCTATATTTTTCGGTAAACTATATTAGATTGTAACCTCTATAATATCTTAAATTTCTTTTGAATTATTTTTTTCTGAAATCTAGGACATTATACAAGCTACTTTTCTAATCTTAGTTTACCTAATAAGGAGGCATTGCTTGTTGCAAATGCCTCCCCCTTACAACTTATCAACTATTTTCTTAGTCCTAATTTTTGAATTAGTTCTTTATATGTAGCTTCATCTTTTTTAGCTAAGTAGTTTAATAAATTTCTTCTTTTTCCAACCATTTTTAAAAGACCTCTTCTTGAATGGTTGTCTTTTTTATGAACTTTTAAATGCTCTGTTAATTCATTAATTCTTTCTGTTAAAAGAGCGATTTGTACTTCTGATGATCCTGTGTCTTTTTCATCTCTTCTATATTGATTAATGATTTCTTGTTTTCTTTCTACTGTCATAATAACACCTCCTATTTCTATTTCTCCTTATACCGAGCCACAATAATAGGTGTTTTTTATTGCGCTAAGTTAAAGGAATATTTTTTAGCATATTTATTGTACTATACTTTCTATTAAAAATCAAGAGTTTCTGGTAATTTTTTCTAAGCTTGTTGTGTAATAATTTTTTTTCTATTTAATACAAGAAATACTTGAATATAAGCTTTTCATTACATTCCTCAGTTTATTACAAAATTATACTAGTTTTACACTTGATTTATAAAAATCATAGTGCTATTATAAATATGTTTAAAATAAACAAAAAACGATATAATAAAAAAAGAAGCATGCCAAACTTAAGTCACATGCTAAAAAGGAGGTAACAAATATGGCAAAAGACAAAAAAGATGATGTTGACATAGATAAAATTTATGGTCATCTATGTAAAACACCAAAAGAAGAATTTATTTCAGAATTTAAAATTAAAGAAGAGGGATTATCAGATGATGAAGTTGCTAAAAAAATACATACATACGGATATAATGAAGTGACTCAATCTAAGCCCAAAAAGTGGTATCATTATTTATTAAGAAGTTTAATTACACCATTTAATAGTATTTTGTTAGGTATTGCATTAGTTCTGTGTTACACAGATGTATATCTTGCGGAAGATCCAAATTATGCAAATATAATTGTTATATTAGTTTTAGTAGCTATTAGTACTTTTTTAGATTTCTTTTCAGAATATCGTTCAAATTTAGCTGCTGAAACCTTAAAAGAATTAGTGTCAACTACTGCAACAGTTATTAGAAATGGTAAAAAAATAAAAATTCCTTTTAAAGACCTAGTTTTAGGAGACACAGTAATACTTTCAGCAGGTGATATGATTCCAGCTGATATCAGAATAATTGAATCAAAAGATTTATATGTTGGGCAGTCAACTCTTACAGGTGAATCAGATGCAATTAAAAAGATTGAAAATACTGAATTACCTATTGACGATGAAATTGATAGTCTTTCAGACATAGATACAATTTGCTTTATGGGGACAAATGTTATAAGTGGTTCAGCAAAAGGAATTGTTGTTCTTACTGCTGATAATACTTACTTTGGAAAAGTTGCTCGTACTTTGACAACAGGAAAACCTAAAACAGCTTTTCAAAAAGGCATTGAAAATATTAGTAAATTATTAATCAAATTTATGTTGATTTTAATACCAATTGTATTTTTATTAAATGTATGGAAACATAATATTATTGTATCATTTACATTTGCAGTTGCAATTGCAATTTGTATTACACCACTTCTACTACCTGTTATCTTGTCAAGTACTTTATCAAAAGGCGCATTACGAATGTCAAAAAAGAAAACTATTGTAAAAAAACTTGATTCAATTCAAAGTTTTGGCGCAATGAATATTCTTTGTACAGACAAAACTGGTACTTTAACAGAAGACAAAATTGTTCTTGAAAAATACCTTGATATTATGGGAAATGAAGATTTTCGAGTTTTAAAACATGCTTTCTTAAACGCATATTTTCAAACAGGACTACGAAGTAATATTGATGAAGCAGTTATAAATCGTGGTACTGAACATGGATTAGATGATATTTCTACTAAATATACAAAAATTGATGAAGTTCCATTCGACTTCTCAAGGCGTAGACTTTCAGTTGTTGTAAATGATGGAACCAAAACACAATTAATTACCAAAGGTGCTGTTGAGGAAATTTTAAATATTTCTACAATGGTAGATTATCAGGGTTCTGTATCACCTATTACAAATACAATTAAAGAAAATATTAAAAAAATTGCAAAAGATTTAAATAAACAAGGACTTCGTGTTGTTGCAATATGTCAGAAAAATGATTTAGATAAGACATCTGGTTTTGGAGTTTCTGATGAAAAAAATATGGTACTTATGGGATTTATAGGATTTCTTGATCCCCCAAAAGAATCTGCAAAATCTTCTATTGAAAAAATTGGAAAAAATGGAATTAGAGTTATTGTTTTAACTGGTGATAATGTTGAAGTTACAAAATGTGTATGTGACAAGGTTGGAATTAAATCAAAGAAAATTGTTACAGGTGCACAAATAGATAAACTTGCTGATTTAGGAGTAAAAAGACTTTTGAAAAAAACAAATATATTTGCTAAATTATCCCCTATCCAAAAAGCTCGTATTGTTAGATTATTGCGAGATGATGGAAATATAGTTGGATATATGGGAGATGGAATAAATGATAGTCCATCACTTATAAATTCCGATGTTGGAATTTCAGTTGATACTGCTGTTGATATTGCAAAAGAATCTGCTGATATAATTTTACTTGAAAAAGATTTACATGTTTTACTTGATGGTGTAAAAGAAGGTCGTCATACTTATGCAAATTTAATGAAATATATTAAACTTGCTGCAAGTTTCAATTTTGGTGAAGTTATGTCTGTTATAATTGCAAGTGTACTTCTACCATTTTTACCTGAAACTCCTATTCAGCTTTTAGTTGAAGGATTGTTATATGATTTTGGTCAATTAACTTTGCCTTTAGATAATGTTGATGAAGAATATTTGACCAAGCCTAAACAATTTAATGTAAAAAGCTTAAAAAACTTTATGTTATTTATGGGACCTTTAAGTTCATGTTTTGATCTAATAGTGTTTATTTTAGTATGGTATACTTTTAATATACATGAAGCTGCTGTGTTTCAAACAATATGGTTCTCTTACAGTGTAGTTTCCAATTTACTTGGTATGCACATTATTCGAACAGCCAAAATACCTTTTAAACAAAGTCATGCTTCAACTGCTGTTTATGTATCTTCTATTTTATTAAGTATTATTGCTATGATTATACCATTTACATTTATAGGTACTGCAATTGGTCTAACTGCTCTTAGCCTTAAATACTATTCAATTATTATTGGTGTTCCAATTTTATATTGTTTTGTTGCAATTTTTGCAAAGAAAATTTATATCAAAAAATATGGAGAATGGATTTAAGAGAAAAAAATGTACCCGGTACAAAATTGCCCTTGGAAATTTTGTACCGGGTACATTTTTTATCTGTTCTATATAATACAATTTTCTTTTCCAATAATATTCTCAAAAACTTTCATAATCTCATTAGTTAAATAAATACCACCACAATTTTTTAAGTCCTCTCCTATTTTTATCACAACACTAATGTTATTTTGCTCTCCTCCAAAAAACTTTATCGCCCCTCTTAGTCTTGCTTTTTGCTCTTCAGTTGTATTTGTAATATTCAATGTTAACATTTTAGGTTTTGATGTCCCAAAGTTTTCTATATTATTTGCTACAATCTTTGTCTCATCATCTTCCCTAATACTAAGTCTCCCACTAATCATAACAACATTTTCTTCTACCAAAACATCTTGAGCTTTTAGATATGTTGGCTCAAAAACTATAATTTCTGCTGAACCATATAAATCTTCAATGCTTACAAATGCCATAATTTTATTATTTTTAGTATATTTCTTTTTTACAGATGTAATTATCCCTGCAATTCTAACATCTTGCCCATCTACAAACTTTGCAGTTTCTTTTACTCTTACATCCGAATTTTCGCCATCAGCTCCTATACTATTTATTTCATCAATCTCTTTCATTTGCATAGATGATATATTTGTACTTGCAATTATTTGCTCTCTTATTTTTTGTAAAGGATGACCTGACACATAAATTCCAAGCATTTCTTTTTCCATTGATAGAAGTTCTTTTTCATTTAATTCTGGTTGTTCTGAAAAATTATACTTAATTTCTTCTAAGTTATTTTCCGCCTCTGATGAACTTCCTAAATCAAACATTGATACTTGTCCATCCATACCTTTTTTATTATAAGATTGAATTGTATCTATAATTGTTTCAAATGATGCAAGTAGCGTAGCTCTTGTTTCTGGAAATTCTCCAAATGTCCCAGCTTTTATCAAACTTTCGATGCATTTTTTATTTACTGCTTCTCCTGCCATTCTTTCGCAAAAATCTGTAAAACTAGTAAATGACCCATTCGCATCTCTTTCTTTTATAATATTAGCAACTGGCTGTAATCCAACATTTTTAATACTTCCTAGTCCAAAACGAATTTTGCCTGCCTCAACAGTAAATCTCGAATAACTTTTATTAATTTCAGGTTTCAATATTTCAATTCCAAGTTTTTTACATTCATCTATATAATCAGGAACTTTGTCCAAATTTCCTAAATAACTATTTAACATTGATGCCATAAATTCAGCTGGATAGTATGCTTTTAAATATGCTGTTCTATATGCAACAACAGCATAACATGCAGCATGTGACTTGTTAAATGCGTATTTTGCAAATTCGGCCATTTCATCAAATATTTTATTTGCAGATTCAGCATCAATCCCATTTCTAACACACCCCGGCACTTCAATATTTCCATTTTCATCAACTTGACCATTTATAAATATTTCTCTTTCTTTTGCCATTACATCAAGTTTTTTCTTTCCCATTGCTCTACGAACCAAATCAGCTCTACCAAGAGAATATCCTGCTAAATCTCTTACAATTTGCATTACCTGTTCTTGATATACCATACATCCATAAGTTACATTTAATATTGGCTCTAAACTTGGATGAGTATATTCATTATGACCAGGATTTTGTTTTCCTCTGATATATCTTGGTATTTGATCCATTGGACCAGGTCTATATAATGAAACACCGGCTATTAAGTCTTCCAAACAGTCTGGTTTTAATTCTTTCATAAAGTTTGTCATTCCTTGTGATTCAAATTGAAATATTCCTGATGTACTTCCTTCTTGCCAAAGTTTATAAACTTTTGGGTCTGACATTTCTTGATCAAATTCTACATCTATGCCTCTGTTTTCTTTTACAAGATTAATTGTGTCTTTTATAACAGTTAATGTTCTTAGACCAAGAAAGTCCATTTTTAGTAGTCCTAATTCTTCCAATGTTGTCATTATATATTGTGTTGAAATCTGATTATCTCTTACATATAATGGGACATATGTATCAACTGGATCTTTTGTAATTACAACACCACAGGCATGTGTTGAAGCCTGTCTTGGCATTCCTTCTAATGCCATTGCTATATCTAATAATTTATGTATAAGTTCATCATTATCATATAAATCTTTTAGTTCTTTATTTTGTTCTAGTGCCTTTGGAATAGTTATATGTAATTCATTTGGAATCATTTTTGCAATTTTATCAGCTTCTGAATATGGAAAATCTAAAACTCTTGCAACATCACGAATTACCATTTTAGCAGCCATTGTTCCAAATGTTATAATCTGAGAAACATGGTCATATCCATATTTTTCTGAAACATAGTCAATTACTTTCTGTCTATCAACATCTGAAAAATCAACATCAAAGTCAGGCATACTTATTCTTTCAGGATTTAAAAATCTTTCAAAAAGTAGCCCATATTTCATAGGATCAATATCAGTAATTTCTATTGCATATGCCAAAATTGAACCAGCACCTGATCCTCTTCCTGGTCCAACAGGAATTCCGTGGCTTTTTGCAAAATTTATGAAATCCCAAACAATTAAATAATAATCAACATACCCCATTTTTTTTATTATTCCGTATTTCATATTCTGCTCTTTTTAAAATTTCTTCTGATGGATTTTCGCCATATCTCTTCTTTAGACCATCATCACAAAGTTTTTTCAAAAATTCATAATGTGTTGGAAATTCTGGTGGTACATCATAATTAGGCAATATTGTATGTCCAAATTCAAATTCAACATTACATTTATCTGCTATTTTAACTGTGTTCTCTATTGCATCTGGAAATGCAGAAAAATATTCACTCATCTCTTCTGGTGATTTTACATATAATTCATCTGTTTCAAATTTCATTCTATCAGGGTCACTAATTCTTTTTCCAGTTTGAATACATAGCAAAATTTCATGATTATATGCATCTTCTCTTTTTAAATAATGTGCATCATTTGTAGCTACTAGCGGAATATCTAGTTTTCTTGCCAGTTGTACTAATTTTTGATTTGCTAATACTTGTTCTTTTAGTCCATTATTTTGAATTTCTATATAATAATCTTCTCCAAAAACTCTTTTATACCATAAAGCTATTTCTTCTGCCTTTTCATTTTGACCATTTAATAATGCTTGATTTACAGCTCCTGCAAGGCATGCACTTAAACATATTAATCCTTCATGATATTTTTCTAATACTTCTAAGTCTATTCTTGGTTTATAATAATACCCTTCTGTAAAACCTATTGAAACTAGTTTACTTAAATTTTGATAACCTTGCTGATTTTTTGCAAGTAAAATTAAATGATTATATCTATTGTCAATATTAGGCTCTTTGTTAAATCTTGAACGCGGTGCAACATATACTTCACATCCTATAATAGGTTTTATTCCTTCTTTTTTACATGCTTTATAAAAGTCAATAGCACCATACATAACTCCATGATCTGTTATTGCCATTGCTTTCATTCCTAATTCTTTTGCTCTTACTGGTAAATCTTTTATTCTGTTTGCTCCATCTAATAAACTGAATTCGCTGTGTATATGTAAGTGCACAAATTTTGACATTCTTCTAATTCCTCCATTTTTTCTTCTTTTGAAGTATTCTATCATATTTCTTCTTGTTTTAAAACACATTTAACCAAATTAATTTATTAAATATTATCCACGATATTTTGTTGACTTTTTATGTAAAACATAGTATAATTTAGCAGATTATTGGTATACAAATTGAATGAAACATTTTCATTCTATGTCGGAAAATATATAATTATATTAATAATCAGCGTAACTTGAAAATACAAATATAAAACGGAGGACTAAAATGATCAGCTCTATTATTAACACAATTATTCCAATTGTAACCGTTGTAGCAGTAATTGCAATCGTTATTGTATTTCTTTTGTTTATTGCAAAATCAATGTATAAAGTCGCAAGTATTGATAAAGCTCTTATTATCACTGGTGGCAAAAAGCCAAAAATTATCGTTTCCGGTGGTGCTTTTGTAATTCCGATTATTCGGAAAGCCGATACTTTTGATCTTTGTATGATTACTGTCCGCGCAGATGAAGATGAAATTTTGACATCTACTGCAGTACCAATTGTAGCAGATTGGACTGCACAGATTCGTCCAGATGTAAGAGATGAACAAAAGCTTACAACAGCCATTATCTCTTTCAAAGAAAGAGGTAAAGAAGGTATCATTAATGATGTAAAACTCACTCTGATGGGAGCAGTTCGTGATGTTGTTGCATCTATGACACCTGAACAGATTCTTACTGATAAGGAAAAATTCAAACAAGAAGTAGAATCTAATGTTTCAGATGAAATGGATAAAATGGGACTGGAATTAGTCTCACTTAATATTCAGGATGTATCTGATAATAATGGCTACTACGAAAACATTGCATCTATTGACGCTGCAGATAAGCAGCAAGCAGCAGATATTAAAGCTGCAAAAGTTGATCGCGAAACTCGTGAAAAAACAGCTATTGAGCGTCAATCAGCAGAAATCGCAGAAGCAGAAGCAAGAAGAGAATCTGAACTTGCAAAAATGGACGCTGAACAGATTGAAGCTGAAAAGCGTAAAGAAACTGACATCAAAAAAGCTCAGTATCAAACAGAAACAGATACCGCTCAGGCCGATGCCGAAGTTGCCAAAGAACTTCAGTTAACTCTTCGTCAGCAAGAAGTTGAAAAGCGTAAAGGTGAAGTTGAAGTCATGAAGCAGGAACAGGCAAATCTTGCAGCACAAAAAGAACGAGAAGTCAAAATCACTCGTGCCGAAGCAGAAAAAGAAACCATGAAAATCAGTGCAGAAGCTGAAGCTAATGTTAAAGCAATTGAAGCAGAAACATCAATTAAAGTTGCTGAAAGTAATGCTAACGCAAAACGACAAGAAGCAAAAGGTGATGCAGATGTTGAAACAACAAAGGCTGATGCCCGTGTAGCTGTTGCAGAACGAGATGCAAATGCTATTAAGAAAAAAGCTGAAGCTGAGGCAGAAAAAATTAAGGCAACTGGTCACGCTGATGCTGAGATAGCAAAAGCTAAAGCAGAGGCGGAAGCCGATGGTAAAAAAGCTGATTTACTTGCTGATGCAGAAGGTGTTAAAGCTAAACTGCTTGCAGAAGCTGAAGGTATCAAAGCAAAGAAACTTGCAGAAGCTGAAGGTGAAAGAGCTCTTGCAGAAGCTCGTGCAGCTAATGATAAAGTTAACTTTGAAATTGAGTCTCTAAAAATTAAGACTGAAGCGCAAATCCAGATTGCAACCAAAACAGCAGAAATTATGGCTAATATTGGTCAAAATGCTGAATTTGTTAATATCGGTGGTGGTAACATTCCAGGAATAAATGGAAACGCCAATAGTGGAAATGTCTTAATTGACACACTTTCTCAGATTCCTGGTCTTATGAAGATTCTCAATACAGAAAATCAGGCACTTAATGGCCGTGATGTAAAAGAAGAGCTAAAAGATCTTTCTGATTCTACACTTTCTGGATTAAAAGCTTTACATAAAGGAAAACCTTCTGTATTACCAGAAGACAAATAATTGTAATTATTAAATATATTTTCCGACAAAATCAAAACTTTAGTTTTTAACCCTAGTAGATTTATCTACTAGGGCTTTTTCATTTTATTTATAGCTTTTTGTTTAATTGAAAACACTATGAAACACAAAAAAACAACCCCCGCCTTAGCCGTAAGTTGTCTGAATTTTTAAGGACCTGTCTTCGACAGGTGGGTGCCTGCTTGAATATTCCTGGGCTTCTTACTACTCGAAATGTAATTATCATTTGCTAAAAGTGTAAGCTTGCACGCCATATCCAAAGTTTTGGCCCCTCTTTAAACTTGTAGGTTCTAAAAATTCTATGCTACACGCACTATGCAGGGCATTGTTTTTTCATTTTTGTTATTAATATAATAGCATATTTTTTTATCAATTGCAACCTATTGATGGCTCAATTTTTTTAAAATTCATATGCTAGTTATATTATTTCTCTTTTTTTCAAATTTATTCTCTCTATTTTTCTTTTTCCTGAATTTGACATTTTCAATCATTTTATATTATTAAAAACGCCAACTATAATCCCATTATTTCTTTTGCAACTTCATTTATTGTTTTTCCTTCTGCTGAAGCGCCCATTTTTGCTTTTGCTTCTTTCATAATTGTCCCCATATCTTTCATTGAAGTTGCTCCAATTTCTACAATTATTTTTTCTACCTCTATTTTTACTTCTTCTCTACTTAATTGTTTTGGCAAATATTCTTGAAGTACTGATATTTCTTGATTTGTTTGGTCTATTAAATCTTGTCTTTCTGCTTTTTCAAAATCTTTTAATACATCTTTTTTAGTTTTTACTTCTTTTGAAATTATTTCTAATATTTTATCATCTTCTACTTCTATTCCTTTGTCTTTTTCTATCTGTAAAATCGCTGCCCTTACCATTTGAATTGTATTTTTTCTAATTGTATCTTTATTTTTCATTGATTCTTTTAAATCTTCCATTAATTTTTCTTTTAACATATAAATTCCTCCCTACTGTGCTTATATTATCACATTAGTCTAGTATTTTCAACTCTTTTTGCTTATTTAAATCTTTTCACCTGCATCTAATTTTCTTACTTTTTTATAGATTTCTCCATCTTTTTTAGAATATGTTTTTTCTTTAATACCATCTTGAGTACATAATTTTGCATTCACATACCCTTTATATATTTGTGGATGCCTTAGAATTCGATTACCATAATTCTTTACAGATATTTTCGAAAAAGCTATATATGAGAATTTTTCATCTTCATACCCAAGTTTTCCATTTTTTGCTTGTTTATGAATAGAACTTCTAAAAACCCTTGTATAAAATGCACACCAATCATCTTTTGATATTTCGCACTCTCCTTGATGACTACAAGGTGCAACAATATAACCTCCGTCTTTTAATAATTTATTTCTTGCTTTTATGATATTCTTAAATCCCTCTGGTGTCCCTGGTTCTATAATTATAAGTAGTTTATTAGTTGCTTTCCATAACTTTTCAATTACATTCTCTTTTTCATCTTCTGGCAATTCATTTATCATATATGATGTTATCACAATATCTGCTTTTTCCATAATTTCATCTTTTAAAATATCAAACTGTTGCCAGTTTACTATGTTTAATTCAGTATTTTTCATGAGTTGTTTGCCTATATTTATCATACTGCTTTCTCGTTCAAAACATTTAATACTTTCCATACTATTTAATTCATTTATTGCCCAAGTTGCTGAACCTGTTCCTGCTCCTATATCAAATAATGTTTGTAGTTTTTCATCATAATTTTCTATAGTTTGTTGAGCTGCTGTATACACAGCAGCATAAGTTGCAGGCATTCTTGATATTGCATATGATATTACTTCATTTGGTTCAGTTAAAAGCCTTTTTCCTTTTCCATCATTATTCCTATATCTGTTACTTATTATTTGTGCATCTTCTATAATCTTATTTGCTTTATTTTTTTTCAATAATTCTTCAATTGCTCTTTTTAATTCATCAGGTATATTCATTTTTCCCTCTTTCTTTAATCTTATAATGATTATTATTTTATTTCTACAATTCCACCATAGTCTATTACATCAAGCCCTTTAAAATCAATAATTTTCAATTCTTTTTTTTCTATAAACTCTCTTATTTTTCCATTTATATCAATCTTATTTAAATCTCCAAATAATATTATTTTATCATCTACTCTAGAAATAGCACCTCCTATAAAGCCTTTACGATTACTATATTCGTCCAGTTTTATTAGTTTTATATCAGGTTCATATTCTAAATATAAAACATCTACATTATGTTTTTTTAATATTTTATATAATCCTTTGTCTGTAACAATTGCTGAATTATCATCAATTACAGCTATTGAACAATTTGTATATCCTTGTGTAGTATTTATCATTTCATATCCTTGTTTAATTAGTTCTTCTTTTATTTTTAAATCTGTATATTCGAATTTATGAAAAGCTTTTTTTCCTATCGTACATACATTATATTTTATATCATATGGATATTGTGTTCCAATTTCTTCATTACCTTTTATTTTTCCTGATATATGGGGTATATTTATATATTGAGATGGTTCTACAATAATTTTATTTCCGATCTCACATATAAATATGTCTACATGTGATGATATTTCAGAATATACTTTTGTGCTTTGTTTTATTTCAATTAATTCATATCCTAATTCAGATAATTTTTTCTTTTCAATTTGTCGCATTCGTTCATCTATAATGATACTTTTCATCATTTCACCTACTTCTATGTTTAAAAAGCTATTCTAAAAAAGAATAGCTTTTTTGACCAAAATACCTTCTACTCTTCAAGAAAGAGCATTTCTCCAAGCTTCCATATTACGAATACAAAAATTATAACCATTGGAAAGATGATAAATACTTTAAGTATATCTAAAGCTACTTCTTCGAATTTCCAAGCATTATATGTTTGTATAAGTTCCATTACTGGTTGTATTAGTAATTGCCATACACCATTATATGCACCTATTACCATAGCTCCTATCATCATAATAATCCCTATAATCCGTTTTTTCTTCATTGTTCTCTTCCTTTCTCTATTTTGGACTTTGTATTATGGTTTTGTATACATTTTATCAAAAAATTGTTTGAAAGTCAATAATTCAAGTGTTTTACAACACTCTTATAGCACATTTAATTCCATCAACTGCAGCAGTCATAATTCCACCGGCGTAGCCTGCACCTTCGCCACAAGGATACAAACCTTTCACATTTACAGAATTTAAATTAATTTTGTCTCTAGTAATTTGAACAGGTGAAGAACTTCTTGTTTCAACTCCTGTTAAAACAGCATCTTTATTTGCAAAACCTTTTAATTTCTTATCTAATTCTCCGATTGCTTCTTTCATTGTTTCTGAAACAAATTGTGGTAAGATTTCATTTAAATTAGCCCCTGTTACACCTGGCATATATGTAGGCTTTATCTCTCCAAATTCAGTCGTTTTTTTATTTTTTAAAAAGTCTTCAATTTTTTGTGCAGGTGCATTATAGTTTTTTCCACCTAATTCAAAAGCCTTTTTCTCTAAATCTTCTTGAAAGTGCATTCCATCAAGTGGTGAATTTTTATAATAATCATCAACCACCACATTTACAAGTAATGCACTATTAGCGTTTTTTCCATCTCTTGCAAAATTACTCATTCCATTTGTTACAATTGAATTTTCTTCTGAATTTGATGCCATTACTTGTCCACCTGGGCACATACAAAATGTATAACAAGTTCTTCCATTTTTTGCATGATAAACTAACTTATAATCAGCAACGGGTAGTCCTTCTAATTTTGGATTCTCTCCATATTGTGCAATATTGATATTTTTTTGTAAGTGTTCAATTCTTGCTCCTATAGCAAAATTTTTAGGTTGTATTTCAACACCCAGCTCGTATAACTTTTTAAATGTATCTCTTGCACTATGTCCTATTGCAAGAATAACAGTATCTGTCTCTATTCTTTTTGAACATTTAACAGCTTTTATTTTTCCATCTTCAATTTCAAAATCAGTAACTTGTTCATTAAATAAAACTTTACCGCCTTTTGAAATTATATATTCTCTAATGTTTTTTACTATTTTTCTTAAATTATCTGTACCTATATGAGGTTTTGCAGTATACAAAATTTCTTTTGGAGCACCAAACTTCACAAATTCTTCTAAAACCTTTCTGGTATATTCATTAGAAGAATTTCCTGTATTTAGCTTTCCATCTGAAAATGTTCCAGCTCCGCCTTCTCCAAATTGTATATTTGATTTTATATCAAATTTCCTGTTTTTAACAAATTCTTCTACATCCTTTATTCTTTCGTCTATTTGCTTTCCTCTTTCTAAAATTATTGGTTTAATTCCATTCTCAACCATTATTAGTCCTGCAAATAATCCGGCAGGACCAGCTCCAATTATTACAGGTTGATATTTACTTTTTCTATTCACATTTATTTGTAAAAGTTTTGTATCATCAACTTTTTCAAATTTTCTTTCTTTTTTCTTGTTCTTTAATTCTATATCTATTGTGTAATTATAAAAAATATCTTCTTTTTTTCGGGCATCAATTGATTTTTTATAGATATACCATTTATTAACTTCCTCTAATTTTATTCCATTCTTTAATATTGCTTTTTTTAGTACTTGTTCTTCTCTTAGATTTTCTCTTATTTTTATATCTCTTAATCTTATCATAAAATTTCTCTTTTCTTTAACTAATTTAAACTTTTCTTTGCCAGTATTTTATCATATTTATATAGAAAAATAAAGATGTACTTTGATACTATGCTAAAATATAGTTATTATTAAATTATTGATAAAAATTACTATGAAGAAAACATTGAAATATAAGTTTTTTATTGCATTCCTCGGCTTATTATGAAATTTAAGAAATTCTACTTTATTTTATGGCACCCTTCCACTATCGTGAACTCTTTCCATAAAATTTCAGAGAATTTCTAAAATTTCTCCATGCACATTCGTCATTTCATTCAAAACTTATATTTCAATGTTTTCTAGTAAAATTTATCAAAAATCATTATATAAGAACAACATATATGATATAATTTAACAAAACTTTTTATTTAAAGGTGGTAGCAAATTTATGACTTTAGAATATATAGTAAAAGATGAAAAATATGAAAATATAAATCAAATATTAAAACAAGAATTTCATATTTCTGCAAGACTACAGCATAAGCTTATTATAGAAAAACATGTATATTTAAATGCTATATCTGTAGATACTCGTTCTTCAGTATCTCAAAATGATATAATTACGGTAAATTTGGATTTTGAAGAAGAAAGTGAAAATATTGTACCTACCAAAATGAATCTTGACATTATTTATGAAGATAACGCTCTTCTTATTTTAAATAAACCTGCTGGAATTGCAGTACACCCATCACATTTACATTATGAAGACACTCTTTCTAATGGTGTTAAATATTATTTTGAAAATATTGGACTAAAGCGTAAAATTCGACCTGTTAATAGACTTGATTTCAACACTTCTGGTTTAATTGTTTTTGCTAAAAATGAATATATTCAAGAATGTTTAATTCAACAAATGTCTTCTAACCTATTTAAAAAAGAATATTTAGCAATTGTCATTGGTCATTTTGAAAATCCTAAAGGAACTATTAATTTACCTATTGCACGAAAAGAAAACAGTATTATCGAAAGGTGCATTTCAGCTAATAATGGGCAAATTGCAATTACTGATTATGAAGTTTTACAAGAATTAAATATTAATTCTGAATGTCTTTCCATTGTAAAATGCAATTTGCAAACTGGTCGTACCCACCAAATTCGCGTTCACATGTCTGCAATTGGTCATCCTTTGCTAGGTGATACATTATATGGTACTCCATCTAAATTAATAAATAGACAAGCTTTACACAGTTATAGAATTTCATTTGTTCATCCTCTTACAAATAAAGTTTTAGAATTTACCAGTAAGGACACTTATTTCCGGTAAAGCTTTTTAACATTAAGAATAACATTTATCTTTTATTTAAAAAAGTGACTTCATATGAAGCCACTTTTTTTGTATTCCAAATTTATAAGTAAATCTGTAAGCCGGGTTCTGTCATTTAAAATAGTCATTTATCTAGAGCATATATCACTATATGCCTCAAGCCACGCAATTCAGAAGACGCCGAGCAGGCTTAGCCTTCTATTTAGGTGTTGCTCCAAATGGGGTTTACACTGACCCAGCATGTCACCATGCCAGCGGTGAGCTCTTACCTCGCCTTTTCATCCTTACCTCAAACTCAAAAATTTGAGGCGGTTATTTTCTGTTGCACTTTCCTTAAGGTTTCCCTCACTAGATGTTATCTAGCATCTTTGCTCTATGGAGCCCGGACTTTCCTCTCGTAATTCCTTTCGAAAATTTACCAGCGACTATTTAATTTACTCTTTGAGTATTATAACATTTTTTTGAATAATTGTAAAGGGAAATTTGGGACCAGGTACATAATTGTCTTAGGCAATTATGTACCTGGTCCCAAATTTTCCTATCTTATACAAGTCATTATAATTACAATTAAACCAAGAATAACTCTATAAATTGCAAAAACTTTGAAGCTTCCTTTTCTCAAATAATTTAATAAAAATTTTATTACTAATAAACCTGTTATAAAACTAAACAACACTCCCATAAAAAATGCCAAAGTAAATTCAAAATCAGCAATGCTTACTAATACTGCAGCAAGTATTATTGGTGTTGATAGTAAAAATGAATATTTAGCAGCACTTTCCCTATCTATTTTTAAAGCTCTTGCAACTGTCATTGTAATTCCTGATCTTGAAGTACCAGGAAATGCTGCTGCAATTGCTTGTGATATTCCTATTAGAAATGATTGTTTAAATGTCATATCTTCTAACTTTATCTCAGATGTAGATTTTTTATCTACTACATATAAAACAATTCCTAAAACAATTAAAGCAATTGCTATTAATATCATATCTATTCCGAATTTGTCACATATATATCCTGAAAATTTGTCTAAAATTAAACTAACTATTCCTGTTGGAATTGTTACTGCAACTATGTACCAAAAGATTTTTCCATCTGTTGATTTTTTCTTTTTTACAACTTGCTCATATCCTCCTTTTATAAGTCTTATCCAATCTTTAAAGAAAAATATTGTTATTGCAAGTAGTGTTCCTAAATGTAATGCTACATCAAAACTATCTGGCATCTCCCAATTAAAGAACCATGGTATTAAATTTAGATGTGCTGAACTTGATATTGGTAACAACTCTGTTAACCCTTGAACTATTCCTAAAATTATTGCTTGATAAATTTCCATATTTTTTCCTTCCTCTCAATTTTCCAATAAGGACACTCATCTTTGGTAACTTTTTACCATCAACAAATGTCCTCAATGGTAATTATTTGTATATTTCTTTTACTATATTATATATTGTATCTTTTATAAATTCTGCTGATGTAGTTGGTGCAACCTTTCCAGGCAATGACAATGCCCATACAAACTTAAATTTTTTATCCTTTACAGCCTTTTTATCAATTCCACCAGGATTTGAAGCTAAGTCTATTAATAAGCAATCATCTTTTAAATACTGTAATCTTTCTTGATTTAATATCATATGTGGCACAGTATTTATTATAATATCATATTGTCTAAGATTTTCGCCTATACTATTTATATTTGTTGCCTTGTGTCCATAAGCTTGTATCCAAGCTAAGTCTTCATCTTTTCTTGCAGCACATGTTACTTTTACTGATAATCCTGCAAGTTTTCTTGCCAATACTTTTCCTATTCTTCCAAATCCTAATATTAGAACTTCGCTTCCATGTAAAATTTTATTTGTATTTTCTATTGCAATTTGAATTGTCCCTTCTGCAGTTGCTATTGTATTTAAAACAGCTAATTCTTCTCTTTTCATTATATCTATTATTTCAATATATTCATCATTAGCCATCCCATAAACTTCTGGACTTATTCCACCAGCTATAAGTACTTTTGCATTTATTTCATGCATCATCTCTCTAACTGTTATTTCTTTTTCGCTAAATGGTGTATTTAATGTAATACCATTACTTGAAAATGGAATTGGTCCTATTACTATCTCTACATTTTGTATTGCTTTTTTTATTGAATCACATTGTATTATATTGGCTTTATTTTTTATATCTTCTGACTTTTCTAGTCCATATACATAAATTTCATTTTCTTCATTTGCAAGCATTTCTGCTAATTTTACTATTCTTAAATCTCCACCTATAATTGCAAATTTATTTTTCATCCTGACCTCCTATTATATTTTTATATATAATATTAGTATATTAATTTTGCATTTTTTTATGAATTATAGATGAATTTATTCTCTTTCTTTTTGATTATTTATTTCAAATTCTTCATCTTTTACCTTTATATTTTTTTTATGAATTCCAACATCATTAAATCCAATTTTTTTAGTTATTTCTACCATTTGTTCAAGATGTTCTTTTGCTTTTATTTCTTTTTTAGTTAATTTATGTTTTTCCTCTTCTTCACCTTCAATTTCAAGGTTGAATGGTATTGATAATTTTGCAATTATTATCGCAAATGTTACATCATTTCTAATTTTTTCAACTATTCTTTTTGGATTTTCTTGTATTGCTACATTTGCATATTGAATTGCTTTATCTTTATCATTTTTTATCAAATATATTTTAGCTAACTCTAAGTATGCATCAGCACAAAGCTCTTCATCCTCAGTTACCTGTAAAAAATATTGCTCTGCTTCTTCTAATTCTTTGTACATTATTGCAATTTCAGCTAAACTGTATTTTGTATTATATACTAATGAATTTAGTTCTGCAGCTTTTTCATAGTATAACTTAGCACTTTGAAAATCATTTAACATTGTATAAACAATTCCTAAATTATAATTTAAGTCAAAACTTATTGGACTATATTTTAAAGCTTCTGTATAAATATTTACTGCTTCTTTATAATTTTCTTTTTCTATTAGGAGGTCTCCTAATGCTATTGTTGCTTCTGTATAATCAGGCTTTTT
This sequence comes from uncultured Clostridia bacterium, assembly GCA_934167755.1. GTDB lineage: Bacteria > Bacillota > Clostridia > TANB77 > CAG-508 > CAG-269. The sequence goes on from CAKPLT010000015.1 coordinate 26,308, forward strand.
ACTTAATAAATTATTCAACATTTTTATTGCATCATCTTTTTTATCTAAGTCTGTTAAAATATTGGCTACTTTATAATATGAATCATAATCATTTTTATTTAAGTCTATTGCCTGTACATATTCATCAACAGCTTTTCTTTGTCCTCCTTCTTTTTCATATATTTGTGCTAAAAGCTTATGTCCTGCATAACTTTCTGGATATTTCGTTACTAACTTGATTAATTTGTCTTTTGCTGATTTGGTATTACCAAAAGTTAAATATATCCTTGCAATAAAAGTATCTATTATTTCTGATACATTACTATTTAACTTTTCTATAACTAGCACTAATACAGGTACTACTATTGATAATAAACATATTATTACTTTTGTTGCAATTCCAATATCTTCTTCTGCAACATATAATTGTATAAAGTCTATTCCTATTCCGTAATGCTTGTATTGCTAATACCAGTACATATTTAGTATCATTTTTCTTTATTAATTGATAAAACATATATACAAATAGAGCAAATGCTAGTATTATAAATATTAGTTGTTCTACTATCATATTTTTTCATCCTTTTTATTTATTTAATTCGTGAAACTCTTCATTTTTCTCATCAATGATATCCTCTACTAATTCATCATTTGATTTCTCTTCATTTTTAGAATTCTCTCTTTCTTTTTCAAATATTTCTTGTGCATGTTCTATTGAACCTTCACCTCTATATCCACATTCATTAGCAAATTGTCTCCATGTTTTATTTGTTCCAGGAATATATTCATTTTCTACATTATCATCTAAATGTTTACCATCATTTTCTATTTCATCAACTACATCTTCGTTTCTGGAATCTCCTGCATTCATATTCTCATTTTGTTCTTCATGACCATGTGCCCAATTATGTATCGCTTCTGTTCCTTGTGTTCTAATTGCTCTTCTTAATTGTGGACTTGTTCTTTCATTTTGCGTTTCACCTTCTTCTCTTACTTGCATTTCTATTCTTTCATTACATGGCAATCTATCTACTGTTCCAGCTTCTATATATCCATATTGTCCAATCGTTATAGACATTTCTTTTTTAGGGTTATTGGTTTTCATCAAAGCATGTGGTACTTTCTTTTCTACTTTTTCACCATTTTCGTCAATACTCATTACTGTTTTAAATGTAGGTCGTGCTGGTTCAAAACCATCTACCATTTGAAATTTTCCATCTTTTTTTCCTACCATTATAAATGCATTTTTGGTTTTAGAATATGCAATTCCTTTTTCTTCATATCCACTAAAATCTTTTTTTATTTGTTCATCTAAATTATTATCTTTTATTTTTCTATAATAACTTATTTCTAAATTTTCTTCTCCGCCCAAATCTTCTTCAATTCGTTCTTCAGGCTTTTCTTCTTTTTGAACATTTTTACCATCTTTTTCTTTAATAGATTTCTCTATCTCTTTTTTATCAGCTCTTTCTGATATTCCTCTTAATCTACCTTTTTCCATGTCGTCATTTTCAGCCATAATTCCATCTAAATCAATTTCTGCATCACCTAAATAATCTTTTAATCCTCCTGTTGTATATACTTTCCCATCTTTATCAACAACCATATTTTCTTCAATTGTTTGTTCTCCATTTTTACCTTTGCGAATCCAACGAAAATGATAAGACATATCACCTTGTTGATCTCTTTCAGCTGTTATAAAAACATTATTTAATGTTACAGGACCATTTGGAGTATTTATTACAAATTCTGAATAATATTTTGTTGCAATTAATTCTCTTTGATTCCTTTCTTGTATGTTTTGTCCAACACTTGATTCTACAAGAGATAGTTTTTCTAGTGTTTCTTTTTCATCTGCTCCAAATGTTAATTGTTCAGTTTTCTTTTCATCCATTACAATTTCTCCTTTCAGAAATTATTAAACAATTTCACCAATTAAATCATAATCTTTAACATCTATAATATATACTTTCACAAATTTATTTACTAAGTTAGTCTTCTCTTTATTTTTTACATATACAATCCCATCAATGTCTGGAACATCTTGCTTTGTTCTTCCGATTAGATATTTTTCATCAAATGATATATCTTCAATTAAAACTTCAAATTCTTGTCCAATTTTATTTTTTAAATTTTCATTTGAAATTTTTTGCTGAATTTCCATTATTTTATTATATCTTGATTTTTTTGTATTTCCATGTATTTGTTCTGGTAGTTTTGCTGCTGGTGTCCCCTCTTCTTTAGAATACATAAATGCACCTAATTTATCAAATTTTGCTATCCTTACAAATTCACTTAATTCTTCAAAATCTTTTTCTGTTTCTCCTGGAAATCCTACAATTAAACTTGTTCTTAATGTAACATCTGGAATTTCATTTCTCAATTTTTCTAAAAGATTTTCAATTTGTTTTTTATTTGTTCTTCTATTCATCTTTTTTAATATAGAATCAGATATATGTTGAATTGGAATATCAAAATATTTACAAATCTTTTCATTATTTTTCACTGTTTGTATTAATTCATCAGTTATTCCTTCTGGATATGAATATAAAAATCTTATCCATTTTATTTCTGGAATTTTTGATATCTTTTGCAATAATTCTGCTAGTTTTGGCTCTCCATATATATCTACTCCGTATTTTGTTGTATCTTGTGCAATTATAATTATTTCTTTTATTCCTTTATTTGCAAGAGTTTTGGCTTCTTCTATTATTTCTTCTTGTGGTCTACTTACAAATGGTCCTCTTATATATGGAATTGCACAATATGTGCATCTATTGCTACATCCTTCTCCTATTTTTAAATAAGCAAAATTTTCTCCTGTTGTTACAATTCTTTCAAAAAACTCATTTTGTGTTGGCATTGGAAGTGGCTCTATTTCTAATATTTTCTTGCTAGTATTTGTTGTGCTTATTTCAACTGTATCTTCTTTTATTAATTTTTCAATCTTTTGCCACAGCTTATCATATTCATCTATTTTTATAAATAAATCCACTTCTGGAAGTGCTTTTACTAATTCTTCATAATATCTTTGAACTAAGCATCCCATTACAATTAAATATTTACATTTTTTCTTTTTATATTCTGCCATTTCAAGAATTGTATTTATTGCTTCTTCTTTTGCAGATTCTATAAATCCACATGTATTTATTACTATTATATCTGCTTTTTCTGGATTATTTTCTATTTCGTATTTGTTGTTTTTAAAATGACCTATTGCTATTTCTGTATCTATTAAATTTTTACTACAGCCAAGTGATACGAATCCTACTTTCATTTATTATTTCATTCCTTTCCTAAAGCTTGAATCGGTAAAATATAAAATTCTAGCTATTGTGACTACAAATATGTTTTCTTGTTAATTCCATTAAATTTAACTTTGTAAATCCTTCTACCTGTGTTTTTGCTCTATCTTGTTTTAAGCATTCTTTTAAAAGATTTTCTATTTTATCTTTATTTTCTTGTTTTTGCATATCTATATAGTCTATTATTATTATTCCACCAATATCTCTTAGCCTTAACTGTTTTGCAATTTCAATTGTTGCTTCATAATTTACTTTGTATACAGTTTCTTCTAATGTACTCTTACCTGTAAATTTACCTGAATTTACATCTATTGCAACTAGTGCTTCTGTTGGATCTATTGTTATAAATCCACCACAATTTAGCCAAATTTTTCTTTGTTTTGATTTTTCGATTTGTTTTTCTAATTCATATTTTTCTAATATATTTTTCTCTATTTCTATTTTTATATTTTCATGTGTTTCATTAAGTATTTCTCTTATTTCATCACTTTCTTTTTGGTCATTAACTATTATTTTTCCTATCTTGTTTTCTGGCAAATCTAATATCAATTTTTCAATTATACTTGGACTTTTAAATAATAGTTGAGGTTTATTTTCACTTTTTTTAAATTTTGCATCTATCTTTTTCCATTTATTTATAAGCTGTTTCAAATCATCAATCAATTCTTTTTCTGTTTTGTTCTCTCCTGCAGTTCTTATTATCGCTCCCATATTTTCTGGAAGATTTTCTTTCAATATTTTTAATAATCTTTCTCTTTCTTTTTCATCTATAATTTTCTGTGATATTGTTACAATATTAGTTTTGGGCATTAAAACAACATATTTTCCAGTTAATTTTATATGTGTTGATGTTCTAGCACCTTTTTTATCATTACTATCTTTTTGAATTTGTATTAATATTTTTTGTCTACTCTTTATTACATCTTTTATTTTTGCGTCAATTCTTTTTTCTATTTTTTCATCAACTTGTGGAATTACATCTTTTACATGTATAAAACTATTTTTTTCTGTTCCAATATCTACAAAAGCAGCTTGCATTCCTGGTACTATATCTTTTACTATTCCTAAATAAATATTTCCTTCATTTCTTGCATTTTTGCTTTCTTCATTTTCCTCATATATTTCTACCAGTTTACCGTTTTCTACTGTAGCAATCTTTTTCAAATCTTTACTCTTATCTATTATTAATTCAATCATCTTTTTGCCTTTCTACTATAATTAGTTTAATTTATTCATTGCTGAATCTATTCCATTTCTTAATATCTCTATAACTGCTTCTTTTGCTTTTTCAACACCTTCATTTAATTTAGATGTTTCTTCTTCTGGAATTGCTCCAATCACATAATTTATTTCATCTCCACTATGTTGTGGTCTTCCAATTCCTATTCTAATCCTTGGGAATTCCTCTGTTCCTAGCATTTGAATTATTGACTTCATTCCATTATGTCCGCCACTACTTCCTTTTTTCCTTATTTTTATTTTTCCTGGTTCAATATCCATATCATCATATATTACTAAAATTTCGTCTGGCGAAACTTTATAAAAAGCAGCAATTTCCTTTACACAATTTCCACTTAAATTCATATAAGTTTGAGGTTTAATCAATATTACTTTTTTTCCTTCTATCGTTGTCATTTCATATAAACCTTGAAATTTCTTTTTACTTATCTCAATCTTATATTGCTCTGCTATTTTATTAATTGTATTAAATCCCATATTATGTCTTGTTTTACTATATTCTTCCTCTGGATTTCCTAATCCTATTATTAAATACATTTTTTTGCCTCTTTTCTTTTTTAGCTCTTACTATTTTACATTGTTTCGGCTTATTTTTCAAGTATTTTACACAAAAAAAGAACTGGCAACCATTATATTTTAGTTCCAGCTCTTTTTCTTTAAGCATTTTCCTCTACTGGATAAACACTTACTTGTTTTTTATCTCTACCTTTTCTTTCAAACTTAACAGTTCCATCCACTAATGCGAATAGTGTATCATCACTACCTTTTCCAACATTAATTCCAGGATGTACTTTTGTTCCTCTTTGTCTAACTAATATATTTCCAGCTAGAACAAATTGACCATCAGCTCTTTTGACACCAAGTCTCTTAGATTCACTGTCTCTACCGTTCTTGATACTACCTTGACCTTTCTTATGTGCCATTATTCTCACTCCTTTCGGTTTACTATAGTCTTATTATATTTCTCTAATAATAAAAATCATTTTATATAAAGCTATTATTATTTTTCAGCTTTTTCAGTTTTTGTTGCTTTAACAGTTTTTTCTGTTTTCTCAGCCTTTTCAGCTGTAGCTGCTTTTTTAGCTGCTGTTTTGATTCCTGTTATTTCAACTTTTGTGTATGGTTGTCTATGTCCTTGTTTCTTTCTTTCATTTTTCTTAGCTTTCATTTTGAAAACTATTATTTTTTTAGCTTTTCCATGAGAAACAACTTTTCCTTCAACCTTTACACCTTTTACATAAGGATTTCCAACTTGTACTTTTCCATCTTCTGATACTAAGATTACTTTGTCAAATGCAACTTTTTTTCCTTCTTCTGCATCTAATTTTTCGAAAAATACTACATCTCCTTCTGATACTTTGTATTGTTTTCCACAACTTTCAATTACTGCGTACATTTAAAATGCACCTCCCTTATTTGTATACTCGCTAATCCTTAAAAAAGGTAGTTATATTAATACTTATAACATTTGATTACCTTGACTAAGCGGATTACAGTTATCTATTTTAACATACTTTATAATACTTGTCAAGATTTGGTAAGAAACTATTTACAAATTTTTTCTAATTCTTTAATTTTATCTCTAATTTCAGCAGCCTGTTCAAATTCCATTTTACTTGCATATTCAAGCATTTCTTCTGTTAGCTTATCTATTGTATCTTTTATATCTTCTTCTTTTTCAAATTTATATTCCACTCCTATATTTTCAACTTGAGTAGCTTTTATAGAATCTCTAACAGATTTTTTAATTGTTTCCGGAATAATATTATGTTCTTTGTTATAAGTCTCTTGAATTCCACGCCTTCTATTTGTTTCTTTTATAGCTCTTTCCATTGAATCTGTAAGTTCATCTGCATACATTATTACTGTTCCATCTGTATTTCTTGCTGCACGACCTATGGTTTGAATTAGTGAGCGTTCTGATCTTAAAAATCCTTCTTTATCTGCATCCAATATTGCAACTAATGATACTTCCGGAATATCTAGACCTTCTCTCAATAAGTTAATTCCAACTAATACATCAAATTCCCCTAAACGAAGTTTTCGAATTATTTCTAATCTTTCTAATGCTTTTGTGTCTGAATGAATATAGTTTACTTTTACATCAAGACTTTTTAGATATTCGGTTAAATCTTCTGCCATTTTTTTCGTTAATGTTGTTACTAACACTCTTTCTTTCTTTTCTACTCTTATCCTTATTTGTTCCAATAAGTCATCTATTTGATTTGCAACTGGCTTAACTTCTATTTTAGGGTCAAGCAAACCTGTAGGTCTTATAATTTGTTCAACAACATTGTTTCCCGCGTGTTCATTTTCATAATCTGCCGGTGTTGCACTTACAAATACTACTTGATTTATTCTTTCTTCAAATTCTTTAAATGTAAGTGGTCTGTTGTCAAATGCTGATGGAAGTCTAAATCCATATTTTACAAGTGATTCTTTACGCGCCCTATCTCCATTATACATTGCTCTTACCTGTGGAATCGTTGCGTGTGATTCATCTATTAATAATAAGAAGTCTTTAGGAAAATAATCAAATAATGTAAATGGTGGACTTCCTGGTTCTCTCCCACTTATATGTCTTGAATAGTTTTCTATTCCCTGGCAAAATCCAGTTTCTTTCATCATTTCTATATCAAAATTCGTTCTTTCTTGTATTCTTTGTGCTTCTATTAATTTGTTTTCGCTTTTAAAATATTGTACTCTTTCTTCCATTTCTTGTTCTATTGTTTTTATGGCTCTTTCCATTTTTTCTTTTGATGTTACATAATGTGAATTAGGAACTATCATTACATGTTGTCTTGTTCCTATTGTTTTACCTGTTAATGGATTTATTTCACTTATTTTTTCAATTTCATCTCCCCAAAATTCTACTCTTATTGCAGATTCTCCTTTGTCTGATGGATAAATTTCTACAATATCACCTTTAGCTCTAAATGTTCCTCTTTTAAAGTCAATCTCATTTCTTGTATATTGTATATTTACTAATTTTTTTAACATTTTGTCTCTTTCTACTGTCATTCCTGGTCGTAATGAAACAATCATATTTTCATAATCAATAGGGTCTCCCAGTCCATATATACATGAAACAGAGGCAACTATTATTACATCTCTTGTTTCAAATAGTGATGCAGTTGCTGAATGTCTTAATTTGTCAATTTCGTCATTTATTGAAGCATCTTTTTCAATATATGTATCTGATTGTGCTATATAACTTTCAGGTTGATAATAATCATAATATGACACAAAGTATTCAACATGGTTTTCCGGAAAAAACTCCTTGAATTCGGAATATAATTGTCCTGCTAGTGTCTTATTATGTGCTAATACCAATGTTGGTTTCTGTGTTTTTTCTATTATATTTGCCATTGTGAATGTTTTTCCAGAACCTGTTACTCCTAGAAGTGTCTGGTATTTCTCGCCTTTTTCTATTCCTTTTACTAGATAATCTATTGCCTTAGGTTGATCACCTGTTGGCTTGTATTCTGAGTGTAATTTAAACATATTTCCTCCATTCTAGGTCATAAGTCTCATTTTTTCATAATTAAATAATAAATTCATCCTCTAATTCATCTGTTATTTTTTTATTTGTAATTTGTATATTTTCTCTTATATCTTCTGTCATTATTTCCGTCATATCCATAATAAACTTTTTTATATTTCCTTGATACGGATCTGTCTCAATTATTTTATATTTTTTTGCTCCTTTTCTTATATTTTCTTCTTCCGCTTCCATACACTTATTAAATAACATCACATTTCTTTTATTAACCAATCTTCCTTCTCTTCCCTTTCTAAATACACTTAATTCTGGAGATGTAATAAATCCATATGTTAATGGTCTGTATTTTTTCATAAGTTGACTATTAAACATTTGCTTTAATATTAATGCATCTTGAGAAGGAATTGAACCATCATTTACGGAAAAATCTATCCAAGGAAGCCTATCTAGCATCCCTCTGTCATAAATTACCACTCTTGGAGCTTGGTCTCCCATATCTTCACTAAGATTTTTCATTAATTCACTATACATCCAAATATTGTATTCTTCAAGGTCTTTGTTTTTAATCGGATTGTACTCTGCTGTCTCTGTTCTTTTTTGTGTTGAAATTCCATTGTTTATCATTAGTTGGGTTATATTATTTAGTAATGTAGTTTTTCCACTTTTAGCAGTTCCAATAAGTTCTATAAATATTGGGCCTTTATTTTTAGATATATTTTCTTTAATGTAATTCAAATTATTTTCTATTTTATTTGCCTGATTATTGATTCTTTCGATTGTTTCCACAATTTTTACCCCCTAAAAAAGTTTTTCTAGTATTTTTTTATATCTCTCAAATAATATTTCTTCCTCATTTGTATTCATTAATACAGCTTTATACATATTTGTATAATACCACTTTTGTTCTTCTTTAGGTTTATTAAAATTCTTCCAAACACTTTCTCCTTGTTCTTTATATAAGTTATACAATGTTTCTAAATTATTAATTTTATCTGCACATTCTACTAGTTTTCCTTCTCTACTTGCTATTTTAATCTTATCAATTGCTTTAATTTTTCTTTCTTTCCATGGTAATGATTTGTCTTCTGATACTTCTTCAACAATTTTAGCAATATCTTTTCCAAATTCTATTTCTACATTCTTTAAAGAATATTCCGTGTCTTCTACAACATCATGTAAAATTCCAGCAACTACACAATTTATATTTGCTCCTGCCATTTGTAACATCATTCCTACAGTAAATGGATGAAATATCATATCTACATCTTTTTCACTTTTCCTTCTTTGACCAGTATGAGCTTTAGTTGCAAAATATATTGCATAATCTACTAAATCTAATTCTCCCATTTTCATTTTCTTTCCTCCTAATATTCTATATATTATCATATTTTAAATTTTTTACAATACTTTTTTTGGTATTTTTTGTTATTACAAAATAAAGAAGGTATCCTATTTAGAACACCTTCTTTTCACACATTCACTTTCACTCACACTTTGCTTCTTTTCTCTTCTTCTTTAACACTTCTTTCCAATAATATAAATCTTTATCTGCTTCCTCTAATGATTTTGAAATATCTTGAAATTTAGGATTGTGTTTAGCACATCCAATTGACACATATGGCATCAGTGGTTCTTTTTTTCTTTCTTTTTCAAGTTCTAGAAAAAATTTATTATTTAATTTTTCATATTTTCTAAAATCTGATAAAATTACACAAAATTCATCCCCACCAACTCTATAGCAATAACCATATTGTCCATAAATTTTTTTTATATCTTTTCCAATAGTACTTAATATAAAATCGCCAAAAACATGTCCATTAATATCATTAATTTCTTTGAAAAAGTCTACATCAAGCAACAAAATCATTACTGTTTTCCTTAGATGTTTTATTCTATTCTTATATGTAGATTGATTTAATAATTCTGTTAAATTATCAATATACATTAATGTATTTATATAGTAAATGTATATTAATATAGAAGAAATAATAAAACATAAACATCCTATTTTTAACTCTGGATTAATAAATTTAATTACATTTCCTATATTACCTATAATTACAATACCTAATAAAGAGATTTTATCTTTATTTTGAAAGTATTTGTTAAATACTATTATTGCTTTGCAAAAATATATTATTGATTCTATATATATTATTACATATATAATTATATTTATAATATATGTACATGTGCTTAACATTGCATAAAAAAATATTGGAAAAAATAGTATTTCTTCATTCATTATCTCATTTTCTTTAGCATCTTTTAAAAATATATTTGCATATTTAATAAAAAAAATAGGTGCTATTGTTGTTTCGGTAATTATGAGTATATATTTTATTAATAAAATTATTATTTTATTACTTTCCAATATATTTGCAAGCCATTCGCAAAGTACCATAATGCTAAGCATTAGATAAACTTCAAATAAAGTCTTTTTATTCCGCTCATCTAAGTTTTGATTCATATATACCGTAACTAGCATATAGCTTGTAAGAAGTAAGCTTATAATTGTAATGATATCGTAAAATTTCATTATGTTATTCCCCCTTTTAGTAATTTTTTATGCTTATCACTTGTGAATGTGTTCTTTTATTAGTGAGTAGAACCATTATACCATATATTGGAAAAAAAGTCTATACCTTATATGATATAAACTTTTTCTTTATTTTTCCTAAAATATATATTTAATTTTCTTCGATTACTTCTGCTTCAATTTTCTTGTCTTTAATTGTATTATAAAAATTTATTATTGTAGCTTCATAGTATGGTGCAATGTATATATATGCAATTCCTAAAGTAATTGCTCCTAATAAATACCACAAAAAGAATGACAATTGTAATACAAATAAGTCAAATTTATGTCCATACATTATTTTTTTACTTTCAGATAATGCCTCTCTTGCTGTAAGTTCAGGGTTATCTGCTAATATAAATGGTGCCATTGAATATGAGAATGATTTTATTATTCCAGGAATCAATAGTAGTAATGACCATAAAAATATAAAGAAATTTGTGATAATACTTAGCCATACTGCTTTTCCAGTTATATTAAACCCTTTGAAAGCATCTCCTACTGATATATCTTCTCCTTTTGCCAAATTTAAAAATATCATACATAATGAAATATTAAAAGCTGGCATTATTATTATAGTTGCAAACCATCCTACTACAGGCACAAATGAACTTCCAACTCCTATCATTGCAATAATTAGAAATATTAAAAATAACATTCCTATTTTTCCTTTAATTTGTTCCTTTGCTGCATTTTTTAATTCAGCTCTTGTCATATTTAATCCCCCTATATTTTTATTAGATTTATTTTAATTTTATTCATAATCTACAACATCAATCCATTTTTCTAAAAATTCTCTATTTTCTGCTCCACCTTTTTTTAGTTGAACAGCTGCAACAATTGGAATCCATCTTTGAATTCCTCTTTTTTCAATTCCACTTTTTTCTGTGAATACATTTAAATATTTTTCTGCTAATTCAGTTTGACCATTTAATGAAAATAGTAAAAATGTTTTTGCCACATCTGCTGATGCATTCCCTTGTGTTGCATGCGCCCAGTCTATAATACTATATTCTCCATTTTCATTTATTATTACATTACTTGGGTTAAAGTCACCTTGGCATAATTTATCATGATTTTTTGTTCCCTCTAATCTTTGTAATAATTCATATCTTGTTGTATCATCAATATCAGCTTCTGATAGTTTTCTTCTGTATTTGTCTTTTAATCTATTTAACAATGGTACTTTCTTTGACATTATTTCTAATTGAATATCTATAAATAAATTTAAATATTCGTCTTCTTTTTCTGGATGTTCTCTCATCAAAACATCTAAAGGTGTTCCTTCAATAAATTCTGTTACTAATGCCCATCTATTCTCTATTTTTGTAACTTCTAGCAATCTTGACATCTTCAAGTCTGTATTTTCTTCGACTCTTGATTGGATTAATGCTTCATTTAAAATTGCTGCTTTTGAATAATTTTCTACAAATAATTTGATTGTTTTATTTCCATCTCTATATACTGTTTTTGTTCTTCTTTCTGCAATTGGTTGGCTTAAATTGTATTCCATTTTTCATCACATTCCTTTCTATTATCTAATTTCCATAATATGTTTTTAAATAAATATCCTTAATCTCACTAATTAGTGGATATCTAGGATTTGCTCCTGTACATTGATCATCAAATGCTTTTTCTGACATTTCGTCTAATGTAGCTAAAAATGTTTGTTCATCAATTCCATATTCTTTAATTGTTCTTTTTATTCCGATTCTGTCTTTTAACTCATCTATTTTTCTTATTAGATTTTCCATTTTTTCATAATCATTTTCTCCACCTATATTTAAAGTTTCTGCAATTTCTGCATATCTTCTTAATGTATGTGGATGGTCATATTGTGGAAATGTTCCCATTTTATTTGGAACTTCTGCACTATTAAATCTCATAACTTCATCTAATACAAGTGCAACTGTAACTCCATGTGGTAAGTGATGATATGCTCCTAATTTATGTCCCATTGAATGACATATTCCTAAAAATGCGTTTGCGAAAGCCATACCAGCCATTGTTGCTGCATTTGCCATTTTTTCTCTTGCTTCTGGATCATTTGCTCCATTTTCATATGCTCTTGGTAAATATTCAAAGATTATTTTTATAGCTTCTAATGCTAGTCCATCTGTAAATTCTGTTGCCATCATTGATGCATATGCTTCTATTGAATGTACCAATGCATCTACACCTGATGCTGATGTTAATCCTTTTGGTGCATTCATCATCATATTTGCATCTACAATTGCCATTTTAGGCAATAATTCATAATCTGCTAACGGATATTTTTGTCCTGTAGTTTCATCTGTAATAACAGCAAATGGAGTTACCTCTGAACCTGTTCCTGCTGATGTTGGTACAGCTATAAAATATGCTTTTTCTCCCATTTTAGGGAATGTATATACTCTTTTTCTGATGTCCATAAATCTCATTGCCATATCTAAGAAATCTATTTCTGGGTGTTCATACATTACCCACATAATTTTTGCTGCATCCATTGCTGACCCTCCACCTACTGCTATTATACAGTCAGGTTTGAATGCATCTATTAGTTGTGCTCCTTCTTTTGCACATGCAAGTGTTGGATCTGGTGCAACATCAAAAAATGTTTCATGTACTATTCCCATTTCATCTAATTTATCTGTTATTACCTTTGTATATCCATTTTCATAAAGGAATGTATCTGTTACTATAAATACTCTCTTTTTACCCATTACATTTTTTAGCTCTTCTAAAGCTACTGGTAAACAACCTCTTTTTATATATACCTTTTCAGGCGCTCTAAACCAAAGCATATTTTCTCTCCTTTCGGCTACTGTTTTTATATTTATCAAGTGTTTTACCCCTACATTTTCTGATACAGAGTTTCCTCCCCATGTTCCACATCCAAGTGTTAGTGATGGTGCTAACTTAAAGTTGTATATATCACCAATTCCACCTTGTGATGATGGTGTATTTATTAATACTCTACATGTTTTCATTGTGTTATAAAATTTCTCTATTTTTTCTTTTTCAGTAACTGTGTTGATATATAGTGAAGATGTATGGCCTAATCCTCCATCTTCTATTAATCTATATGCTTTGCTTACTGCGTCATCAAAACTTGATGCTTTATACATTGCTAAAACAGGTGATAGTTTTTCATGTGCAAATTCCTCTGATAAATCTACACTTTCTACTTCTCCTATTAATATTTTTGTATTTTCAGCAACATCTACTCCTGCCAATTGCGCAATTGTATGTGCTGATTGTCCAACTATTTTAGCATTTAATGCTCCATTTATTATGATTGTTTTTCTTACTTTTTCTGTTTGTTCTGGATTTAATAAATAACATCCTCTTCTCATAAACTCTTCTCTTACTCTGTCATAAATTTTTTCACTTACTATTACTGATTGTTCTGATGCACATATCATTCCATTATCAAATGTTTTTGAATGTATTATTGAATTTACAGCTAATGTTATATCTGCTGATTCATCTATTACTGCTGGTGTATTTCCTGGTCCTACACCTAAAGCTGGTTTTCCACTAGAATATGCTGCTTTTACCATTCCAGGTCCACCTGTTGCTAATATTATATCTGCTGATTGCATTAATAAATTTGTTAATTCTAGTGATGGCACATCAATCCATGATATTATTCCTTCTGGTGCCCCTGCTTTTACAGCTGCTTCTAATACTATTTTTGCAGCTTCTATTGTTGATTGTTTTGCTCTTGGGTGTGGACTTATTATTATTCCATTTCTTGTTTTTAATGATATTAATGTTTTAAATATTGCTGTTGATGTTGGGTTTGTTGTTGGTATTACTGCTGCTATTACTCCTATTGGTTCTGCTATTTTTTTAATTCCATAATTGTCATCTTGTTCTAGCACTCCACATGTTTTTACATCTTTGTATTTGTTATAAACATATTCTGCTGCATAGTGATTTTTGATTACTTTATCTTCTACTATACCCATTCCTGTTTCTTCAACTGCCATTTTTGCAAGTGGTATTCTATTTTGATTTGCTGCTATTGCTGCTGCTTTAAATATTTTATCTACTTGCTCTTGTGTATATTTTGAAAATTCTTTTTGTGCTTTTCTTACTTTTTCTATTGTTTTTTGTAAGGCTTCTATGCTATCAACTTTTTCTTGTTCATTATCCATTTTTCGACCTCATCCTTTCTTTTGATTTTCTAAAATCTTTCGTTCCACTTTATCATAGCAAAAAAATAATAATTTATCAATAGTAATTTTAATAACTTCTACAAAAATATACTTGGTAATATTTATATAATCAAAAAAATATCATTTTACCGTTTAACTGCAGACGCTTCGCTATTTTAAATTTGTTTCACTTTAAAATGATATTTTTTGATTACTATATTATAATTTCAACATTAAAAACTTTTCCACTACCGTCAAGAATAATTTTATTCTCATTTTCAACTCCATTAACCAAAACTTTAGAAACACCCATATTTTTGCCTTCTGGATTTTTAACACTAATATTGTAGATACTATTTCCAAATTTATACTTAATTTCAAAATTCTCCCAAAACTTTGGAATACACGGATTAAAACTCATTGAATTGTGATAAATGTTCAATCCAAGAATATATTGAATGCCTGCTAAATAATACCAACTACTTGAACCAGTATACCAAGTCCAACCACCTGAACCAGCTAAATTTTGTGCACCATACACATCTGC
Source organism: uncultured Clostridia bacterium (assembly GCA_934167755.1). GTDB lineage: Bacteria > Bacillota > Clostridia > TANB77 > CAG-508 > CAG-269. The sequence goes on from CAKPLT010000015.1 coordinate 41,600, forward strand.
TGCAATAACATAAGGTTCAACCTTATATTTATTAGCCGCTTCTTTAGTTCTTGCATGTTCAATAGGCGTAATCATCTTATATAACTCAACAGCTTTATCTCCTTTTCCAAGCATTGCTTCTGCAATAACAGCCCATATGGCCGAATGTGTGTATTGTCCACCATTTTCTCTAACACCTGGAACATATGCTTTAATATAACCAGGCTCTAGTTTGCCTTTTTCAAAAGGGGGATCAAGTAATTTAATAATTCCACTTTCATTATCAACCAAATGATTCTCTAAGCTTTCCATCGCCTGTTTTTGTTTTTCTTTATCTCCTGCACCAGAAATTACAGACCAGCTTTGTGCAATACTATCAATTCTACATTCCTCATTTTCCATACTTCCATAAACATCACCATTATCAGCAAAAGCTCTTTTAAACCATCTACCATCCCATGCATTTGTATTTAGATTCGTTCTCAATTGTTCTGCAATCTGTTTATATTGCGTCACAGCCTCTAAATCATTCCTATATTCTGCAATTAAAATAAACTCTTTTAAAACTTCATATAAGAAAAATCCAAGCCATACACTCTCACCTTTTCCTTCAGGTCCTATATTACTAAATCCATCATTCCAATCACCAATTCCAATTTTAGGTAGTCCATTTTCTCCAAAACTCCAATCTTTATCACTAATTCCACAAGCTCTATTGATAGCTCTTTTACAGTGTTCATAAATATTCTCTTCAACATTTGATGGCAAATACTGTTCATATTTTTCTTTTTCATTTTCTTGTAATTTTGCTCCATTCAAATATGGGGTAACAACATTTAGAATTTCATAATTTCCAGTATGTTTGATATATTTTGCAACCATATATGGAAGCCATAATAAGTCATCTGAAAATTTCGTCCTTATACCTCTATTATTCTCATCATGCCACCAGTGTTCAACATCTCCTTCTATAAATTGATGTTTACTGTGTTTTATTATTTGATTATATAAAATGTTAATATCTAAGAATTTTGTACCATAAGAATCTTGTAATTGGTCTCTAAACCCATATGCACCGCCAGATTGATAAAATCCACTTTTGGCAAGTAACCTACTGCAAATAGTTTGATACATTATCCAACCATTAAGCATTATATTTAAAGATTCATATGGTGTTTTTACTTGCAATTTTCCTAATAAATCATTCCATTTGTTTTTAACTTTTCCAAGTTCCATATTGCAATTTTGAACTTTTGAATATTTATATGCTGTATCTTTTGCTGAAACTATATTCTCCTCTGCGCCTAAAACTATAGATATTTTCTTATCTGAAAAGCTTTCTATTTCAACTTCCAGTTCTATTACAATACAAGATTTCCTGCCTATTCCATCATCATTATCAAGTCTAACTTTATTAACTCCAAATGTCTTCTTATTTCCTGTAAATGATTTTATCTTTTCACTACTAGACACATATATAGTATCATTAAACTCATCAACATTATAAAGATTTTTAGCTACTATCATATTTGAATTTTCTTCATATTTAATTTTTATATAACTATCTGATTTTATCTCATCTTCACCTATTACAGGTTTAACATAGTATAAAATTTTCAACTTTTTCTTTTTAGGCGCATTATTTTTTAGTGTTAATATATTAATTTTGCAACTTTCATCTTGAGGCACAAACACTTCTAATTCTTGCATTATATCATCACTAGAATGAATATATTTTACATATCCAAATCCAAATATTGCATTATAATTTTTATCATCTGGCATAGGCATTGCAGTTGGTGTCCATATTCTTCCATTTTCTTCATCTTTTAAATATATTATTTCTGATGGAATATTACTACATGCACTATTCTGCCAACTTGTAATCCTATTTAATCTACTATTTTTATGCCAAGTATATCCGCCACCACTTTCTGTTACAACACTTCCAAATTTCTCATTTGCAATTATATGGCTCCATGTTGTTGGTAACTTATTTTCTTTATTTACTCTTATAATATATTCTTTACCATCTTCTGAAAATGCTCCATATTCATTATAATATTTAGGTTCTTGAATATTATTTAAAATATCTATATCTTTTGTTGTGTCTTCTTCATCAGTAGTTTTTATTGTGTCCTCTATAACCCTGTATTTATCTAATATATCTTCTTCCATGTCTTTTATAATATTTTGTAAATTTCCTAAATGGCTGTCTATAACAAGACTTGAAACAAACTTTATTAAATTTACATCTTGTACATCCATTTCACTCTTAGAAAGTACAAAAATTCCACCATAAATATTTTTCATATATGCTAAATGACTGTTTAAAATTGCACTTTCAATTTCATCTTTTATATAATTTTCATAACTGTAATTTTCTTCATCTATAATTACAAGTTCTACTTGCACATTTTTAGTTCTAAAAAATTCATAAGCTTTTATAATTTGTTTAACAACATAAATATCATTTATATATTTAATTGTAACTGTTATTATAGGTAAATCACCTGATATACCATATTTCCACAAATCTTTTTGTTCATAAGTTTTGTATGCTAAATTAGAATTATTTTTTAATGGATTATCAAATAAAATATATGATAATATTGCTTGATATATATCCATATCTTTACCTTTAATTTCTAGATATCTTGATTCCGCTTCTGTTTTAGCTTTTACAATTTCAAATTCTCTGCTTACATTTTCCATAACTTTGTATTTTTTTATATTTTGAATTGCCAATTGCTCTTCATACTCAACTGATAATATTAAATCAACATACACTTTCTGCTCTGGTTGAACTTTAATTGTATTTTTTAGTGCAACTATTCCTTCTGTTGTTAGTCCTATCTTTTTAGATAGCGGTGTAGAATTTTGTATTGTTTTAGGAACTCCAAAATTATTTCTTCCAGCAAATTTTGCTCTATCTATTTCATATTCTGTTTCACCAATTTTTTCGCTATTAGTCTGCATTTTAGCAATTAAATATAATTCTTTTTGATGACTCTCTCTTTTCTTTCTTTTTACTGTTAAATAATCATTTTCTTCATTATATCCATATACTAAAAACAAATTATTAAAAGATTGATGTGCATAATCTTGTTCTTTTCTTGATAATACTGGTTCAAAAAATGAAGTAACCTCAAATATCTTTTCTTCTTGTGTATCATTTTTAATTTCTAGCCTTCGTATCTCAACAGGTTCATTTGCATCTACTGTAACTTTAAGTTTTGTTTTAATCTGTTCTTCATTTTCTTTATCATTATTAATCAATTTTACCTTTTCAAACTGATCTCTATCAGGCATAAATTGAATTGTAAAATGTTCACAATTATCCTCTCCTGTAGCAGACCAAATCTCATTTGTTTGAATATCTTTAATATAGAAAAATATCCCTTGATTATAATCATCAGTTCTTTTAAATCTATTTATATAATTTTCCTCAAATTTACTTACCCCATTACCATTTTGATTTATAGCAACAACATATTTTTCATTTCCAATCACATTACCTCTAATAATTCTTTCATCAATTTTATTATATTCTCTAACTGTATAATTTTCATAATCTTGATATTTAATCTTTTCAGGTTTTTCTTTATTTTCTTTTGTTAAAATAAATGTTTCCGGCATTCTTTCTTGTAACAAAATACTAACTGCTTCTATTTCAGGATTTTGCATAAATCTCTTTTGAAAAATTTGATTATTAAAAAAGTTATTTATTGATAGCAAAATCAATGCTTGATGATGTGCCATATAAGTTTTAACAGGTTCAGATTTTTTACCTTTTGACAATCTTTCTGGTGTATAATCTATAGACTCATAAAATCCATATTTACTATACATGCCCTGCTCTTCTAATACTCTCAAATTATTAACAACTTCTTTGGGCATATCAGTAATTGCCAAAACACTTCCATAAGTTGCAACAACCATTTCATCTGCTAAACCTCTTTTTAATCCGAGCCACGGAATGCCAAAAGCTTTATATTGGTAATTTGAATGTAAATCCTTTAAATTGAATGCAGCTTCTGAAATCCCCCATGGAATGCCAAGACTCTGACTATACTTTATTTGATTTATAATCAAAAATCTGCAAGATTCATCTAGTAAACTTCCTTTATATCTAGGAATATTTATATTGGGCATCAAATATTCAAAAGCAGTACCAGACCATGAAATAAGACCTTTATGCTTTTTCAAAACAGTCAATGTTCTACTTAAATTGTTCCAATGCTTTTGTGGTACATCTTTTTTAGCAATAGCCACCAAACTCGCTTGTCTCGCTTCAGATGCTAATAAATCATAATATGAGTCTGTTAACTTATTTTCTTCTATATTAAAACCTATTGAAAATAATCGCTGTTCTTCACTATACAATACACTAAAATCTGTTTTTTCAATCATTTGAGTTAGTTTTTGATAATTAGGGACCGGGTACGTAATTTCACTTGCCTGATAATTAGGGACCGGGTACATAATTTCCAAAAAAGAGCGAGCAGTATACATATATCCAACTAAATTGCCACTATCAACAGTTGATACATATCTTGGAATTAGTGGCTGTTTAGTTTTTATGTTATACCAATTGTATAAATGACCATTCCATTTCGGAAGTTCATATACAACATTTATGATGTTTGTTAATCTATCTATTGTTGATTCTAAATCTTCAAATCCTAAATCATAACTTGCAATTACAGCTAACATTGAAAGTCCAATATTTGTTGATGATGTTCTTGGAACTACTATTTCTTTTCTATCTTCTTGATAATTATCAGGTATCAAATAATTATTTTCTGGTGTTAAATAGTCTTTAAAAAATTGCCATGTTTTCTGAGCAACTTCTTTTAGATATTTTTCATCTTCTTCATTTAGTGATTGTTCTTTTGCTTTTTCATCTTTTTCTGGTATTTTACTTATACTGCACATTATATATGGTGTTATTATCCACAATACACCAATTATTGGTAATAAGCTGATATTGCTTATCACCAACAATAT
>CAKPLT010000016.1 GCA_934167755.1 uncultured Clostridia bacterium
TTATTTTTACTTATTCTTATACTACTATGGTATAAAACTTCTATATTTTCTAACATTTATATCCTCCTTGATTTTTTATATACATTAGCATTATAACACAAATTATAAAAATTCACACTATGAAAAAAAAGTAATAGTGTAAAATGGTTTCAGAATATACAAAAAGAAAATCCTTTGATATAATAATTTACGACTAAATAAATCAAAGAAAGGACTTTCTTATGAAACCTATTATATCACAAAAATTAATAAATGTATTAAAAAATAAAATATTTAATGTAATTTCTTTAAATTTATTTAATAATTTTGAACACCACTTGCATCTTCATTAACACCTATTGAATAACAACTAAATATCGTTGCAATATAATTTTTGTTTTCAGTATATATTTTTATTATTTGATGTTCTTTTAAAAAATTAGTATTTATGTAATTACCTAGAATTGAAAACATTGTTTTATTTCTCATATTGTGTCCATATATAATAACTTCTTCATCTTGTATAAAGTCTTTATTTAAAGTAAATATAGCTCCATTACTGTTATATTTCTTATTGAAAGTATGTTTTAAATAATATAGATTATTATTATCTTTTAATACTGGATAATTTACTGCTGTATTCTCTATTTCAATCCAAGCAACTATATTAATTCATTGACTATACTTTTATAATAATAATTCATAAAATTTGCAATTTCTAATTTTGTATCTTTATTTTCTAATTCTTTCTTTTTACAATCATCATATATTTTAATTAGCTTATCTCTACTTACTTTATAATTTAAGTGCTGTAATTTATCAATTTCTATGAAATCAACATTTTTAAATTCTGTTGGAAATTCATTTTCCCATCTTGTTACTCAAACTTGTTATTTCTGCATATAAAAGTTTAGCTTTATCAGTTAGCTCTTTGTCATATCTAACATTTGCTGGTAATATTGCAAAATAATTCGGTTTATTTTCTTCATCCAAATTCTATTACCCCCTTTTTCAAAAATAAAAGACTATATTTTGAATATAATCTTTTATCTTTTTCTAAAATCGATTTTAATGCTCTTTTTATTTTTTCGGCAATTTTTTTATCATTTTTAATTTTATAATTAGTTTAAATTGGCTTTTAAATGTTTGATAACAAAATGGTTCAGTCGAATCTGCTCCATTTTGTTGTCAATAGTTGATATTTGACTACAATAAACAGTTTAAATGATAACATTTTGGAGCCAATTCTTCTGTACCAATATCATTTAAAATTGCTTTTGCCTTTTCATCAGGCATTCCAAATCTTTGAGACAAATATCTAAGAGAAGCAGCAAGTTCTCCATCAGGGCCTCCATATTGACTAATCACAACTTTAGCAAGTTTAGGGTCTGTGCATTTAATATTAATTGGATATTCTAAAACTTTATTATATGTCCACATTTAAACAACTCCTCCTTCCCAAGGCCATGGTTCCTCAAGCCATCTCCACTTATTGCAAGGAAATTGTATTGTTAAAGGACCATAAACTTTCTGATATTTATCTGTTAATTCTCTATATTCTTTGCAATATTTTCTGTGTAAGCAAAGAGCTTTTTCATCATCAGGATGTGTATCTAAATATAATCCTAATTCAATTATAGTAAAATTCAAGCATTTAATTCTTTCTAACATATCTGCTCTTGTTTGATTAAATTCATTACATTTGCATTCTGACATATTGGTATTTTGCATATTATTCATAGAATTTTGCATTGACCAATTCATATTAGCAGTCATATTTGACATATTATTTTGCATACAATTGCAATTTCTATTTTCATCTTCTAACATTTGTTGCACCCCTTTCCAATAGTATTTGTTGCCTCTAGGAATTCATTTACCCTCATAGATTGGCAAGGCATATATGGACTTACTAATTCAGGAAATATAGTACCCATTTTTAAACCAACACAAGGTTTAAAAGTTTTATCCATAAATTGCCATGGAACATAGCTTTGTGCAAGCATTGGATTTTCAGGAAATACTCTTACTTCATATTCTTCATCAAATCCACATTCGCATTGATCTTCATTACATTCTTCATAATTGTATGGACAAACATTATCACATTTATCTTCAATTATATTATTAGTAATACAATTTGAATTGTTATTCATACAACAACATTTTTGATATCTACGCCTAAGCATTTTACTCCTCCTTTTTTAAATATATATTACATAATATGACAAAATACTAAAATATGTGTTACTCATTATTTAAAATAAAAAAATCAGAAAATTTTATTTTTTTTTTCAAAAAAGTGTTGACATTTTATTTCAAATAGGTTATACTAAGAACTGCGTTAAGCAATGGAATATGCTCCCATAGCTCAGTTGGTCAGAGCAACCGGCTCATAACCGGTGGGTCCTAGGTTCAAGTCCTAGTGGGAGCACCATTTTTTATTACATAATTATTTGTAATAAAACTTTTGGACAGGTGGCCGAGTGGCTAAAGGCGGCAGACTGTAAATCTGTTCTCATACGAGTACGATGGTTCGAATCCATCCCTGTCCACCAAAAAACATCTATATTCATTATAGATGTTTTTTTATATACTAGGAAAGTATAACTTTCCTAGTTTCTTATTTATTCTTTAATATGATTAAGGGTGTCCCCTTTGGTAAAAAAAATTACCATTAATGAGTGTCCCTACTGGTAAATATTGATTTTTATGTAAATTTATGTTATAATTTTATATGTTATTATAAATATTTAACAGGAGGAAAATGTTTATGATTACTGACTTTATTAAGGAAGTAAAAAATTTTTTTAAGGAGGTACATGAAACTAATTTTAGTGAACTATCGCTTGATGAACTAAAGAACTTTAACAACAAAATGGCACAATTTTATAGCAATTCAATTGTTTGTAAAAATGAAACTGATGAAGACAAAATTTATAGTACAATTGTTGAAGGTATATTAAATTGCTATAGTCAGTTCGTACGGAAAACTGAATACGCAAATATCTGTATGAAATTTATCAATGATGTTATTGCCACTCTACCAGAAGGTTTTGAAAATGTAAAAAAAGTTGCTTTTGACTTTTTTTCTGATGTGTCAACAGATGTAACAGATATTATCAAATCTTATACTGAAATCGATAATTCAGAAAGAAAAATTATTTTAGAATCAAATTTAGATTCATACAACTATCTATATTATTACGGAACAAATATTACTAAAAACCAGCTTCAACTTGTTGATTTCTTCAATAATATAGATGATGCAACACTTACTGATATGGCCAAATGTACAGTTGATTCTTTTCTTAGGGGTTTAGAAAAAAATGGAATAGATGTAGAAAAGAAAAAGTATTTTATTCTTATATATCCAATAGGCTTTGAAAAAGTTGCAAAGAAAATCTATTATTTATTAGCTGGAAAATTAGAAATAATATTTAGTGCTGATATAATAGAATTTAATGAGCAAGTTTCATATAATCATAGATATGACTATAACCTATATATGAATAAAAAATATGTAACTGAATTTTTGTCTACATTTGAAAAAGCTCTAAAAACTGTAAGTTATCAATTATCTTCTTGTGCTGGCACTGTCTATATCGAATTGTTTGGTGAAAATTGTTTTGATTTAAAAAATGGATCTGAAATTTATCCAAAATCAGCTGAACTTTCTAAAATTCACTCTGATTTTGATACAATGTCTTCAAATTTGTTTTGGAAATATTTTGGAAAGGATACATCTTTTTGTATGATTTCTTATCCTTGTCCTGAAATTGGTGATGATTTTGAAGAAATTTTTAAAGAAACAATTCATATCAATACCTTAGATAATAGTATGTATGAAAAAATTCATCAAAGTATTATCGATGTATTAGATACAGCAAGTTTTGTACATGTTACGGGAAAAAATGGTAATAAAACTGATTTGACTGTGGTTCTTTCAGAAATCTCAAATCCTGAAAAAGAAACAATTTTTCAGAATTGTTGTGCAGATGTAAATGTTCCCGTTGGAGAAGTGTTTACAACTCCAAAATTAACTGGAACAAATGGCATATTACATGTATCAGAAATCTATTTAAATGGTTGCAGGTTTAAAGACCTTATCTTAGAAATACAAAACGGCTTTATAGAACATTACAGTTGTACTAATTATCCTACTGAAAGTGAAAATACTGAATATCTTAATGAATATTTACTTTTTGACCATTCTACTTTACCTATGAGTGAATTTGCTATTGGCACAAATACCTATGCATATGTAATGGGTAATAAGTATAATATTAGTGATAAGCTCGGTGTTCTTATTTCTGAAAAAACTGGTCCTCATTTTGCTTTTGGAGATACTTGTTATTCTCAAGAAGAAGATAACGAAATATTTAATCCAGATGGCAAAGAAATTGTAGCCAAAGATAATGATGTATCTATTAAGCGATTATCTGATAACAGTGAAATTCAAGACGAAGCATATTTTGGTTGCCATACTGATATTACTATTCCTTATTATGAGCTTGGAGATATTATAGCAATACAAAAAGATGGAACAGAAATACCAATAATGCTTTCTGGAAAGTTTGTTTTAAGTGGTACAGAAAAACTAAATATTGATGGCATGTAACCTAAAAATGAGAAAGTATAATTTGCTTTCTCATTTTTTTATTATATTCTTTATTACATTACATATATTCTCAATAGTAAAATCATAAAATCTCACTCTTCTCAAATCAATTGAATAAGCCGGTTTGCGAAATGCATAATGATAACTACTATATGTAATATTATTTTCATCATTTACAACATCTACTATAAAAAATTTCATATTATTAAAATCTACACCTAATAATAAAGAATAATCTGCATTTTTTATTTCATTTTTTATATGTAAAAATTTATCGTCTCTTAAATCGCATTTAAGTGTTCTCATCCAATACCCTGTATAATCATTAGCTAATTCAACAAATACTGATTTTCCGTTATATTCTACTAAATAATCTGAATTAGCTTTTACTCTTGTTGATTTTAATAATTTTCTATTTCTATCTTCTCCACTTAATCTTATTTCCAAACCATTTTGCATTAATCTTTTTAGTAAGTAATCTTCATATAACCATGAACAAACAAGGTCTTGTGCATATTGAATTGGTGTCCTAAAATCTCTGTTATGACTACATGATAATAAATTTTCATATATTTCTGGATATTTTCTCTTAAGTAAACTTTCATCTCCTTCTAATATAATAATGTTTTCTTCTGAATAATTCATATCTTTTGCAATATCTATTAATGACTCATTAAAAAAATTTTGTAGCATTATATATGTATTAGATTTCATTATTGTTTACCTCCTTTTCATATTTTAGCACAATATAAAAAAATTTGCTATAATTCTGCAAAAAAAGTGTTTTTTTGCGTTCAATATGTTATAATGAGACTCAAAGGAGATTTAACAATGGATAAAAAACAATTTAATTGTATAGAATTATTTGCTGGTTCAGGTGGTCTTGGTACTGGTTTCTCTAATGCTGGTTTTAATATAATTAGTGCTAATGATATTTGGGAACCAGCTAGCAAAACATATGTTGCAAATCACCCAGGAGTTAAATATATTGTAAAAGATATAGCTCAACTTACAGGTGATGAACTATTAGATGGAACTGGTTATAAAAAAGATGATGTTGATGTAATTATAGGTGGTCCCCCTTGTCAGGGTTTTTCTACTTTGGGAAAAAGATTTATTGATGATCCAAGAAATAAGTTGTTTAAAGAATATGTTAGAATAGTTAATGAAATTCGTCCAAAATTTTTCGTAATGGAAAATGTTTCTGGAATACTAAGTATGGAAGGTGGAAAAGTTTTACAAAATATTTTGAGTTCATTTCAAGAAATTGGATACACTCTTGAATATAAATTATTAAATGCTGCTGAATATGGTGTTCCTCAACAAAGAGAAAGAACAATCTTTATCGGTACGAGAACTAACACTAAAATTAGATATCCTAAAAAAACTCATTCTTTAACCAATGAACCCGGTTACGAAAAAGCACTTACATTATGGGACGCTATTGGAGATCTACCTCAAAGTGATACTGAAGAAATTACAGATTATACTTCGGCACCATCAAATAAGTATCAAGAAAAAATCAGAAATGGTGCTAATGAATTAGTAAATCACAAACCTCCTATTCATAATGAAAAAGCAAAAAATATGATGAAATATATTCCTATGGGTAAAAGTGCTTGGGATGTTCAAGAAATAATGCCAAAAGAATTTATGCCTACTTCTGGATATGGAAATACTTATGCAAGATTAAATGCCAATGAACCTGGTATGACAATCACAAGAAATTTTGCTTGTATCTCTTCTTCACGATGTATTCATCCTTATTTAAATAGAGGGCTCACTGCTAGAGAAGCTGCTAGAATTCAAAGCTACCCAGACAATTATAAATTCTTTCGGTTCTAAAACAGATATCCACATTCAAATAGGAAATTCTGTTCCACCGATATTAGGAGAAAAATTAGGATATATAATAAAAGAAATGCTAGAAGAATAGCATTTCTTTTTTTACCTATTTATTTTTATTTATTGTACCAATTTTTTTCAAACAAAATGCAAACAATATTTACATTCATTACTTTTTATAAATAATAAAAATGCCTAGGTGGCAATGTACTTAACATACGCTTAGCTTTTAGCTACCTTACCTAGGTCTTACTATACATATTTTATGCATAAATTTTAGTTTTTATTCCTGCTTTTTCTCGGAAATAAACTTACTCTAAAGTTTTTTGGTTTTAATTCTTTTATTACATTTTCAACTAGTTTTATGTTTTCATAAGAATTATAGAATATATTTACAGTTAAATCTGCTAATTGTATTCCATAATTTGTTTTTGAATTATAATAAGTAATTTTAAAATCATCATCATATATACTACAGAACTCTGTCTTTAGATATGTTTCTAAATTATTTAATTCTCCTACTCTTATATTTCTATTGTCTATACTTATAATATTGTAAATTTTGCATACACTGTGTTCAAAATATTTACAAAATAAATATTCTCCAATCTATTTAAAAAGAATATAGCATACTCCAAACAAATATGAAAATACCACACCATTTCAAAATAATTGACATTGGTGTGGTATTTTCTTACTTAAACATGTTTCTTGCCATTTCTAATGTACAGTTATGATGTGCAAGGATTGCCTTTCTTACTGCAGTATTTTTTGCCACAAGTGAAAGTTCATACAAAGTCTTTTCATCAGTTTCAGAGTTATTTGCAATCATAAGTTGATCCTCTGCACTTCCAAAATCCAACTTATTACAATCTAAAATGTAGTCACGCCATTTTGGATTTATTTTAAGCATAGCTTTGATAACTGTAGACGGCACATTGAACTTGTCCATCATTTCGAGACCAGTATTTTCTGAAATATCCCCACTCTTTACCATGAAGAGAATCAATTTAATTTCTTCACTTAATGTTTCATATTCATGAAATATGAAATGTGGATTTTTCTTGCAAGCATTCAATATTGATTTCTTTCCTAACGAATACAAAGCATTATAAACTTGTTCATCTTCGGTAGATTTAGCTGCTGCAACAAAAATACTATTTCTAAATAACAATCCTTTATTTTCGTTCAGAATACAATTTACTACCCTTAAAGTAAAATTAGGATGTTCTGCAATGTACTCTCCTCTTATCCAACAAGTTCTCGTAGCAGCAAATCTCTGAAAAATGCTAACAAGATCATCTTCAGTAAGAGTTGGTACATTTAAAAGTAATGTATTAACTTCAGTTTCTTCATAATTATTAATTACATCTGTAGCATTTTTCCTTCCTTCTGGTGTAGAGATGTCAATTGTCTTTAGAAATTCTTCCCGTTCTTTATAACCTAATTCCTTAAACTCATCATATAACATTATAGTTCCTCCTTGTTAATTATACATGTTTATAAGTTTCAAAAATGAATAACTATAGTTTTATTATAGCATATTTTACTAATAATTTCAAGCAATTTATTTATGTTAACTTTTATCTTTTTTAATTATTTTATCTCATATTTTCTAATATCTTCAATAATAATATTAGAACACATTTCTCTATCAAAAGCATCACTTACATTCTTTTTATTTTCATCAGTACTCGATATATAAAAATTTTCCGTAGTTTCTATATATTTATGACCTAAAATATCTGCAACATCTCTAATTTCAGTACTGTTTCTTAAATTAATAGTTGCATAGTTTCCCCTTAGCTCGTAAAATCTACAATTTTCAATTTTGGACATACTAAAAAGACTAATTGTCTACTGTAAATTAAATATGATGTTATGTAGCACTTACGACTTCTTATTACACATATCTATTTGTTGGAAAAATTATATTATAAAATAAAAACCAACACAGGTCTACGAAACTTAAAAGCTCTCATATACTCCATAATTTTTTTCATATGCTTCTTGCTCATTTTTGTAATCTTTTAGTGAATTTACTAATGTATCTCCTATTGAAATTGTTCTATAACTTGTTTGTGTTTTACAATTTCCAAAATACCATACTGTAGTTGAATTTCCACTTAAATGTCTTTGTTTTGTTCCGACCAAATCAAGAACTTGTCTATATAATACCTTTTCAGATGATTTTATGTCTTTAATTCTAGCAAGCAATTCTTTCCAATAATTATCGCCACCATTGCCTTTAAATCTTTCATTATCCATAGTGAAACCTTTAATCATATATTCTTTTAATCTTTCAGTCGTCTATCTTCTAAAATTAGTAGCAATCTTTGATTTTATTCTATATCCTAAAGATATAATCATATCTAAATTGTAATATTTAACTTTTCTTTCATCAGTTTGATAAATTACAATATTATTGCTATTTTTTCCATTGTTATACCTCCATTTCTATTAGAGTTTAAAAGGTGTCAACAAATATAATCATTGTTCACACCTTTATTTTACTACATATTTTTAATATTTTGTGGACAAGTTATAAAACTCGAACCAATTTATCTTTTTAAAAATTTAAATCTTTCCCTTATTTTATGCTACTTTCCACAACAATTTTTATATTTTTTTCCACTTCCACATGTTCGAGTTTTCACAGTATTTATGCAATTATAAATATTATATGTATTACTTGTATTTACTAGTGTTTCAGTTTTTGAAATATCAATATTATTTGTATTTATTGTACTTATTTTAATAATAAATATTTTTTTTTGGCGACAAATTGGCGACATTGTCTACACATCGTTATTTGTCTTTTATATGTTTTAAATTTTACAATATTATTTATCTTTTGTCTAGAATATATATTAAAAATTTTTCACAATATTTTATTCAATAGTTTTTATATCACTAAAATACTTATCTTTTATCTTTGTTTGCAATTCCCTATCTCTCATAATTAATTTAAATATCTTATCTTTATAATTTTTTTCTAATTCTTTACTTGCTAATTCTAATAAATTTTCCTTACAATCAATTATTTTAATTGCACCTTCATAATCATTTAATTTTATAATATTAGATATTTCTTTAATTCTATTATTATATATTTGATCAATATTTTCGTGTTTGCAAATATTATCTAATTCATTTTTTAAATTTACAATCTTCTCATCTTCTTTTAAAAAATTATTTTTTATCATATTATTAATTGTTGTTTTTACATACCAAGTTGCTTGTTTTTCCTTACTTGATTCAAGTCTTTTTAATACTATTTTTTTAAATTTATCTATTTGTTCATCTTCCAAAATAAATGTAGATTTAACACTTTCCAAAATTAAATTATCACATAATAAATTTTCTATTTCATTTATTTTTAAAGTATATATTCCATCTTTTTTCCAACTATTAATTTGAGACTCTTCATGGCAATCTCCATCTATTATTCCTATAGCATTATTTTTCAATATTTGATTTTTACTATTATATGCTTTGCAATAATTTATTACATTTAAATGTCCTCCTGCTGGAATAACTGTATATTCTGGAAATAAAATAGTATACAATTTATAATCATAACTTGTCTTATCATTACCTTCGCAAAAAATAATATCATTTCTACTTCCAAGTAGTTCCATTAAAAGTTTATCAGGTAAATTAAAATCATTTTCAATAATTTCAAATTTCCACCTAGATGGTGGTATAAATTCTTGATTCCAAATAAGTGTGGCATCATTCCTACTAATTGTAAAATCAATATTATGTGTTAAATATATGAATTTACAATCTTTTCTTTCAGATTCTAATCTATTCCAAAGCTTATTACATATTGATAGATTTATATGATTTTCGGGCTCATCAATTATAATATAGCTCTCTTTTTTTGCTAGTAAAACATGTGCAATATAATAAAATATTGCTTTTTCTCCATCACTCAATAAATTAAAATCATATGTTTTTTTGTTATCTAGAGTTTCAACCTTCAAACTATAATTAGTTGGATTAATTATCTTTCTATGAATCAATAGTTCATTCCATATATCAATTACTTTATTTAATACAGATATTCTTTTTTTATCAGTATCATAATATTCTAACGAAACTGCAACCTTTTCTATAAGTAAAGCTTTTATTAAATCTTCAAAATCTTGGCTTAATAAACTTACAATATTATCATCACTACCTAGTTTATTTCCCTGCTGATATTTATTTACCTTTTCTATCAAATTCTCCTTTATCGGTATAGTGTCAAATTTATTAACCACTAATAAATGCTGAGCTGGTATTATAGTAATATTATTATCTATTTTTCCTTTTAAAGTTCTTGCAAATGTACTTTTACCTGAGCCATTTGCTCCAATCATAACTATATTATTTTTTATATTGCTAACCTTTTTGAATATTTCAATTGAAGTAATTTTATCAAATATTATTTTCAAGTATTCAAAACAATAATTATTTATCACATAATATAAGTATTGCACGCCTTCATTATTTTCTTTTGTATATATTGATTCATTTCCTTTCAAAAATTTTTCTTCAAAAAGTCTAATTTTAGACATGCTATACTCAGTAATATATGTCATAGAATTCCAATTATAATTAGTTAATTCATTTATTATAAATGTAATATATTGTTCACTAGCACCGTCCAAATCATCTGTTACTTCAATATTTTCTTTATGGTTCTTTATCATTTTTTCTAATTCAATTAAATCAATTGTATTTATTTGATCTAATTTATCTTTATAATTTTCATCTGACATATATAAATTTGCTCTTGCAAATTCTTTTTTCAATTTTTCATTATATGTTTTAAAAATATTAATATATAATTTAACTGCATTAACTTTATTATAAATCTCATTATAACCTTGTATTATCTGTTTTTTTCGCTCATCCATCTTTATATTTTTCCTTTTTAATTACAATTTACTTATTTTTTATCTTCTTTTTTTATTTCTTTACTAATTTCTTTCAAAGTATTCAAATATTCTTGTTCAACAGGGCTAATAGTTTTAACTTGATATTTTTTATATTCTGCTCTAGCCTTTTCAACTGCTTTATCATGACTAACATTTCCAGATCCAGTTAATAATTTTTCTCCTGTAGAAGAGAGTATCATGTCTAAATGTTTAATATAATCTTCCATATGCATGGTATTATGTCTTATTGCTTGAATTTCAGCAAAATCAAAATATCCAGATACCAAATTATTTAAAACTTTCAATTCCTCTTCACTTAAATAATTTTTAGCAATTATAATATCACTTAATACTGGAATATCCCCCTTAAAAGTTGTTAATCCCATAAATGGTTTATCCGCATCTGCTCTTTCATATATTACTTCTGAAGCTGTATGTCCATGAGTTGCATAGTGTAATTTATTTTGAACAATTTTAAAAAATTGAATTGATTTTTCATCTTTAGGATCATAATCTACTGCTGTTGCATATAAATCTAGAACTTGTCTATATAATACTTTTTCTGATGATCGAATATCCTTAATTCTAGCAAGTAATTCTTTCCAATAATTACCTCCACCATTTCCTTTAAGTCTTTCATCATCCATTGTAAAGCCTTTAATCATATATTCTTTCAATCTTTCTGTCGCCCATTTTCTAAAATTTGTAGCAACTTTAGATTTTACTCTATATCCCAAAGAAATTATCATATCTAAATTATAAAAAGGTATTTCTCTTGTAACATTTCTATTGCCTTCTTTTCGAACTTGTCGGAAATTCTGACAGGTTGAATTCTTATCTAATTCTTCTTCTTCATAAATATTGTTTATATGTTCTATAATATTAGTTCTTGATGTACTAAACAGTTCTGCCATCTGTTGTTGTGATAACCATACTGTCTCATTTTCAATTTTAACATTTATTTTTGTTAATCCATCTTCTGTCTGATATATTATAATGTCTCCATTAGACTCATCCATAATTATATCCTCCTTTTTTATGAACTTTTGTATTTTATCATTATCATCCAATATTGAATTATAATTGTACTCCTTCATCATGATTTTCACGAGCTTTTTGATATGATTCATTTATATTTTTACAACATCCTTGAGCATTTGGATCTAGTTGTTTATTTTTATGATAAAAATCAATAATCTGTTTTTTTAAACATGTAAATGCTGGAGTTATTTTTTCATTATGAATGTATCTATGGGATGAACCACTAACAACAACACCTTCTATATCTATTCCATATCTTTTATTAGCTTCAATTGCATTTTTATATCTTTCATTAAGTGTTTGTCCTAATAATTTTCTTTGCTCAATTCCTACTTCTTTTGGAGTTGATACACTTCTAAATGACATATCATGCATTGGCGCAGGGATTTGCATATCTGATGTGATTCTATCCCCATTTATATCAAAGTTTCCTGCTTTTCTTGCTTCAAATTCTCCTACATAATAAGCAAATTGAATTTGTTTGTAAGCTTCTGAATCAAATTTTTTTCCAAATAGATTTTCATAATCTTGAATACCTATTGGATATTTTATTTTTCTTGTTGGAACAGGTATTGTTCCTGCTGCACCACCTATTAAAGCTCTATTTATTATTTCTGGATATGCTAATGCAAATCTTTGAGCAAATACACCAGATGCAGAATATCCACTTAAAAATATTTTATCTTGTACTTTTTTACTAGTTATTTTCTCAATTTGAGTTCTTGCATCATCAATACATTCTTTAACTTTTTCATGTATTTGAAAATCCTTTACTGATTCTACTGACATTTGTTGTAAATCTGGTAATCCTTTTAAATCTGGTACAATTGGAACAACAAGCGGAAAATCTGTTACAAAATCTGCATAATTTTTTTCAATTGGATTTCCTTTATCGGTCATAGCATGTTGTACATTTTCAACATATGAATTAGCTTGTTTTCCACCTGAATTATACATTTCTACAAACATTTCAGCATTATCTTTCATTCCTTCTGGAATACCTATAATATAAGATCCGTCTTGGGTTTGACATATATGTAAATCAATCTTTTTACCACTTCTATTTATAATAGTTTTATATTTCATAGTACCTACCTCCTATTTTTTATTTCTAATAAATGATTTCTTAATAATTTGACATTTTCTATTGCTTCCACATCTTCTAAAAAATTCTCATTATTTCTTCTCGTACAAAAATTTTCTAATTCAATAATTGCAGTATCAACATTATCTTTATTTACTTTATCTTCACAAACTTTCAAAGCAGTCTTAATATAACCACATATAGCACATGCAGTCATCGCTTTAAAATATGACACTTCTGGAAGATTAGATTTTAAGTACAATTCAGTTGCAAAATCGTCATCTATTTTCGTTGGATTTGTTAATATTATTTTCTCTGCTATATATATTCCATTTTCACTAACTGTTTTATATATTTTTTCATTTTCTGGAATTATAACTTCGCATAATGTATCTCCTCTGATTAACCATCTAAATATATAATCGAATGTTGAAACACAAAAGCCTCCCATGTCTATTTGTTGTTCAGCATTAAAATTTATTTTTTTATCGGCAATTACAATTTCATCAATTGGAAATCTTCTTCCATCAGAATACTCTTTAACCGTTTGAATTACTCTATAAAATTTAATATTTTTATCGGCTTCACATTCAAAAAATTTTCCTAACATAATTTTCTCCAACTTATTTATATTTCAAATTCAACAACTTCGCAATTTTCTAGTCCTTTAATTTTTTCTCTATCAACTAGATTTTCTAAAGGATACTTCATAAAATAACACTTTATAGGAATGGAGCTACTTCCATGAGTTACTATTAAAACATTTTCATCTTTATATTTTGTAGTTATTTCATCCAAACACTCATATATTCTTGCACATAAATCTTGTATAGTTTCCATATTAAAAATATCTATATTCTTCAAATAATTACACGCATCATCAATTTCAGGATATTGGATTTTCTTTTCTTTTAACTCTACTTTAGTAATTCCTTCAAAATCTCCATAGCATCTTTCCATTAACCTGTCATCTTCAACAATTTCAACATTAAATTGTTTATTAATTATTTCTGCTGTTTCTCTTGCTCTTTTTAATGGCGAAGTAATTATAATATCTATTTTTTCATCTTTGATTTTTTCACCTGTTATCAAAGCTTGTTCTTTACCAACTTCGTTTAATTCTATATCTTTTCTACCTTGTAATCTTCCAAGTGAATTCCATTCAGTTTGACCATGTCTTGTTATAAAAACCTTCATAATATATCTTTCCTTTTCTATGTTTTATTCAATTTAAATACATACAATGATTAGCTATCTCTTGATAGGCATTATATCAAAAAATTTACATTTTTACAACAAAACATCATTCATTTAAAAACTTTTTAGAGAGCTAATTATGCCAACCAGCTCTCTAATTCTAGTAAAATTTTATATTAATATTTAGATTGAAATTTTATATTCTATAATTTCCTCAATAACATCTAAATTTATTGCATTTTCATAAGAATCCGTTACATTTTTTCTTGTTTCATCAGTGCTTGAAATATAATAATTTTCTGTAGTTTCTATATCTTTATGTCCTAGCACATCTGCAACATCTCGTATTTCTACTCCATTTCTTAAAATTGTAGTTGCATAACTTCCTCTCAAATCATAAAATCTGCAATTTTCTATGCCTAGTTCATTATGAATGATTTTATATGGATATTTATATCTGTACCACAATATTTGCCATTATCTCTTGTAAAAACCATATTAACAGGTTTCATTGATAAAATATTTGATTGATTTTCTACGATTTGATATTCCAAAACTTTTCCATATTGATTTTTTACTTCTTCTAAATGATAATACTTATAATCCTTACCATATAAAAGTCTTAATTCCATTTGTTTATTTTTAAAATTAACTAAAGCTTTCATAAGTGTTGGACTAATATGAATCTGTCTTTCTCCTCTTTTAGTTTTTGTTGTGCCAATATACCACCTACCGTTTTCATTCTTTTTCTTATCAAAAACAGAATGTCTAACATTTATAACTTTACTCTCAAAATCAATATCTTTCCAAGTTAATGCACATAATTCTCCTGGTCTCATTCCTGTAAAACAACTTGTAATAAAAGCACAGGTAAATACATCATCATCTTTAAACCTTGTTAGAATTTCATCAATTTCATCTTGTGTATATAAATGTTTTTCAAAATCACTATTCTCTTCCATTTTAGGCAATTTCAATGTTAAGCTAGGATTATATCTTATAAATCCATAAACATCTGTTGCATCTCTAAAAGTACCTTTCATTACTTTTAATATATTTTTAAAATAACTTCTAGAAAAAGAATATTTGCTACATAATTCATTTAAGAAGCTATGCAAGGTTACACTCGTTATTGCACTTAATCTATATAATCCAAGTGAAGGTTTTAAATATTTTTCTATAATATTTTTGTATGCTTCCTGTGTAGTATATTTTAAATTTATCTTGCAATAATTCTCATACCAAAAATCTAAATAATCGTGATATGACATCTGGCAATCTTTTACAACAACTCCTGTTCTAATATATTCTTCATAAGCTACTGTTCCTGCTTCTTGTGCTTCAATTTTGGTTTTAAATCCAGACTTTGTAATTCTTTTTCTTTTATTATTAATTTTTCCTATATCAAAGCAATATTCATAACTTTTACCTCTTTTTCTTATTCTGATACTCGACATATTTATTTCACTCCTATTCATTTATTCTTTTTATATTCTCTAAATCTGATAGATCATTTCCTTCATTTTCTTTTAGAAATTCTTCAACTGCAGATTTTCTTATTTTAAAGCTTTTTAACTTTATAGCTTTTAATTTTCCTTTTTCTATCAGTTCATAAATATAATTTGGACTAGAGTGCAATATTTTTGCAACTTCATGTGTTGTATAAATTAATTTTTCTTCTTTTAAAATTTGTGCCATTATCTTTCCATCTCCTTATCTTTATAATAATTATGTTCTCTTTCTTTCCTATCAATTTCCTCAAGTATCTCTTTTGGAACTTTCTTTATATATTTTTCATATTTCTTAAGTTGATTTTGCATATTCATTAATTTCATACTAGTTTCAAATTCTTTATCTCCCATTTGTTTTTTCAGTTCGTTATTTTCTTCTGCAAGTTCCTTATTATCATATTTTTGATTGATTACTTTTATCTCCAATTTTCTAATATAATCTTTATAAGAATTTACTTTAGCTGAAAATTTTTGTACTTTTGGCACAAACTCAGATAATATATCCAAAGCTTCTGCTTTATCTTTTTTCATACCAATTAAATTAATATTTTCTATTACATTAGATAATTGGTTATATAAATAATCCAAATTATCTGCCATTTTAAATAGCCATGTTGGAATATGCTTTCTTTTTGTTACTTGTGCAGATTGACCTCTTTCTAATTCATGCCATCTTTCATGCATAAATTCATAATATCTTGTTTGCCATTCAGATAAACTCTTTTGATTCCCTAATATACTTTTAGCAGATAATTTACCATCTTGATTAATTGGGCAAAATGCTAAATGCATATGAGGTGTTTTTTCATCCATATGAACTACAGCTGATATTATTCTGTCTTCTCCTATTTCTGATTTCATAAATTCTGTTGCTCTTTCAAAATATTCTCTTTGCTCTTTTTCACTTAACTTATTCATAAACTCTGGAGAAGCAGTTATTAATGTTTCAACCAGTCTTATACTATCTTTTCTTGTTTTACATTCATATTTTTTTATTAACTCTTTTATTTTTCTACCATAGGTGTATTTTGGTGCTTGTACTATATGGTAGTTATATTTTGTTCTGGTAATATCTATATCAGGATTGCTTTTATAGGCTTCTTTTTTCCTCTCATTATGTCTTTCACAACCAGCTACAGCACCTACTTTATCTTTCTTAAATCTCATTATTGTATATGCCATTATTTCATTTCTCCCTTCATTTATTGCATTTCTTTGTAGCCCATGTTTTGATGACGATAATGACGACGAAATTACTATGACACCTTTATTTATTTTTCAATTTGCATTTTATTATCTCATATCAAAACGTGATAACACTCATATGCTTACCTATATGAGCAATTTTTGACTTTCAGCCAGTCAAAAATCACTCATCTAATTTTGTAAAATTTTAATATCTTCTCCGTCATTCATTGAGCTAAAATTTTTCAAAAACGCATTTATGAGTGTAACACACTACACTTTTTACAAAAGTTGGTGTGCCAGATGTTCCCTCTGGACTTCCTACAATGACGATGATGACATTATCATAAATGTTAATGTCATTCTTAGCCCTACTCTGTAAGTTCATCAATATCTTTCTTCAAAGTTACTAAACGAGCAGTGCTTGTTCTAGATGTTGTAAAACTTATTTTATTATCCAATAAAATTGTTTTACTATATTCGTTTAAAACTTTAGTAAAATATTGAGGTGTTATATCTTTTTTATCTAATATTTCTAATAATTCCGTTGCAGTTCCCTGCCACATTATTTTTTCATTGATAAAAGATATAACATTACTTACTATCTCTGGAGCATTTTTCATTTCTAGTTCTTTTTTAAAAGACCTTTCTATTAAATTCCATCTACATTCTTCAAATCTTAATGTAAATGTTTGATATTCAACATCTCTACCTGTTACAAATAATGTTGCAACTGAATCATCTCTAGATTTCTTTTCTAGTATAAATGTTGTGTCACTACTTCCCATTATTCCTGCTGTACCTGATATTTTATTAAAAACATCACTATCATCTTGTTTTCTTAAATGATGAACTAATATAATTGCTAATTTATTTTTATCTGAAAATGCTTTTAATGTTGATATTTCTCCATAATCAGCTGAATAATTAACATCATTACTTTGCTTTCTTACTTTCTGAAGAGTATCTATAACAACTAATCTTGTATTAGGATATTGATTTATAGCATTTTCTAATTGCATTACTAATCCATTTGTAATTTTATTTGATTCTATTGCTATATGAAAATTAGAATCTATTTCATCTGTTAATTTGAATAATCTTTTTTGCAATCTTTGATGTGTATCTTCTAAAGCTAAATATAAAACATCACATTTATTAGTTTTTAAATTCCAAATTTCTTCGCCTTTTGAAACTTTAATACATAAATCAAGCATTAGCCAACTTTTACCTACTTTTGGAGCTCCACAAAACAAGTGTAATCCAACAGGCAATATCTCATCTACTATAAATTCATTTTCAGCTAGTGTTGTGTATAATAAATTATCTGCATTAATAATTTTTAAATCTTCCATGTTTTCCTCCTTTCCAGCAAGTAGCTTTAAACAACAAAAAAGGCTTCGTTTTTTTGAATTAAACGAAACCTTATATCAATATCTATATATTTTAAAATATCTCCCTAAAAAGCCATTAAATGATACAGAAGTTCCGTTTACTCTTACTGAAAAATTTTTGCTTACTTGCATAAAATTTTTCTTGACTTTTTTTGAATAAATATCAAAAAAGTCATAAGAGATACCTAGAAGCCTATTTAATCCGCAATAAACAAACATACTTTCTTTGTAAAAAAGTATCTTTTAATAAGCCCAACACATATCTGTTTTTGGACATTATTATATTATTGTTTACTGTGAATTAAATAAGACATCTGTAGCACTTACGACTTACACATTACTTCTTTATACTTGTTGGACTTTTTACTCACTTAACCAACATAGGCCGACGAATCAAAGGGCCTCTTACACATTCTGGCTTCCGATCAGTAGGGAAAGTATTTTCTCGCGAAGTACTTTTCAGATTTTTAAAATCAGTCGCTATTTTATCATTAAGTTACATAGTGACTCAACCTACAACAGGGAAATATCTATATTTAATTTTTCAGTTGTATTCTTATCGAATACAACTATCTTATATCATCATTTCCAAGATTTGTCAATCGTTTCGACAAAATTTCTACTTGCAATTTTATTATTTGTTTTTTTATATCATTAAATAGTGATTTTTATCACTCCTCAGGAATTCCACCTGTCTGTCTCTGACAGACTTACACTCATTGCGTGGGACGGTTATTATCTCGCTCGTTCTATGACTATGTAAGAGTTTCATTATTTGTATTTAATGATTTAAATATTAAATTTTCAATGTGCTTTTAAAAAGTTTTATATCCCTCTATAAATAAAAGCGAAATGAAACTTCAAAAAGGTTACATTTTTATAAAAAAATTTTTCCTTCTATAATGAACAGCACAAAAAAATCTAAAAAGGGGACATTAATTTTAAAAAAATCAAAAAAAATAGAAGCATTTCTGCTTCTACAAAACTTTATATATTATTTATAAACCACATTATTACTTGATTTTTCTCTCCTTCATTCATCTCCATCATTTTAGCCAGTACAAATAATATTATTGGATATTTTCTTGCATCTAAAAAACTTTTTGAATATTCTTCATCCCATTCTCCTAAAAGTTTATCATATTGCTTGTAATATTTCTTTTTATCATATTTAAAATTTAGATATCCACTTGAAAAAACACAAACTCCAAATCTTAATTTATTTATAAAAGTCATATCTTTTATTATATCAATCACATTATTTACTTTATCCATCTATTTTCCCTCCATTACAAACACTTACACATTTCTTCAAATTTATTTGCAGTTTCATTTTCCATTTTCTCAGTTACTCTTACATAAATATTATAGGTTATATCAATATTTCTATGTCCTAGTCTTTTAGAAACAGCTTTTATATCTGCACCTGATTCAATTAATTTAGTTGCATGTGTATCTCTAAAATCATGAAACCTACAAGGAATACCTAATTCATAATGAATTACTTTAAATTGATATTTTGTACTATCTGTCCCTTCATACACTCCATTATTCTTTACAAATACAAAATCTACTTCAGGTAATGCAACATCTATTTCAGCGTATGCATTTACTATCTTTATTTCAGGTTTGTTATTATATGGATTTATAACATTTTTCTTATAATGTTTCATATATGTATCACCATAATTTAATCTATGTACTTCTTGTTCTTCTTTATATTCTTTTAATGCTTTAAGTAATGTTTCTCCAATTGAAATAGTTCTATAACTTGTTTGTGTTTTACATGTTCCAAAATACCAGACCGTTGTTGAATTACCACTTATATGTCTTTGTTTTGTTCCTCCTACTTGATTCTTCTTTAATATATTTTTATTTACTGTTATTGTTTTATTGTTTAAATCTATATCATCCCAAGTTAATGCAAATACTTCTGCAATTCTTAATCCTGTACAATATGCTGTTAAAAATGCATAATATACACAATGATTATTTTTAAATCTATCTAATATCGTATTAATTTCCTCTGTTGTAAATATATGAGCTACATCTTTTGGTGGCTCGTCATATTTAGGTAGTTTTAAATTTGCAGCTGAATTTACTTTTAC
Organism: uncultured Clostridia bacterium; assembly: GCA_934167755.1. Taxonomy (GTDB): domain Bacteria; phylum Bacillota; class Clostridia; order TANB77; family CAG-508; genus CAG-269. Next base: position 20,894 of record CAKPLT010000016.1, read on the forward strand.
ATATTCATTAAGCGTTGGTTTTGTTATTTGAGATAGTTTATAGAAGCCTAGATTTGGTTTTAAATGTGTTTTAACTATATTACTATATGCTTCTATAGTGTGATACTTTAAATTTATTTTACAATGATTATCTAGCCAATAATCTAAAAAGTCTGAATAACTCATTTCGTTTGATACAAATTTCCTACCAGTATTTAAGTATTCATTATAAGCTATTGTTCCTTGTTTTAGTGCTTCTGCTTTTGTTTTAAAACCTGATTTTGTAATTCATTTTCTTTTCCCCTCAATTTTAGCAACATCAAAATTGTACTCATAAACATTTCCTCTCTTTCTTACATTTACCATTTTATTTTTACCTCCAATCTGCAAATAACGATTGAACGAAAAAAGACTGGCATCTTTTACAATGTCAGTCAATATTAAACTTTTTTAATATTTTATATTTGTCGCCAAGTCTGTATTCATTGATAAATAAGCACTTTTAAGAAATTTTGGCGACAGATTTTATTTGTTTGGCGACAAATTGGCGACAAAAGCTCAATTTTCACATTTATGTCAATTTATCAAAATCTCTGTAACGCTTGAAATTACTGATTTCTTCCACAACAGTTTTTGTACTTTTTCCCGCTTCCGGCATGGACATAAATCGTTGCGACCTACTTTAGGGCCATCATTAACAACTGTTCTGTTAATTTCAGTCTTCATTTGTTGTCCATTATCTAAACTATTAAGAGCTTGTAAAGCTGCACCAGTAATTTTAGCCGCTTCTTCTCTTTTCACTTCTTCTTGTTTGCGTAAATTCATAAGTATTTTAACAACATCATGTTTAATGTCAAGAACCATCTCTTCAAACATATCCATACCTTCGATTCTATATTTTACAACAGGATCTTGTTGTCCATAAGCACGAAGTCCGATACCATCTTTTAGTTCGTCCATTGCATCAATATGATCCATCCATTTTTGATCAACAACTTTAAGCATAACAACTCTTTCAAGTTCTCTTAAATCCTCATTTCCAATTTCATTTTCTTTTTCTTCATATTTCGAAGTTGCTAATTCTTGAAGTTTAGAAATAATAGCATTTGAATCTTTTGAATTTTCTTTTGTAAAATCAACCATTTCAATTCCAAATGTATTTCTAATATCTGTATCAAGAGCTTCAACACTAATATCTTCATCTCCATTAAAATATGTTAATACAACTTCTTCTGCAAGTGAATTTATCATATTTAATATATTATCTTTTAGATTCTCTCCGTCAAGAACTTCGCGTCTTTGTTTGTATATTATTTCTCTTTGTGCATTCATAACATCATCATATTTTAATACATTTTTTCTAATACTAAAGTTTCTGCCTTCAACTTTCTTTTGAGCTGATTCTACTGCATTACTAATCATTCTATTTTCAATCGGGATATTTTCATCCATTCCAATTGTATTATAAACTTTTGTAATCATATCTCCACCAAAGATTTTCATCAAATCATCATCTAATCCTATATAGAATTTTGATTCTCCTGGATCTCCTTGACGACCACTACGTCCACGCAACTGGTTATCAATTCTTCTTGATTCATGTCTTTCTGTTCCTATTATTTTCAAACCACCAGCAGCAATTACTTTCTCTTTTTCTTCTTTTATTTCTTCATCAAATTTTTTTTCTAATCTCTTGAATTCTTCTCTTGCTCTTAAAATTTCTTGGTCATCTGTTTCATAATATGTATTTGATTCTTCTATCAAATTCTCTGGAACTTTATTTTTCTTCATTTCTTGTTTTGCTAAATATTCACTATTTCCTCCAAGCATAATATCAGTACCACGACCAGCCATGTTTGTCGCAATTGTAACTGCACCAAATTTACCTGCTTGTGCAACAATTTCGGCTTCTTTTTCATGGAATTTAGCATTTAATACTTCATGCTTTATTCCTTCTTTTTTAAGAATTCTACTTAATTTTTCAGATTTCTCAATTGAAACTGTACCAACAAGCACTGGTTGTCCTTTTTCATGACTCTCTTTTATGCTTTGTACTATTGCGTTAAATTTAGCATTTTCATTTTTGTAAATAACATCATTTTGGTCTTGTCTAATCATAGGTTTATTTGTTGGAATTGAAATAACATCCAAATTATATATTTCTTCAAATTCTGCTTCTTCTGTCATAGCTGTACCAGTCATACCAGATAATTTATCATACATTCTAAAATAATTTTGGAATGTTATTGTTGCAAGTGTTTTTGATTCATCTGCAATTTTAACACCTTCCTTAGCTTCTATTGCTTGATGTAAACCATTGTTATATCTTCTTCCATACATAATACGACCTGTAAATTCATCAACAATTAAAACTTCTCCATCTTTAACAATATAATCTATATCTCTTTTCATAACTCCATATGCGCGAAGTGCTTGATTTACATGGTGTACTAATGTTGAATTTTCTATATCATTAAAATTTTCTAATTTGAAGTTTTCTTCTGCTTTTTTTATACCTTTTTGTGTTAATGATGCAGATTTAGCTTTTAAATCTACAATATAGTCATATTTTTCATTATCTTCTGCTTGTTCCTCATCTTTAACATCTTCTTCAACTATTACTTTAGGAGTTAATCTTTTTACAAAATCATTTGCCTTTTTATATAAATCTGAAGATTGATTTGCTCTACCAGATATAATAAGTGGCGTTCTAGCTTCATCAATTAAAATACTATCAATCTCGTCCACTATTGCATAATTTAAACCTCTTTGTACTAATTGATTTTTGTAAATTACCATATTATCTCTTAAGTAATCAAATCCAAATTCATTATTTGTTCCATATGTTATATCACAAGCATATGCCTTTTGTTTTTCATCTGGTTTCATTCCTGCAATTACAAGACCTACTGAAAGACCTAAAAATTTATATAATTTTCCCATCCATTCACTATCTCTTTTAGCCAAGTAATCATTTACAGTTATTACATGTACACCTTTTCCTGTTAGTGCATTTAAATAAACTGGAAGAGTAGCAACAAGTGTTTTTCCTTCACCAGTCTTCATTTCCGCAATTCTACCTTGATGTAAAATTATACCACCAATTAATTGGACATCAAAATGTCTCATTCCCAATACTCTTTTTGATGCTTCTCTAACTACCGCAAATGCTTCTGGTAGTATATCATTCAATGTTTTTCCTTCTTCTAATTGCTTTTTAAACTCATTTGTTTTGTTTTTTAACTGTTCATCTGTTACTTTTGATATTTCATCCTCTAGTTCATTTATTTTCTCTACTAATGGCATTACTCTTTTTACTTCTTTTTCACTATAACTTTTAAATATTTTGTTGAATATTCCCATTTATCTCATTTCCCTTCTTATATACATCTTTTGATTTTTCTGTCTTTTATACTGATATAATATATCACGCTTATTTAGAATTTTCAAGTGTTTTAATAAAATTTACCAGTAGGGACACTCTTTTTTGGTAAAATTTTTTACCATTTATGAGTGTCCCCAATGGTAAAAGGGAGGAACTTTTCCTCCCTTTCTTTTTAAAGAATCGATTCAAAATAAGTTGGTAACTCATCTGTAATTCCATTTGAACGAATGCGATATGCTGTTTCTGGAGCAGCTATTACAATCTCATCTTCTGGAATACTCAAGTTATCTAATAAATACTCTCTAAACTTCGTTTTTGTTTCTTCATCGCCATGATTAATTACTATTGATTGGGTATTTGGAAACCACTTTATCAAGTTTAGTAATTTATTTCTTTGTGCATGCCCAGACATTTCTGCCGTTTTCTTAATATCACATGCTATTGTATGGTTGCGCCCATTATAAGATACTGTTTCTCCCCTCGGAGTGTTCAGTAGCTGATATCCTTTTGAGTCTGGTGAACAATATCCCAGCATATGAATTAATGCATCACTTTTAGAAAGATAATAATCGATATATGTTTTAATAGGTCCATATGATCCCATTCCTCCTGGTGCAATAATTATTTTAGGACTTGAAATATCCATTATATCTTTTCTATAAGATTGCCGTTCTCTTGACTTTGGAACAAATCTTGTTCCTTTAGGTACAAAATCTTTCATCAATTTTTTTATACCTAATTCTTGATACATATACATACTTGTAAAGTCTTGTGATGTTCCTCCATCTGCAAAAACCGGTGTGCTTTCAGGAATAATTCCTTTTTTCTTCCACATTTTAATGTGATATAAAACTTCTTGGTATCTTCCTTGTGCAAATGCTGGATAGATAACAGTTTTTCCTTCTCTTAATGCCTGCACGGTATTTTTTTCTAGACATTTTTCAAACATTGAATTGGTTGAATCAACATCTCCGTAAGTTGATTCGCAGAAAAAAGCAGAAATGTTTAATTCTCTTACCTGCTTTGGTGGCATTTCAACATTGAAGAAAATATTATTGTCTTTATAATCACCTGTATAAATCAGGTTAATATCTTCTTCTCCTGGGCAGGAAATTACAACAAGTGTAAGAACTGCCCCCACTAAATGTCCATTAGTATAAAAAACTATTCGAATATTTTTGTCTGGTTTCATTATTTTTTTTGTAGTGCATCCTACAACCAAGTCCAATGTTTTTTCGACTTCGTTTTGTGTACATAGTGGTACATTTGTGAACGGTTCTGCAATCTTGCAACTGTCATATAATGACACTGTCATTAAATTAGCTGTTGCATAATGTGTGAAAATAGGTCCATGAAATCCCTGCCGAACGACAACTGGAAGCAATCCTTGATGATCATGATGACCGTGGGTAAGAATTATAAAACTAATTTTTCCAGTATTAAATGGGAAAAAACTATTGTAAAATCCATTATTATCCTTTCCTTGTGTTGCCCCAGCATCAACTAAGAATCTTACATTCTTGCCATCTGGCCAATGTACAGAATTCAAAAAACAAGACCCTGTTACTCCTTTGTGCCGAGCATATACATCAACATAAAAGCCTTCTGTTTTACCAATCTTCATAAAATCTCTCCTTTTCATCTTATCAAAATAATATTTTGATATATAGGTTATGTTAATAAGTTACTCTTATATTATACATAAAATATACTCAAAAAACAATACTTTGTGAAACTTTTTTAATTTTTTAGACACATTTTAGTTACAATTCACAGTACTTAATAATATTATGGATGTTGGGTGCCTTCCCTAGGTGTGATTATATATATTTGAGATTGTGTCCTGTTCATTATGTTCAAAAAGAAAATCTACCATAAAAAACTGAGCCTCTCTCACTCAGGCTAAAAATGTATATATGTATATGAGTTTAAACTTTTCGAATGTGATTGGAACAATATTAGAATTTCTTAAATAAATTTATGGAAAGAGTTCACGATAGTGGAAGGGTGCCATAAATTTATTTTAGAAATTCTTATGTTGTGTATTGAGCCAAGAAAATGTTTCAAATCATATACATATATACATTTTTTCCGTGAGCATTTCTCAGTTTTTTACTTAAGATTTTCTATTTTTCACTTCAATCAAACGGACACAATCTCAAATATATATAATCACACCTAGGGAAGGCACCCAACATCCATAATATTATTAATTGCTGTGAATCGTAACTTTTTTTAATATTTTTATGATTTTTATATATAGTATATCAAAATTCCTAGCAAAATCAAACCATTCCCAAGAATCTTTTTCTTAGTAATTTTTTCTCCAAGAATTCTATTACTTAAAATCATAACAAAAATATATCCCAAAGATTCTATAATTGGTTCATTTTTATATGGTACACCTTTTAATCCTAGTATAACTAAAATAGTTGAAACAACCATTAAACCATATCCAGTTATTACATATATATTTAAATATTCTTTTAATATTGAACTATAAGTTTTAGAAGCACTTTTCTTTAATATAATTTGAGATATAGAACTTACTAAAACTGCTAAAATTAATAAACAAACATATTTACTCATCTTCACTATTCACTATAATTGTACCTACAATTACAATTACTACTCCTATTACATTTTTTATTGTTATTGTTTCATTAAAAATTAATATTGCCCACACAATCGACCATAGCAATCCCATTGCTTTATTGGCATATGCAACTGAAATATCAAATTTCTTTATCAATTGTTGCCACACAACGGCATACACAGCTAATATGAACATTTCTAGTCCATAATACAATATAAATTTGAATGACATAAACTCTTGTCCTGATGCGAATTTAGCAAATACTGTTGATAATGTATATATTGCAATAACTATTTGTAATATAAAAATTTCTTTTAACTTTGTTTTCTTTTTTATTTCATTATCCATATAATCCCTCTTTTGTTATATTGCTAAAATGTAATATCCATATCTTGTTGAACTATCAATTATTTTATGTGAGTTTATTTCTTCTATTGGGCTCACATAATAAATATACTCTGGATTTTCTTTTCGTATTTTTTCAAGTTCTTCAACATCTTCTTTTGAAAAGATAAATTTAATAACTGCCTTTTTTGGCTTAGTAGTTTTAGTAAAATCTGGTGTATTTCCTAAAGCAACATCAATTACCATTTTTAAAAAATCATATCCTGTAGAAATTTGCACTAGATCTGAACCAATACAATCTCCACCCATTCTAGCACCTATCTCTATAATTTTTATTTTTCCATTAGGAGTAATTTTGAACTCTGTATGTGATGCACCATTTTCTATTTTCAAACTATTTAGACCTGCAAATACTTCTTTTTCTATTTTTTCCATTGTTTCTTCATCTAAGCCTGCTGGTTGGATATGTCCTGTTTCTATAAAATGTGGTGCACCTGTTGTTTGCTTTCTAGTTACTGTAAGCAATGTATGCTTTCCTCTGTAAGAAATGCTTTCTGCACTAAATTCTTCTCCCTCAATATATTCTTCTATAATTGATTTTTTCTCAAAGGATACACTTATAGCTTCTTCAATTGCTTTTTTCAACTCTTTACTATCTAATTTTTCTATTTTAGTAATTGACCTACTTCCTGACCTATCTGTTGGTTTTACAATAATTGGCATATTCATCTGACCTATTTGTTCTAATGTGTCTGTATCAAATTTTGATGTTTCAATAAATTTAGGAACAGATGCTTTATTCGCTTGAAAGGCTTGTCTCATTTTATATTTATTAGTAGATATTTGCGTACATTCTAAACTATTACCTGTAAGTCCTAATTTATTTGCTAAATAATTCACTGTTAATGTTGCCAAATCAGACGCAACTGAAATAACTGCATCTGGTTTTATTTTCTTACATTCTTCTAAAATAAGATCCTTTTCTACTATACTTATTGGATAAAAGAAATCTGCAAATTTTGCTCCAACAGCTCCTTCTTTCCATGCAAATACATGTGTCTCATATCCCAATTCTTTTGCTTTTTTTATAAGTGGCATCTGAAAATTATTTGCACCTATAATAACTATTTTCTTCATAAAAAATTCTTCCTTCCAAACTTGTAATTAGTTCTTGTAAAATTCTTTAATTGCATTTATTACTTCATCTTGTTCTTTTCTTGTTAATCCATAATACATTGGTAATCTAACAATTTTCTCACTTTCTGCAGTTGTATATTTATCTTCTCCAAAAAATTTTCCAAATCTCATTCCAGCAGGAGAAGTATGTAATGGAATATAATGAAAAACGGCTTGAATTCCTTTTGATTTTAAATGCTCTATTAGTTTTGTTCTTTCTTCTAAATTTTTTGCCTTTATGTAAAACATATGTGCATTATGTTTGCTATATTCTGGTACATATTGTAATGTTATACATTTATCTTCTTCTAATTCTTTAAGTCCATCTTTGTAGTAATTCCATGAAGTTAGTCTATCATCATTTATCATTTCTACCTTTTCAAGTTGAGGATATAAATATGCACAATTCAATTCACTTGGTAAATATGATGAACCATAATCAACCCAAGTATATTTATCAATTTCTCCTCTAAAAAACTTATTTCTGTTAGTTCCCTTTTCCCTGATTATTTCTGCTCTTTCTATTAATTCTGGATCATTAATTACAATCGCTCCACCTTCTCCCATACTATAATTCTTTGTTTCATGAAAACTGTAACATCCTAAATCTCCAATTGTTCCTAAATATTTATCATTATATTTTGCCATAACACCTTGTGCAGCATCTTCTACTACTTTTAAATTATGCTCTTTTGCAATTTTCATTATCTTGTCCATATCTGGAGAAATACCCGCATAATGAACAACAGTAATAGCCTTAGTTTTAGGTGTTATAGCTTCTTCTACTTTATTTTCATCTATGTTCATTGTTTTAGGATTTATATCCACAAAAACTATCTTTGCACCAACCATTACAAATGCATCAGCAGTTGATACAAATGTATATGATGGAAGTATTACTTCATCTCCTGGTTGTATGTCTAACAAAATTGCAGCCATTTCCAATGCAGATGTGCATGATGTTGTTAATAATATTTTTTTGGCATTAAACTTTTCTTCCATTAACTTACTACATTTTTTCGTAAATTCTCCATCTCCACAAATTTTTCTATTTTTTGCAGCATTTTTTATGCAATTAATTGATTCATCCATATAAATTGGAACATTAAAACCTATCATATTATCTCTTCTTTCTATATCTTTTTATATCTTTTTATATGCTGGTATTACATATATAAATATTGCCTTAAATGATATTATTATTACAAGTACAATTAACATTAAAACAATAATTTTTTTTATTTTTTGTGATTTAACAAATCTTTCTAATACCGCTTCTATTCCACTAACTAAGAAATATGTAAATGGTACTATAATTCCCATTATATATCTACCTTGTGGCTGAAAATCACTGGTGTATGAATATATTATACTTAAAGCAATTGGAATTATTATTGATATTACAAATATGTAATTTAACAAATATTTATTTTTTTCTTTCTGTTTATAGATAAATAAATCTTTAAACTTTAATATACATCCAATTCCTCCAATTAGCCATATTAAAAAATATGAATAGTATATTTTATTTGACATAGCAATTGTTTGATAACCAAATATTCCCACAAAACTTCTTGCTACAGTTTTTATCCACCCTTCATCATACAGCATATTCCAAATACTTTCACCCTTATTCTGCGGTGTTTTTCTAGTTGATGGCTTATATTCTTCCATCGCATATTTGTCTCCATATTCATTTTGTGTTCTAGTTCCTAATATATCGCCATCATATATTATTGCATTTCTAATAAACCACCATCCTGCTACAGCAAATGCTACAAGTGAAACTATTATTGCTTTTTTTGCTATATCTTTTACTTTTATTTTATTTGATATTGTTGATATTAAGCAAATTATTACACTACACAATATGTATCCATATGCATTATAATATGTTAATGCACAAAATCCAATAGCCAGTCCTAATAATACACAATATTTTGTTTTCCAATTACTCTCTAATCCTAAAATCCATAAATAAATTATCATTGCAGTTGCTAGTATAGCAGTCGAGTCATTATTTATATATGATGCTAAAAATGCTGTTATAGGCTGAAATGCAATTATAGTAATAAATAAATATTTATATTTTCCTTTATCTTTAAATAATTTATCTGCAATTTTTATTACAAAATATATTGCTAAAGTCATACTTATTGTACTAACAAGTCTTGCTGAAACAACTAAAGCAAATTGATTTGTTGTAAATATTGATGCAATCTTCACAAACACAGCACCTATCATATATGTAAGAATCGGTTGAAAAGCATAGGAAATTCCCCACATAGGGTTTCTAATGTTTTCATCTCTTCCGTCTGGTATTAAATTATGTTCAGAAATATACTTACATATATCCCATTTCATTCCTTCATCTGGACATGTATTATATGGCTGTGAAATTGTCCAAATTAAATAATAGCAAAATAAACCAAATAAAAATATTGCTAATATTATTTTTTTATTTTTTTTACAACTTTCCAATAGTTCATCCATTATAATTATTTTTCAACCTTTTTACCTTTCTCTACTTTTTCTATAATATATGGTGGTCTTTTTCTTGCTGCATCAAATGTTCTCCATAAATATTCTCCTAAAATTCCTATAGAAAGCATTATAACTCCAAATCCTACTAGCATAATTATTATTATTGATGCATATCCTTCAACATCAATAATTCCTGTCATTCTCCTATATATGATAACTATGAGCCATATTAAAGCTATAAAAAAGTTTAAAAATCCAGCTGCTGTTATCAATTTTACTGGAAAATATGAAAAGCTTAATAATGAATCATATACTAATTTTATTTTTTTAGATAAAGTCCATCTTGACTTGCCTATTTCTCTTTTTTTTCTAACATATGGTACCGTTGCTGTTTCAAAACCTGCCCATAATATTTGGCTCATCAAAGATGTATTACATTCTTGCATTTTTACTAAAAAATCGATAACTTGTCTATCTATTAAAAACGAGTCAAATCCTCCCTTGGGCATATTATGTAATGCTAAGTTTCTCATTAAAAAAGCATACAAATTAGAAAAAGCCTTTTGTGTAGCAGGTTCATCTCTATCAGTTCTTACAGCTAAAACAACTTTATTTCCTTCTTCGTACTTTTTCATCATATCTAGTATCATTTCAGATGGTTCTTGTAAATCGGCTGCTTTTCTTACAGCACAGTCTCCTGTGCATTGTGATAAACCTGCTAGAATTGCAGCATGTTCTCCAAAGTTTCTTGATAGCCTTATAATTTTTACATTTGAATCTATTTTAGCTAAATCTTGCATCACTTTGTAGGACTCATCTTTTGAACCATCATCAACTAGTATTAATTCATATTTAGTTTCAGCTGGCAACTTTATAAATACCTTTTCTTTCAAATCCGCATATAATGGCAATAGGTTGTTATGATTATAATATACTGGCACTACTATTGAAATTTTTTTCATTTTTCATTTTCCCCTTATTTCTATCTTTATTAACCTTTGCTATTCTATCACAATGAACTATTTAGGTCAATGCTATAAAGTATTAATTAATAAATTTTTAATTTCTAAAAAATTCCACTTGTGGGTACATAATCATTACTTGGTGGCATTACAAATGAATTGTCAGGCTCACTTGTTTTTTTTAGTTCTATTACCTTAATAAATGGAATTTGCTCATTATGATATTTTCCCATCTCTATAGTTCCTGTGATATTAACCCATTCACCATTCGAAAATTTATTAGCATCTTTATATTCACACAAAAAACCAACAACAACAGACTGTGTTTTACTCTCATTAATAAACATATCTCTTGCAATAACAAATTGTTCATTTTTAAAATCTATAACTCTATATATGTAACCTGTAAAATTAACCTTCATTCCAATATAAGAATCAGGATCATCATGTACAGCTTTTAATATGTTAGTGTAATTATCTGTTTGAATTTCAGTTATATCTTTAGCAATTATATTATCTTTTACAACAAATTTTCCACTTGTAAAAAATATCTTATAAATACTTATTCCAAAAACCATCAACATAAATATTGATAATATTACAATTATAATCTTTAGTGCTAATCCTCCATTTACTTTCAAATTGCATATAAACATATTAAGTCCTCCGTTCCTCTAATACTTATCAAAATACCTTTTTATTAAGTTTATGTTCAATTTTTTAATTTATTCAATGAAAAGTGAAAAAATGTACCCGGTCCCAAATTTACCTGGGTAATTTGGGACCGGGTACATTTTTTCACAAGGGAAATTTGGGACCGGGTACATAATTGCACATGTTTTCAAAAATACTTTTCACAATTATTAAAACAATTGGTCCAACAAGCATTCCCATAACCCCCAATATTTTAAAGCCAGTATACATAGCAATAAGAGTAAAAATCGGATGTATTCCAATTTTTCCACTAACAATTTTAGGTTCTATAAACTGTCTAACAATAGACATCATTATCCATAAAGTCAAAATTGCCACTCCTAGTTTTAAATCTCCATTTAATGCAGAAATAATTGCCCAAGGTACCATAACTGATCCTGAACCTAATATTGGTAAAGCATCTACAAATCCAATTGCCAATGCAATTAACAATGGATATTTTACATTCATTCCTACAAATTTAAAAATGTATAATCCTATTACAGAAATAATAAATGATATCAATATTAATATCATTTGTGCTTTTAAATATCCTCCAAGATTTCTAGTTATTTCTTTTATGTGTATTCCTATTTTTTGAACCCATTTTTTAGACATATGTTGTTCCATAAAGTCTAAAATATATATTCTATCTGTGCATATAAAGTATAAAGAAAGTATTGTTATTACTGTATATATTCCAATTGTTGGAATTGATGTTACCATATCTATTAATCCTGTTAAAAAACTTGTTAACCATTTTGATACCTTTACTAAAAGTTCTTTTGATGTATCTTGCATTAAATTTAAAACATTCTTTGATACACTTATTTTAGTTATATTCATTTTTCCAATCATATCTTGAATTTGAGTATATGCTTTATCTATATAGATATTTAATGCTTGTAATAAATTTGTAGATTCTGAAATTAATGCAGTTGTTCCCCATATTATACTTCCTATTATAATTGAAAATACTATTGCAAAGATTATTATCGAGCTCATCTTTCGCGTCATTTTAGTCTTTTTCATTAAATATTTTATAGCAGGCTCAATCATTAATGATATTAAAAATGCTATTAAAAATGGCATATAAAAAATTGACATTTTGATTCCTATGTATATCACAATAATTATTAAAACTATATTTAATACTTTTCTTATCATTTTATAAATATAATTTAAATCTTCTGACATATTTCCTCTTTTCTATGTAATAGATTCTTACAATATGTAATATTGAGAATATAAATTTAATATTCTCAATATTTTTTATATTTTTAATTTTTAGCATATATAATTAGCCATTATTTTTAGTTTGTCCACCACATCCACATATATCTTCTACTGTATTACAAAAATGATCTTCTCCTGTTTCAGCATTGTATTGTGCTAAATCCCCAAGTGTTAATATTCCTATTACCTTGTCATTATCTACAACAGGTATTCTTCTAATTTGGTTTGATGCCATTTTCTGTTCAGCATCCCATACATCGTCATTTTCATTACAAGTACATACATTACATGTCATTATTTCACTTGCAGATGTATTTTGAGCGTCTTTATCACATGCTATAGTTCTTAATATTATATCTCTGTCTGTAATCATACCTACAATACAATTATTTTGATCACATACAGGAACACATCCAATATGATTTTTGTTCATTAATTTTGCTATTTCATTTACCTTTGTTTCTAGCTTTACACAACAAACATCTCCACACATACAATCTTTTACTTTCATACCAATATACTCCTTTTTTATTTTTTGAGAATTTTATTTCTCTTTTATATTTTAGTCAGAATCATTAATATTATTCATCTATTTTTAGTATATTCCTTTACTTATAGTTCCAAAAGTGCTATTATACTCCCAAAGGAGAATTTTATATGATAGATTTACATATGCATACAACTTATTCAGATGGCACTGAAAGTTGTACAACAGTTTTAAAAAAATGCCAAGAAAAAAATTTAAGTTATATTTCAATAACAGACCATAATACAGCATTAGCTTATGAAGAACTTGAAAAACTTGATGTAAAATCACTTTTCACTGGGAAAATCATTCCAGGAATTGAACTTAATACAAAAGCTTTAAATATTCCAATTGAAATTTTAGGTTATGGAATTGACTATAAAAAAATGAACGAACTAGTAAAAGATATTTATATTTCTGCTACTGAAAGAAATACCATTGAAGTACGAAGATTATATGACAAATGTATAGAAGCTGGTATTCTACTTGACCAAAATTGTCTTGATAATTATAGGTCTGAAATGTTTGCTTCTGTATTTTTTCACAATGAGATTACTAAACATAAAGAAAATAAAAAATTATTATCTCCAGAAGCTTGGGATTCAAGTAAAATTTTTTATAGACAATATATGTCTGATCCAAAAACAAAACTATATGTGGAAATGGACGACTTTGTACCAAATTTTGAAACTGCAAGTAATTTAGTTCGTCAAGCAGGAGGGTTAGTTTTTGTACCTCACATTTTCGAATATAAAAAAAATGCTGAACCAATTTTAAATTATATTTTAGATAATTTTAATATTGACGGTATTGAATGTTATTATACAACTTTTACACCTGCCCAACATAATAGACTTATAAAACTTTGTGCTGAACGAAATCTGTTCGTTTCTGGTGGTACTGATTTTCATGGTAAAATTAAGCCAGATGTTGATATTGGTGTAGGATATGGGAATATGCAAATTCCAAACAATATTATCAATTCTTGGAAAAATAATGTCGAAATTTGGCAATAAAATTTGACATAATTTAAAATGTATTATATAATATTTATATTAGCACATTAAATTATTCAATCTATTTATAGGTTGAAAATCTCAACTACGAGGAGGATTTTACATGAAGAAAAAAACATTATGGATAGTAGTAACTGGTCTTGATGGCTCAGGCAAAACTAGTCTTGTTGACAATTTAGCTAGTTGGCTAAACGAAAAAAATCTTAAAGTTATGCGAGATAGATTCCCACATGACCGGTATTTAGTCAAAGATTTGCTTAACAAATCTAAAGACAGGTATACTGACCGCTTACTCTTTGCCTTGGATAATCGTCTTTTTGGCACTGAGTTACAGGAAGTAATCAATTCTGGGGAATATGATATAATCATCACTCAGCGTGGATTTCTTGACAGTTTCGTTCATGGAGCTGTTCAGGGATTTTCATATTCCTGGATTGGAGAACTTAATCAGATATCAGATTTACCAAAATGCGATATTATGGTTCATATGGTCTGCGAAGCTCGTACAGCATATTCAAGAATATGTGACGATCCTGATGCAGACAAGTTTGAATATCCAGCTTACATTGATAAGCAGGAACGCGAAACCAGAAAGGCTTACGCAGAAGTCGTATCTGGAACTAATCTTGAGCTTGAGCATTTCAAGAATTCAAAAAATATTTATATTGACTCTACACAGATGTCAATTGAAGAAGTTTTTGAATTTACAAAAAGAAAACTTGAAGATATCCTCTAATAAAATGGGACCTACTTTAGGTCCCATTTTTTTATGACAACTCATATTTTGTATTGTCTTCAACAATCTCTAAATCCAACTTACAATTGGTATACTTATTAGGATTTGCAAGAACATCATACAAAATATTTTCAAAAATGTAATTAACTGTGTTGCTAAGCTCTCGTGCGCCTGTGTCAAGTGCCAAAGACTTTTCAGCAATAAGTTCAAAAAGCTTTCCATTATAAGTCAATGTAATACCTTTTTCTCTTAACTCTGCTTGATACTTTCTAAAAACAGATAGTTTTGATTTTTTTAATATCATTGCTAAATCTTGTTTTGTTAACTTATTCATTTCTATTATAGTATCAATTCTTCCGACAAATTCTTCAGGCATACCGTATTTAACTAAGTCCTGTTTCAAAAATTTTGATTTCTGAGTATTTTTTTCTTCATTTTCTTTGTTATAAAATCCTAATGCATTTTTGTTTAACCTTTTGTCTCTGATTTTATCCATTCCTGAAAATGCTCCCAAAAATATTATAGTAATATTCTTAGTATCAAAATCAATTAATTCTTCTGAAAATGGGTCTGACGGGTCTGGTATTTTTATTCTTGTTCCTTCAATAATCTTAAGCAAACTTTTAAGTACTTCTACTCCTGCAACATCATGTTCCCCATGTTCTGCTTTTTTATCAATTTCATCAATAATAATGATACCATTTTGTGCTCTTTCAAAATCAAATTGCGCATTTTCCAAAAGATTATAAATCATATCATTTACATCTGCACCATAATATCCCTCTTGAGTATATTTGGTAGCATCTTCTATTGTATATGGAATGTGTAATCTTTTTGTAATTTGTTCAATCATAGCCGTTTTTCCAGTTCCGCTATTTCCAATAATTAATACATTTGATTTAATTGTTTTAAAGACTTTTGCTCTGTATATAGCAGTGATAATTTGTCTTACCTGTTTATCCTGCCCAATGATACATTGTAAAACATCTCTTTCTAATCGTCTAATTTCTGGTAATCTTTTATTCTTTTTTAACATATTGCTACCATTTTTGTTATTAACCATTCCAGAGCCAAATTCGCTTCCTTTATTGTTTTTTACTTTCACTTTGGCTCCTTTTGCTGCTTTTTCTATTTTCTTTTCAATAGATTCGTCCCCTTTACAAGTTAAATACCGCTGTTGTAAATCTTTTCTTGTCATAATTTTTCCTCCTTACCTTAATATGGTAATTTACACATTGATTATTTCATTCAATGTGTATCAAAAATAAATATCATAATTATTTTATCATGTGTATCATATTATGTCAATGTTTTTACCATTAATGAGTGTCCCTACTGGTAACTTTTTAAATATTAGTATTCATATAAGTCATATCCATCATCTAATGAAGCAAAATATTCTCTATTGTTATATAATTCCATATCACCTCTTGGCTGTGGTCTCATTGGAGGTCTTATCGGTGGACGCATAGGAGGTCTCATTGGTGGGTGAGGTGGTCTAGGCCCAATTGGTGGTCTTCCTGGAAATCCTGGTCTGCCTATTAACTCTCTTAACAATAAAATAGTTATTAAGTCTCTTAATGCGGAATTATTTACAACTCTTTGCCTGCTTCCGCTTTCTTCTGCTTTTTTATTTAAAGTTGTTACAGTTTTTGTTTCTTTGTTTTCTTTACTTTCATTTCCTCTACTTTGTATAATTTCATTATCTTCTATTGCATAATAAATTTCATCTGCCATTGTTTCTATTACTTCTCTAGTAATTGGTCTTGTATTTTGTGAACAAGCTCTTTGTACCATTGGATAAATAATTCTATATATATCAGGATAACATTTTTCTAGTTCTTGCATTTGTATATTGCTCATCGCTGTCATAGGTGACATTGTAGGTACAGCATAAGAATCATATCTTTCATAATTATCATAGTTTATGTTATTGTATGTATTTGGATAATTATTCATTCCTTGGTAACCTAGTACACTTCTCATATAGTCTTCATATAATGAATCATTCATTTTATTTCTTCCTTTCTTTTGGCATAAAGCCTATAAATTTAATAATACATTATATGTTCTTAATTTAAATTGGTTACTTATATTTTTTATACAGAAAAGCCAAAAACACCTTAAATATAACACCATGAATGAAATGACGAATATGAGCGAAGAAATTTTAGAAATTCTTATGTAGTTTTATGGTAAGAGTTCACGATAGTGGAAAGGACCCATAAAGCAAATTAGAATTTCTTAAATTTCGTAATGAGTCGAGTCATGTAATGAAAGGTTTTATATTTAAGGTGTTTTTGGCTTTAATTATAAGAAATATTTTTTTAATAAAGTTTCATAACTTCTTCTTTAAACTTATCTCCTCTATCATACATATCTTTAAACATATCGAAACTCGTACTAGCAGGAGAAAATAAAACAATTTGACCTGGTTTAGCAACTCTTTTGGCAAACTCCAAACTTTGCTCAAAAGTCTCACACATATGTATATCTAAATGTTTATTTTGTAATTCTAGTTCTTTTTTTACAGCTTCATATATTTTATTAGCTGTTTGACCAATCAAAATTAAACATTTTACCTTTTCAACTATAGGTTTCGCAATTGGTGTATAATCTAAATTTTTATCAGCACCACCAGCAATTAAAACAATTTCTTTATCACTAAATGCATTTAATGCTGAAATACCTCTAGTTGGTGTTGTACTTGCAGAATCATTATACCATTCAACACCATCAACCTCACGAACTAATTCAAGTCTATGATGAACACCTGAAAATTCTTTTATTGTTTCAACAGCTTTATCAGTATCTACTAGCCCTTTCGTTAAAGCCAATGCTGTACAAACATTCTGAAAGTTGTGCATTCCTTTTAATTTCAAATTTTTTGTATCAACTATATGTCTTCTAATTCCATCTTCACATTCTTTTATTATTCCATCAGAATCTACAATAAAGCCATTCTCTATTTTCTGCTTACTACTAAACATTATTACTTTTCCATTAGCTTCCATTTTACAAGAATTTGTAATATCATTATCTGCATTTAAAACCAATATTCCATTTTCATTTTGATATTTAAATATATTTTTCTTTGCATCTATATATTCTTGATAATCTTTATGTATATTTAAATGATTTGGCGTTACATTTGTAATTGCTGCTATTTCTGGGCTTATATCCATATCCATTAATTGAAAACTACTTAATTCAAGTACAATAATATCATCAGGTTTTATTTCATTTAATTTTGTGAATAATGGTATTCCTATATTTCCACCTAGATATACAGTGTATCCTGCATCTTTTAGAATTTGATATGTTAATGTTGTTGTTGTTGTTTTTCCATCACTTCCAGTAATTCCTATAATTTTGCATTGTGCAATTTTCATAAGTTGTTCAATTTCTGTTGTAACTATTGCTCCTCTATTTTTTTCATCTAAAAGCTCTGGTTTAGTAGGCATACAACTTGGTGATCTAAATATTAAATCAAATCCTTTTAGATTTTCAAGGTTTCCCTTTCCAAAATAATATTTAAATCCATACTTTCTTATTTTTTCTATTATATTAGAATCAAATTTTTCTTCTTCTCTATCATCAAATACTGTTACATCTGCTTGTTTTTGGTATAAATATTCTATTAATGGAATATTACTAACTCCAAGTCCTATAACAGCAACCTTTTGTACTTTTAATTTTTTTTCAAAATCTTCTAATTTTTTGTTTTTATATTCCACTTTTTATAGCCTCCTTTATGCATTTCAATACCATTTGTGCTGACTCTTCCGCATTTTTACAATTTGTTACATCTATTATCTTTGTTTGTGAATATATCTTATAATATCCACTTTTTTCTTGTAATTTATCTCTAGTTTGTATCATCTCTTTAATTTGCTCTTTTGGTATTTCTTTATTATATTGCATATATTTTCTATTTGTTCTTTCTTCAATTGAAGCATCAATAAAAAAATGCATTGTTACATCTGGATACATTTTTACAATGTCTCTTGAGGATAATATTATGTTGTAATTTTTTCTATACTCACCTATTAGATTCTTACCAAATTCATATAATTTTGTATTATCTGCTACATTACTTACTTTTGAAACGGCTATTGAAGCTTTTTTTGATTGCAAATCTTTTTCGTCTATTTTTTTACCATTCATATAAATAACAGTTTCTCTATTTTCCAATTTTATTTCTATTCCTAATTTTCTCATTATTTCAAACGCATCTAAATTTTCAATATTTTTAATCTTATTTTGCATCATTCCATATACTATTGCTCTATATATTTCTCCTCCATGTAATATTATTGAATTATGTATATTATTTATCAATTCTCTACATATTGATGTTTTTCCTGCTCCTACTGTACCTTCTATTCCTATTACTATATTTTCCATTAACTGTCCTTTCTAATACTTTTAAAAACTTTCGTTTTAATTATATTCCTTTTTTAATCAAATTACAATAATTTCGTATATTTCTTTACTATTAGGGTAAAATATTTTTGTAAAATTGAAATGGAGGTGTTCTTCTATGTCAGAAAAAAATAATAAACACAGCAAAAATAACAATAGAAATAGCGAAAGCAATAACAATAATAACAATAATAATCAAAAAAATAATAACAGATAGTTTTACTTATGATTAATAAAAAAATGGTTCTATAATAAATGTTGGGGTGATATAAAAAACCACTTCAACATTTTTTATTATTTTTAATAAAATAAACACA
>CAKPLT010000017.1 GCA_934167755.1 uncultured Clostridia bacterium
AACTATTGAAGATTTAGAAAAAAATAACATAGAATTTATCAAACAGAAGAAAGATATGAGTAATTGACAAATTACAAGTTATCGTACAAATTATAATAATTCAACTAATCGTTGATAAAAAAATCCCCCACTCAACGATTAGTATGTGTACTTTTTTTAGATAATAATTTACACTTAAGTTGAAGGAGGTAAAAGATATGAATCAGATTAAAATAGGAAAATTTATAGCTGAATGTAGAAAAAAGAATAATTTAACTCAAATGCAACTTGCAGAGAAATTAAACATTACAGATAGAGCTATTTCAAAATGGGAAAACGGAAAAGGAATGCCTGATTCATCAATAATGCTTGATTTGTGTAATGAACTCAAAATAAGTGTAAATGAATTATTATGTGGGGAGTTGATTGAAATGAATAATTATAATGAAGTAGCAGAAAAAACGTTATTAGAAATGGCACAAAAGGAAGAAATGCAAAATAAAAAATTAATGATGTATGAAAATGTGATTGGATTTAGTTCGACAATATCTTTCTTAATACTAATTTTTGTTACATCATTTTTAGTAGAGAATAATATAGCAAAAATAGTATTGTTTATATTAGCATTTGTTCTTTTAATAATAGGTATTTCATTTGCATTAAAAATAGAAACAGAAACAGGTTATTATGAATGTCAAAAATGTCATCATAAATATGTACCCAAATATAGCCAAGTATATTTTGCAATGCACTCTGGAACTACACGATATATGAAATGTCCAAAATGTAACAAAAAAAGTTGGCAAAGAAAGACTTTAAGTTAGAATGATAGTAAGTCATAAAGTAGTTAAAATAAAAAAATTTACTAATTCAAATAATGGAGAACAAAGAAGCTGGAACAAATAGTATTTTTTCATGTATACAAAGAAATAAGTAGGGAATAGGGGAATAGTCTATTTTTAGAAATGTATAAAAGTGTAAAAAAGAAATTTAAAATATTAAAATAAATTTTAAAACAGAAAAATAAATACATAAAAAATTTATTTTATATAAAATAAAAATTTATTAAAAGTATAAAACTAAACTTAAAATAATTTAAAGTAAAAAAATTAGTAATTAAGATTCAGAAATTTTAAAATTTTGTGTAAAGTTAAATTTTTCATATAATTTTTTTATTAACGAACATTTGTTAATAATGCTTGTAAATAATTTTACATTATAATTTAATAAATTTTCTTATAAATATTATATAATTTTATAATTATAACACACTAAAATCGATTTTAAGACATTTTTATATTTAATTAAACAAGTTATATGTTTATGATTAAATCTGCTAATTTATAAATCTAGTGTTTATTATATAAATTTTAGTAAAATGCCGATTTTTAGGCATTTATAAAAAAATGCTCGAAAATGGCTAAAAAACGACGCACGAGAATCGATTTTAAGGCGTTTTTATTTTTTAGGCATATAACTTGTTGTTTGAATAATTGAGCAAAATAATGAAATATGGGAATTTGTGAAATATAGATAAAAATAATTTAAAGTTATATAAATTTTTTAAAATATGTGGTTACAATAAGGAAAAAAATCCAACCAGACATAATGTAAAAAAATCGACGCATCAGAATCAATTTTAAGAGGTTTTTATTAAAAAGTAATGTAGTTATTGTCTGTAAAAAGTAACTAAAACGAGCTTATATCAAGGAATAGCATATTTCAAGAGAGGGGTACTTGAAGGGCGACTTTATATTTTTCTTCTACCTCTATTTGCACAAAACTTTGATTTTGTGCAATGTTTTGAAATATAAAATAAAAAAGCTTTCTCCTATATGAAATATTATTCTTATATTTGTTTTTTATTTTATATTTATAATTTTTATTTGTCAATACTTTTGGTTAAAAATTGTTAACTTTCTTTTTTAAAATCTTCGGACTACTTGATTCATCCTTATTTGCAGTATCAATTATTTTTTTATTATATTGATTTAAAATTGTCTCATATGTATCTTTCATAAGTGAAATGTCTCTTTCTTCCTGTTTATCATTTTTTCTGGAATAAGCATATCTATATATGTATAAATGCGTTTCTAACGCTTTTAATATCTCATCTATTTGAAAATCAAATAACTCTATTCTATTTGTGTTCATATCATTTTATGGCCCTTTCAAAATTTGCTAGCGGATTATTTTCGACAATTTCGCGAACATCACTACTGCTTATATGAGTATAAATTTGCGTTGAAACAATTGATGAATGTCCTAAAAACTCCTTTACAAGTAAAATATCTTTTGTATCATTATACATAATAGTTGCTGCAGTATGTCTAAGTGAATGCACACTGCATCCCTCTACCCCTATTCCATCTAATGCTTTTTTAATAATATATTCTACATTTCTACGAGACATTTTAGAACTTCTAGCATTAAAAAGATATTCATCTTTTGATTTATTTAATATAAACTTTTCAATCATCTTAATACATTTTTTATTTAAATATATAGTTCTATGTCTATTACCTTTTGCTATTATTTTTATTGTATGTTCTTTTAAATCAATATCACTAATTTTTATATTTATTAGCTCTGATAATCTTATTCCTGATGTAAGAAACAAATAAATCATTAATTTATTTCTACTGTCAGAATAGTAATTTAGTAGTTGATTGCATTGATCTAATGATAAAGCTTTAGGTAATCTTTTATAAGATATTTCAAAGTCTATATCTTTTGCAGGGTTATTTGTTTGATAAACTAAACTTAACCATTTAAAGAAATTTTTTAATGCGAAAAATTTAGCATATCTAGTTCTACTACAATTCCCCCTTACAAAATTCAAATAAGCTAAGAAATTTAATATATGATATTTCTGAATATTACATAAAATTATAGGAGTAGTTTCTCTCCCATTAATTTCTTCTAAATATTTAGAAAATTCTTTGATAATACTTATATAATATTCTATAGTAGTAGTACTATAACCAGAACACTTTAAGTATTCACTATATTTCTCTATCATATATATAACCTCCTAATAAATATTATATCACAAAAGTAGTATTATGTAAACAAGAAAAAGCAATAAAATGTTGATATTTCAATACTTCTAGCGAATAATGTCGAATGTTGTCGAGAGAAAAACAGATAGTTTTTGTTTTTGCCTTGATATTAATATAATATAGAATTATAATATTTTTGGAAATAATTTAAGAATAAAAAAATGATTTTTTAGCAGTCATTTTGGCTGCTTTTTTTCTTTATAATTTATTATATGAATTATTCTTGAAATTTTTGATAGTATTTTTAATAATAGAATGTTATATTTTTATTGGAGGATAATAATATGAAAAAGCAAATAATACTTTTTATCGTTTTTATATTTATGTTAAATATACCTATAATTTATTCTAATTCAGAGATTATAAAGTATGAAAATTGGAAAAATGGAGAAATTATAAATTATGATGTATCTAATTATAATGAATTATATTCTGTATTTGAAGATCTAGAATATGATTATAATCGTTTGTTAGAGCAATATCATTCATTAGAAGTTGATAATGAAGATAAAGACGCTGAGATAGAATCATTGCAGCAAGAACTGGATAATATAAAACAAATGCAACTAAATAATAAAGACTCTTTCAGTATTTTTTATGGTTTATTAATAATATTTATCATATATGTAATATATGAGATATTCAATCACATTAAAACAAAGATAATACAAAAGCGAAAAATGAAATTATATAAGGAAATTGAAGAATTTCATAATGAAGTAAAAAAAACAATTAATTAATAATATGTTGAAAAAAACGGAAAAATTTGATGTGTGAAAATCGATTTTAAGCCTTTTTATTTTTTTAGTAAAGTACTTATATGCCTTGATTTTAGAGAATTTAAGAAAAATAAGAGGAACTTTTTTATAATAGTTCCTCTATACTTTTTTGATAAAAATTTGATGGGATTGCCACAAATTTATATGTTTGTTTTTTTTATCTTCATACTCATACCATTCCTCTATTCAATGTCATATAAAAGATCTCATTATAATATAATGAGATCTTTTTCTTATATTTACCACTTTATGTTTCCATTTTTATATACAGTAAATCCTTTTAGTTTTTCATAAATTTTCATTTTTTCTTTTTTACTTAAATCTAAATCATTAACATAAGTAGCAAGATCAGTCCTTTCCTTTGAACTACTTAATTTATATTCTGTTCCTAGTAAAACTAACTTTTGTTGATATGTTATATTCATATTGTTGATATAATTATATACTTTTTTCTTTCTACTTCCAGATATTGTTTTTCCTTTAGTAGTTCCATTATCCTTTTTATTAGCCTCAAACTCTTGCGTTTTATACTTTAAATATTCATCAATATCTATTCCAGTATTTTTCATTATATCGTACAATTTATCACTAGTTCCTATGTAGTTTTTGTATAGTTCTTCTTTATCTTTATTTGAATATTTAGAATTCAAAAGTATTTGAATTTTGTCAGCAGCTTTAATACTCTCTTCATCTTGCTTTTTCTTTTGAGACAAATCATATAATTTATTTTTATAATCACTAAAAACAGTTAAATTAATATTTTGAGTTTTTTCATTATCTTTATCAGATAACATTTTCCATGTTCCATTTTGTTTATAATATTGTGTTCCACTTAAATCCGCTGTAGTGCCTTTGATATTTATATCATCTTCTAATCCTTTCAAAGTTCCTTCTGCAAGTTCATTTATTTGTTTTTGAACATCTCTTACTTTCTCCTTTTTCTCCTTATCAGAAATACTTGAATTCTGAATTTCTCGTTTTTGCTTATAAAAATCGCTCATTGTTTTAGAAACATTTGATATATATTGATATTTTAACTTATCTTCATCAGTAGCTTTACTACTATTATTTTGTATTTCTAATTCTTGTAATTCACTATAAAACTTAGAAACATTTTTATTTTTCATTACTGCATCAGTCGTGAATTTATCTTCTAATATATTATTTTCTGCTTGAGGTGTTAACTTTGGTAATAAAACATCTCCAATTCCACCAGAATATTGATCTAAAACATAATTTATTTTTTTAGGACTTAGATTTAATTTTTCTCCTAGCCATTTACTTAATTTATCAGT
The DNA here is from genome assembly GCA_934167755.1 of uncultured Clostridia bacterium. GTDB lineage: Bacteria > Bacillota > Clostridia > TANB77 > CAG-508 > CAG-269. The sequence goes on from CAKPLT010000017.1 coordinate 5,116, forward strand.
AGATTCGTCAAATTGTTCAGCTACTGGAAGTTTTTGCAATCTAGTATTTACTATATCTCCACCAAACCATGATTTATTATTTTTTGCTTGAACTAAAGGTGCAACAACATTATCTGTTAGTGGATTATTTGGTGCTAATTGATTAATTGTAGTATCAACAATGGATTTCCAATCTACATTTTTGCCTTCAACCGTTTCTAATGATCTTCTTGCTATCCCCCCTACTACAGCTGAAACTCTACCCTTAGGAATTCTAAAAAACTTGCCATCCCCCATTTTAAATAAATAATAATTGTCTTTAGTATATTCTTGCAAATCTTCATAATCTTTATCATCCTTAAATACTAATCCATTTACTATAGCAGGTACTATTTGATATAAAGCAGCTTTGGTTAATAAATTAGCATATCCCTTTACACCATTCTGGCCAGTTATATTTCTATATACTTTATCCAAACCTTGTACAGAAGCATTTAGAAAATTAGTACCATATTTATTAGCAGCTTTTGTTATATCTCCACCTCTTTTAAAGTTAGTTGTTATTTCTGCAGCATTATATAAAGCCTCGTCAACACTACCTTTATTTTCAATAGTAGATATATATTCTGCTAATCTAGGAGCTTGTTCTAGTACTTCATTAATATCTTTAATTTTATTAGCAAATTTCTTTATAGGATTTTTAGAATTAGTAGGTAATAATCCCTTACTATAATCAAAATAAGTATTAGCAGTACCACCATTATTTTTAAAACTTTGATACCAGCTACCATCAGTGCCTATGTTATATAAAGCTTTAGTATAGTTTTTGGCGAATGTTAATCCACCATATTTACTATTAAATACAGCATCTTGAACATCCTTTATAGGGTTATTTAAAGCAAATCCAACAGAATACGTTGTCAACAATTCTCTCTGTGCTTTTGAGATTTTCTCCACTGGTGTTAATAATGCTTTAATAGTTTTATTATTATTTATTCTATTTTGAACAGTATCTTTTGAAAAAGCACTATACAATTCATCACTAATTTTAAATTGTATCATTTCACCATCTTTAAATATTGTGAATACATTTGAACCATCAGCTGCTTTTTCAATCACATCTCCAGATAAAGTTTGCATAGCAACTGGATCTACTTTAATACCATCTAAAATAGTTGAATCCTTTCCTAATGTTTTATATAGTTCTATTCCTAAGTTATTCATTCTTATAGCTTTTTTCTGCATAAGAGTTTGTTCCGCAATAGACTCTTTTACTGACAATATACTCTTATCACTTTGTGTAGCCTTTTTTATTGGATTACTTCCTACAGTGTCATCTATATATTCAGAAATATTATTAGTGATATCTCTAAAAGTAGGAACATAGTCACCATATAAGTCTTTTAATTTATCATATAAATTTTGACTAATCATACCATTAGAAACTAAATCTTTTAAGTTATTATCATTATATTTATATACATCTTTTGCCCATTTCTTAAATTGAGGATATTTTTCTTCATATTTAGAAACTATTTCAGATGAATCAGCTGCAGATATTTCATTTCCATATAATCCTTTTTCATATGCGTATCTAGATATATTATGTCTATTTAATAAATAATCTTCAAATTTTAAATCAAGGCCCGAATCAACTGAAGGTTTAAACACATCAATTAAAGATTTTCCAACAACTTCACCCTTGGAATTTACTTGATTATCTCCTATAGAAATTTGAGCTTCATTAAAAGTATTCATAGTTCTATCATATAAAAAAGTTAGATTTTTATTGCCTGTTTGTTTTGCTAATTTATCTATATAATGGCCTTTATTTACAAATCTTTGTGCTAATGTATCTTTAATTTCTTTAGCAGTCAATTTTTCTTTGCTTCTTTTTCTACTTATGTAGTCTATAGTAGGACTTTTATATATTCCATTATTATTTAGATTTTTTTCTACTTTTTCCATTGTTAATAAATCTGGAGTTTCTACTTTTTTTGAAGATTCTCGTATTGCATCCAAATCACTAATTGATTTATCTTTTGATATTTGTTCATCTGAACGATACTTACTTAATTTATTTCCAATATCTTCTTGTTTATTTACTTTTTCAGACAAATTAATAGAACTCTTTTCAGAGTTCCTAATTTCATTAAAATATGTCTTGGTTCCTTCTGATTTGAAGTTGTCTTCTAAATATGATTGCCATTCTTGATTATTTTTTGAATATCTTATATCTGGATTATTAGTTGGCTTTGTATTATCTACATTTTTTATTTGATTACTGTCAAAAACTACATATTCTTTTCCTTTAAAGTTTTTATACCCTTGTTCTTTTAATTCTAAAATATCTGTTTCTTGAATAGGAAAAATTAAGCCATCATAGCCCCTTTCAATTAATCTTTCTTTTGCACCTTTGGTTGTTGCTAATTCATCTTTAAAATTTCTAATCCCATCTCTATTTTGTAAAGTATAAGAAATCATTTCTTTTGCATCAGATATATCTGTTGTATCTTTTCCTGTTAATGCATAATATATATCATTTGCCATCTTATTATTATTTGCAGCTTCAAATATATCAAATGGTTTATTCATATTTAAATAATTTCTTTTTACTTCTGAAACTTTACCCGTTCTCATTCCAGATTCTTTTATATTTTCTATATCGGAAAACATTGTTCCCAAATCTTGATTATCTGTAAAGTGAAATCCTAGAGAAGAATCAAGTGCATTACTGGTAGTTCCTAACATTGATTCTTCAAATGTATTAAATCTGCCAAATGTTGTGCCATGATATACTTCTAATAAATTACCTTTTTCATCTCTTACTTTGCTATCTTTAAAATACTCTTGTTGTTCTTTGCTTAGTTGTCTATCTTTATTATCTTGTGTATATTTTTTTGATTCCTGAATATAATATTTAGGAGTATTGACATTTTCATTTGAAGATGTTATACTATTAATAGAAGATGAATCTTCTTCGTTAGTCATTTGACTAAGTGGCCTTTGAGCCGTAACTGAAGATTTACTTCTATTTTTTTGTCTTTTTTCTGTCATATTATCTAATCTTCCAATATTATATATCGTATCTATTGTTCCATTTTTTCCCACAGACATTGTAATTTTATAATATTGTCCATCAAAATCTTCAAAATATGCTACTCTATAATCAAAACCATCTTTGGCAAACTTATGATTTTTAGTATCTGGAACAGGTAGTTTATTCTTTTTAGTAGAAATTTGAGCTAGTTCATCAATATGTGTTTCAGCTGTTAATTTGGTTAACAATTCTTTATCTGACATTGTTGTTTTAGTTCCATCTGCTCTTAATACTTCGTTTCTAAATTTAGCTTTTCCAGCTGTATCTTTTGTAATTGTTAATACATCTCCTGTATCAGTTATTACATTTATATCTCTTCCTTGCCTAATCTCATCGTTAATATATTTTTGAGTTTGCTTTTGCCATTCGGTTGAATTATTTCCTGTTATAACTTGTCTATCAGCTTTAACATATTTTCTGTTTTTTTCATCTGTTTCTATAAAATAACTTGTTTGTCCTTCTTGTATATTACTTTGTTCTGATTCTCTATATGCTTTTTGAAATTTGTTTTTTAAATCTTTTATAAACAACGCTTCGTTGCTATTTCCTGTTATTTTATTTGCTAAACTTATTATTGCATCATACATTCTTTTGAATATTGACGGTTTTTGAGTCGATAAGCTATTTAAAAATTCTTGATTTCCTAAATATTGTCCCATTATATCTGAAGCTACTTCATCTGTTATTTCTGTTGTATCATATGTTTTTTTCAAACTTTCTACAGCAGTACTAAAATCTTCATTTTTACTAGCAAAATCATTAATCATTGTTTTTAGCTCATTTGTAGCAATAGCATGTCCTACTTCATGTGTAACTAAGAATTCTATTGCTTTATCAGAGTTTACATTTAAATTTATTATAGTTTCTCCATCTTGTTTTGTTATACTACCACCAGCTACATTTCCATTAGTATCTGTAATATCATCTGTAAGTCTGATATTATAATCTTTATCTGCTATTATCTTTTCAATTGATGAAATAAGATTATTAGATTTCTTAGAATTATCTAAATATTTACTAGCATCTTTTCTTATATTATCTATCCTAATATTATTGCTTGGTATATATTCAAAGTTATTATTAGAAATAGTGTTAATTGATTCTGTTTCTGTTGTATTTTCCATAGTATTTCTTATGGATTCCATATCCGCTTCCGTTACGTTATTTAACGAATTCAAAGCACTAATCATTTGTCCTTTTTCATCTGCAGAAAGATTACTATTAGTTATTTCTTGTCTAGCTATTTCTTTTAATTTATTGCTATTTGTATTTTCTTTATTGGCCACCGGTAATATGTTTTCTTTTGATTTTTGATTATTAATTTCAGTATAAGCATCAGCAGAGGCTTTTAAAACTTCTTCTACATCTTCTATATTTGAATTAGAATTCTTAGCAATATCTTTTGCTACCATATTGAATTGTTCTTCTGATATTTTTCCATTAGACATATCAGAAATAAAAGTTTCTAACTGACTAGTTCTTCCGTTACCTATATTAATTACACTACCAGCTAATCCAGGAATTAATGCAGTCAAAGCACCTGCTACACCGCTTTCATTAGCTCTTTTTAATATACCATCCCATTGACCTTTATTATCTATAGCTGTAGCAACACCTTCTTGTATGTATTCAGTAGCAAATTCTTGAGCATAATTTTCACCAGAACTAATAGCTAAATTTTTTATAACATTTTTTAAAGAACCTGTATTTAGATTATTTAATAATTCTAATGTTTCCGTCTTTGCACCTTGTTCAGCAGCAGATTTTATAATTTCTTTTGCTCCTGATTTTCCAAGTGTCTTAAAGCTATTCCAAACATTTTTTATGTTTCCTATATTAATTCCTTCTGTTCCTGCTTCTACTATACCCATAATATCTCCGAAAGCACTAGCTTTTTCATCATTCATGCCACGTTGTTTTGCTTCATTATAATATTGCTGGCTAGAACTTGCAAAAAGACCAGCTTGTCCAACAACAGGAACAGCAGCAGTTAAAACACTACCTAAACCATTTCCTAATACATCTACAGCTTCTTTTCCAAGATTAGAAGTAGCATACTCAATATTCTTTTGTTTTTCTGATTCTATTAAATCCACAGCTTTTTGAGTATTATCTACTACTTTATCATAATATTCCAATCCCATATATTTTTCAATTGCTTTACTTATTTCATCTAATTGTTCTCCTCTTGTATTAGCATCTGAATTATTCATACTTATATTTTCATGTTTATTCAATATATTTTGTATTTCTTCTTTTAAATTTGCTTTTTGTTCTTCTGATAGTTTGGCTAATCCTGTTCCATTGTTAACTAAATCATCTAATGCTTTTTGCTTTTCTTTATTTATATTATCATATTGATTAGAACCTTGATTCAAGTAATTATTTAATTCATAGTTTCTCATTAAAAATTCTTGAACCTTAGAATTTGAAGAACCTTTTTCTATTTCTTTTGCTTTTCTATTTGCCCATTGCCAACTTGATGGAGCAGCTTCTATTGTATTTTCTATAGTATTGCGTAATGTCAATCCAGCATCCACACCGACTCCCGCTAAATTTGCTGCAGCTCTAGTTAAAAAAGAATCACTATTCTTTCCATCTTCAATAGCTGTTTTAGCAACACTTCTAATCAAATCATTTTTTGTAGGTAAAACATTTTCAATACTAACTCGTCTTAATTTTTTATCTTTATTTTTTTCTTGAAACCAATTATCAGAATCATCTTCTCTAGTAGTTTTTTGTGTACTATTGTAATACCTATTCTGTCTATTATGCAACTTTTGCGCATACTTGTCGGCTTCTTCAACACTTTTGAATATTCCTAGGTTTTCACCAGTTTTATAATAATGTTTTATAGCTTCTCTATTAGAAACCTTTTTTCCATTTATTATTGTAGGAACTAATATTTCATTTCCATCATCATCACCAAAACTAATAGATTGTTCAGTGCTAATAGATCCATCTCTATTTTTTAGCACCTTTCTATTATTCAAATCAATATTCCCTTTTCCAAAATATGATTTCTTTCTTCTATCATTGCTACTTCCTGCTGATTCTAAGTCATCTCTAAAATCACTCGCTGTAGGTAAACTATTTTCAGTTTCTCTTAAATTTACCTTTTTCTTATCTTTTTCCAACTCATCATCATCAGTTATTACGCCTTTTCTTTTTAAACGACTTATTAGTCCACTCATAGATTTCCTCCTCTATTTAATTTTCATTAAATAATCATATTCACCTTGTGTTATATTTCCCAACTTCAATTGTCCAGTTAAAAGTCTTTGCCTGTTGGTTGAATTAGCAGATGTTCCTGAGATAATTTTTGAAATATTATTATCTAAAGAATATTCTGCTATATCAAAACCTTTGCTAGAACTATTATTATTAGATGTACCATTACTTACCTTTTTAGTAGTAGTATTAGTTACTTTTAATTTACCTGTAGAACTTTTTGATTTTTTTGACCTACTTCTACTAGCCGCTTTTTTTTTTGATAAATTATATGTCTTTAACCATTGACTATCTGCAACTTTATCTCTTTCAACTTGATAATTATAATCTCTTTGATCAATTTTCTTCTGATAGTCAAAATTAGTAAAGTTCATGTAATTATTTAATGCGTCTTGATATCGTGAATATGCTAATTCATTTCCATACTTTTGTAGCTCTAACCTTGAATTATCAATATCTGCTAATAATTGATTTTTTTGTATTTCATACTGAGTATTAGTATCATTTACTTGTTTGTTTATATCATTTATAGATTTATCTCTGCTAGTCTGTAATGTTGCTAAATTATTACCATAACTATTCTCTAAATTAGAATATGCACTATTAACAACTCCTGTAGTATTTAAGCCAGATTGTGATAATTGTTGTTGTACATTTTTTTGTCCAAGCATTTTATTAATATATGCTTGTCTTGCATTATTATTATATGTTTCAAGTACATCATCTTTTTGTGAATTAATCTTGCTTACTGCTAATTCTTGTTGGCCAGCTAGAGCATCTTGTCTGACCTTAGCAATTTTTTCATATTGATCTAATAAATTTTGAGTTTCATTACTTGTACCTGCTGTTTGTGATTTTGCATACGCATCAGCTAGTTGTTGTGTAGTTTGATTAGAACTTCCACCACCAGAATTATTACTACTAGAACCGCTTGAAGAACTCCTTGAACTTGAAGAACCAGGGATATTTAATGTTCTACCAGCATAAATTAAATTTGCATTTTTAATACTTTTATTTGCACTCATCAATGCACCAACTGAAGTTCCATACTTTTTAGCGATACCACTTAGAGTATCGCCTTTCTTTATTTTATATGTTGCCATAATTACCTCCTAATTATTTCAAATATTTCTTCGCTACATAACCAGTATATTTTCCATATTTAACCTTACTCCAAACATATCCATTTTTAGTTGTATAGTTTGGAGATAATACTGTTACTTTTTTATTGTAAGGTATTGTTAATATCTTCTTTCCATTTGCAGTTTTTCTTAGTACTAATCCTTTTTTAGCACCTACTTTTTTTGTTGAAGTTATCGTTGTATTAATTTTCTTTGTGTAATCTAAACATATCCAGCCTTTAGATGTTTTACCCCAATTTCCTGATTTTGCTGTTATTGTTACTGTAGTATTATAAGAATACTTGCCCACTTTACTATATTTAGTTGATGCACCTTTTCTTATATTTAATCCTACTCTTGCTGTTACTTTTACTTTATAATTTACACTTTTTGTAGTTGTATTACTTTTTGTTTCTACTATCTTGGTTTCATTTACTTTGCCATCATTTCTTGTATTTTTATAACAGTAGAAATGTTGTGCATTAGCATATTTTTTGAAGTTTTCTTTTGATACATATACTGTATTACCGTCGACTTTTACATTAGCTTTTTTTCTTGTAGATGTATTAAACTTACCACTATATAAATATGGATCATATATCTTTAATGTGTCTCCATCTATTCCAACTATTGCTATAAAATGTCCCCTGTATGTGAATAATCCATTTCTGCATATTGCTATTACATAGTTATTATCTTCTAGTTTGTCTATCATTGTATTAAAGTTAGATGTTTCTTTTAACTCTATATTAAATACATCTGCAGTCCATTTCATTGCAGCCCAATATGTACCAGCATTTGCTGAACGATAGCCGTATTTTACGTATAAATTGGCCATAGTTGTAGGTAATACTTCTCCTTTAATACTAGATACAACCATTGCAGCAGCTGTTGGACCACAACCACTATTTAATATATTGTTGTTTCCGTATTTATAGTTAGCCCATCTCTTATCAGCTTGAGAATAGTAGGTTAATCCTTTGTATGCTCCAACTTTTACATCGGGTGTTTTATCTGATCCATTGTAAGCAACTTCTCCCAACTCCTCAAAAGTTTGGTTTTCAAGATTAGCCTCTTGAACTTCTGTAGCTTCTTCATCTTCTTGTGATAATTCAACTATTTCTACATTTTCTACAATTTTTGTTATTGTTTCTACTCCATCGGATATTTTATTTACATCCTCATCAGTATAATTAAATCCAAATATTCCTGCTAATACTGCTAAAATTATAGTAACACTTGCAACTATTATTTTTCTTTTATCCATTTTATTTTTCCTCCTTATTTTAAACCTAATTTAAAAAGAGCAAATGCTAGTATTGCATAGAATAAATAATCTATTAATTTATCCCATTTCATACCCTTTTGCTCTTTTCCTTTTTGTATATCTTCTTTTATCTCTGTCACATTGCTTTCTACATTGCTCATTCTATAGTCCATCTTTTCCATAATAGCATAGGTGTTTTTTAGTTCTTCTATTTCTTTATCATGCTCATTTAATCTTTTTGTATTAGATTTTTCTCTTTCCTCTAAATGAGCTATTTTTTCAATAATGCTTGTATCATTCATTTTTATTCCTCTCTAGCAATCTTCTGCTCCTTTAAATTCATCTAAAGTTTTCAAATAATCATAAACCTGCTCAGTCGAATAATTATCTTTATACTCTTGTTCTTTTCTCCACTCCTTAGTAAATACTAATAATGGAAGTCCAGCGTCTGGTTCAAAATCTTTCTCTTTTTTTCTTTGAGTATCATCTAAATATGACATAACATATATCAGAATAACTTGATTGATTCTAATATCTATTTTTTCCACTCTATGATATTTAACAACTATACCGTTTTCCAAAACTATATCTTTCTTTAATGCCATTTTTCTTCTCCTTTCTATACAAAATTTACACGCCTATAATATATCTTAATACATAATCGCTATTATTATAAGTAATTCCATTTGAAATTGATTGTTGATTTTTATCATTTCCTTCAATTCTATCATCATATATGTACAAATATTTGTATCCTGATATTCCTTCTAATCCACCCATTGTAATTAATTCTCCAGTACCATTAAATAGTCTTGCTTTTTCTTTTGGAATAAAACGACATGTTGTGTTCCAATTTTGAGGCTTTCCATTTGAATATGCACAAAAAACTAAAACAATTCCATTTGTTTGCTCTGAAATTTTTTCTGATAAATAAGCTTTTTGCGAACTATTCATGTACATATAATTATCCCATAAAATTTTTTGTTTTTTAATTAAAACCTCATTTATTTTACCATTTTCAGTAATATCTCCATTAATTACAATATCATCTTTTCCTATATCTATTAAAGGTATACCTCTTGAAACTATTGATGTTTGTGTTATTGTGCTTACTTTATCAGTAGCAACAAATTCAAATTCATATTCATTATTAAAATTATATGTACTACCTAAATTTCCAGATATTAAAAATGTATTTCCAGACTTTGTTGGATTTAAATTAATATAGCTTCCCCATGTCCCACCAGAAATTCTACTTCTAAATTTTAATGCTAATGTATTTGAAACACTTCCAAAACTTGCATTAAAATAGTTTCCCTTTAGAGATATATTTACAGTATTAGATGTTGTATTAGGCCTTGATAACTCTAAACTAGTAATTGCCAATTTAATATAGTCAACTATTTCTTTTTTTACTGTAGTAGAAGATGTAAAGCCTCTGCTGTCCGTACATGACACATCAAAATTACCACTTTCTATTTCTGTTATATTTGAAGTAGCAGTACTTGCCGATTTACCTGCACAAACCGTTTTATAACTTGAAATACTCGAACTATTTTTAGCTGTTGCATTAATTACTACCTTAGCAGTAGATTTATATTTTATTAATTTATTTTTATTTCCAGTTAGAGCGATAGTTGTTGCATTAACATCTTCTACCGTTGCTGAAATTGTAGGTTCCGAATTTGATACGAAAGCATTAAATCTACATGTGGATGAACCAATATAAGTAGAACCATCATAAGTTTCACATTTTATAGTCCCAGATGCACTTTTTGAATTTGGAATCTTAGCAAAAAAACTTGTAGGTAATGTCCATCCAATAGAAGTACTACTAGTCTTTGTCGCTATTGTACCTGTTAATCCTTGAAAATTATATGTGATTGTATGGCTAAAAGAAGAACTAGCTCTATTAATATTAACGGTTACCGAACTTCCTATATTTCCATCTGTACATGTTACACTACTTTCTCTTGGAATTGTAGGTAATGTCCAACTTCTGCTAATACTTCCACCACGTAATGAAGAAACACCCTTTATAGAAAAACTACCTGCCAAGTCCACACTTAGTTCTCCTCTAGAGTTATGATATACATTGCCTGTCCAACTTGCCATACTAACAGTTTTTTTATTTCTAAAATCCATCGAAATATTTTTAGAAACTTTTGTTGCGCCTTCTACTGATAAACTTACGGGATTTACAGCACTAGTATTATATGCTTTATATGATGTACTATCAGATTTACCATACATTGAAACCGTTATATTAGAACAATTATTTTTATAATCCTGGCTATTTAAACTATACTCTAGATATAGCGTATAGTGACTTCCGTATGTTCCATTACATTTTTCACTTACTGTTGCCATATTTTACCCTCCAATCCAATGAATGTGCGTTCTTTTTTTGCCGTTTACTTCCACACTTAAAATTTTTAAATTTCCTATCTGTGCCTCGTTTTGAACTGTTAGATTGTACATTCTTGCACCATCTTTGGTATATGAAGCAATTTCTTTCTCATAAGATTTTAAATAAACACCAGTATCATCCAATAATGAATTAAATTCACTACCCTTAGAAACCTTTATTCCTTCTTCATCTATTTCTACTAATGTATTCTTTAAATTCTTTATTCCTTCATTATTTATAGTATCTATTTGTATCTGTAAACCTGTAGATGTTAATTCCATTGAAGCTTGTTGCTTCTTTATCACATTAATATCTTCTTTTAAATTTTCAGTTTTACTTTCTATTTGTTCTGTAGTCAAATAATCATTTTCAAGCTTTGTTTTAGTTTCATCTATAGAATTCTTCATGTTGTTTAATTCATGGTCTATGTCTTCAGTAAATTTATACCACTGATAATCTTCAAAATTTGTGCTATCAGCTTTATTAAAATCTACATATTGCCCTACATATGCACTGGGTTTTTCGCCTAATTCATATTCATCCTCAGCTGGTGTAAATGTTGTTCCGTCTTCAGAATATTTTATATGTAAATATGATGTTCTTCCATCAACACCTGCTTGTCCAGCTGAACCATTCTTCCCATCTGCACCTTTTATATTGCTCCATGTATATGCTGCGTATGATGTTGGAGCTGTTGAACTGCTTGTACTAGCCACTCCCATATATTTTGTATTGGCAGTTGGTGCTGTTGTCATTGGATTTCCTGTTGAATTTTCTGAATATCTAACATAAAAATATGATGATTTTCCTTTTATATTTGTTCCATCTGGTACTGGTCTACTATCTAGAGGTTCAACTGTTTGTGAGTAATTTCCACTTGTCCATGCATATCCAGTAGGTCTTGGTGTCCAAGTACATACATAATCAGTTTTTACATAATACTTTCCTCCACCTCTTAAATATAAAACAGGTGTTGAAGAATACCCCATTTGTTTAAAACTTGCTGGAGAAACAGAACAAAAACTAAATGTGTCTGCATAGATAATAGATTCTCCAGATGTAGTTCCCCATCCACTACCAATCGCAGATACATCTAAATTTACTGAAAAACCTCTAGTATGTGTACTCCAAATTGGTTTTACCCCACTATTTAAAGCCACATATAATAGAATACGGTTGTATGAGCTTGCTGGCAACGGAGTACCTGTTACTGGGTACCACTTATTTACATCATATGTATCTGATGATAAATCAATAGTTGCACTACTTCTCCAATAGCTAACTCCATCATTACCATTTTTTCCACTAGCACCTGTTTCTCCTTTTTCACCTTTTGGAGCCAGAACAAGCGTTATTTTCTTTTTTATACTATAGTTAGAATATGAAAAATTAATTTCTACTTCATTTATTTCATTTGATATTGATGTATCCTTATTGGTACTTATTTTTATTCTGCTATTTTCTATACTCATTGAAAATCCAGATATAGTACTAAGAATTTCAACTTTAGGTGTAATCTGTTTTCCTTTAAAATATGAATAATATCCAATATAATAATTACTACTTTCTGTTGGCTTTTTTAATGTATCTACAGGAATAACTAAATTATATAAATCCAAATCTGTACTGAAATATTCAATTGAACTCTCTAAATCCTCTACTTTTGTTGTAGTTTCTGATACTTTTGCTGAAATTTTATCATTTTCAACTGATAAATCTGCTAAATTAGTCTTTATCGTACTAATATTTTTTAAAACACCATTTATTCCATTTGCCAATACTGGAACGGTATAACTAATGCTATTATCAGTCCAAGTTATTTGTGATCTTGTCCATATATAATAACCATCTTTCCATTCATCTTGAGTATCTTTCCAAGAGCCACCTGTCTGCGTAGTACTTGAAGTAGATAAGTAATATTGATCTACAATGTTTTTTACTCCTATTCCAGTATCTCCTGTTTCTCCTTTGTTACCTTTTATTTTTGACCATTTATAACTTGAGACTGATGTAGGATCATCTATAGTAAAATCAACACATTGACCAATATAATCTCCTACATCCTCGCCAGAATTGCCTGTAAAAGTTTTTCCGTTATCATTACTATATTTGATATGTAAATAAGATGTATCTCCATTTATTCCATTTTTTCCTGGAATACCTTGTTCACCTTGTTTACCATCATTTCCAAAAAATTGTGACCACGTATATTTTGATGGATCCTCTGAATCTTCTTGTATATAATCAACATATGTTCCAATATACTTTGAAGGTATTTCTGATATTTGCGAAGCAGATGTTGGATTGCTCATGTCGGAATATTTAATATGAAAATAGCTTGTTTTACCATCTGTACCAATATTTCCAGGTATACCTTGCTCGCCTTTTTCTCCCTTTTCTCCTCTTGCACCAGAAATACAAATTGGATCAGACTGAATGATCTTATCATCTTCATAAATAGTTAAAGTTTTTTGCCACATATATTTTCCATTCTCCCATTTAGGAGATATCGTTGACCAACCACTTATAGGAGCTACCGTTTCAGATGTTCCTAAAGCATACATTACATCAACACCTTTAACCTTCTCTTTAAGCTTTGAACTGACAGTAGTTATTGTCTTAGTGTTTTCAGAAACTTTTAAATCAATTTTTCCTAAATCACTTTCGATACTTGTAACTCTTTCAGTAGTTTCTGTAGTTGTTTCCTCCAATTCATCAATTCTAGTATCATAAACTGCAACCCAATTAGTACCGTTATATCTATACAGTTTGTTATCATTAGCCAAATCAATCCATAAATCCCCTACACCAAGATCTTTTGTTGGTGCTTCTTTAGAATAAAAACTTTGAATTTTGCCATCTGCAACTAATCTTGCTTCATTTGCTTCATCAAATGCTTTTTGAATATCTGGATCATCTAACAAGCACCAGTTTTCGCCATCATATCTATATAATTTTCCTTCTATATAATTTTCAACTTTTCCTGTTACATACCATAAATCACCTATATGCACACCTTCTGGTATAGTTGATTGATAAAAAGTTATAATTACTCCATCGGCGATTGCATCTTCCACAACACCAATTCTATCAATTGCACCATTTAAATTTCCTGCTACTTCATTAATGCTTCTTATTGTTCCATAACCCAACATGTTAATCCAATCATTAGGTTCATATTCTTTTCTTCCAGCTATACTAATTAATATTTCGCCTTTAACTCCAGCTTTATGATCATTATCATTTTGTAATATCCACATATCGCCAGCATTATAATTATCAGGCTGTCTTAGAAATATTTGATTCTTCTTTTTAGCTAATTCTGTAGCTCCACTTTCAGTTATCCAATCGCTGCTTTGATACATTCCTATTTTTCTTGTATTTATACACACATATATCTTGTTTCCATCTATCCACGTATCACCTTCATAATAAGGTGGTTGTGGCTGAGTTCCATAATGTTTAGTAACATTTTTGTACTTTTCACTTATAGTTTCTTCAGTTTCTTCTATAGTTTTATTCAAATAACCAAGACTAACAAGATCTTCGTCATATTTAGGTTCTGTCATATCTAATCTCCTTTATAATAACTTCCCATAGTATAAATGACACATATATTACTAAAATTCATTGCAGTATTTTCATTGTTTTCAATATATAAAGAAAAGAAAGAAAGCTTTTTTGCTTTCTTTCTTATCATTATTGTTTTTGGAAAAGTATTATTTACATATACTTTTGATAATACTTGTTTTAATCCCTTTTTTAATTTATATCCAACTACTAATTTAGCATTAACAGCATTACTTGTTATTGAAACTCTTTTTATATTCTTCTTATTTGCTGGTTTATTTAAATCTAATATAATAGAATTCCATTCTGCTTCAACATTTGATAAATCATCTTTAAATCTATTAACATCTGCATTATCTCTAAAAGTACAAATATTTCCATATTTATCACCAAAATAAAGAACATTATTTCTAACGAACCAAACTCTAACAGGTATATTACTCCAAAATAGCCATTCATACTGGTAATTACTATACATTGAATTAGAATTAGAACTTTTAAATCTACTATCTGCAACATATACATTATCATTTATTGCTAAATAATATTTTCCATCATTTGCAATTCCAACAGCATTTTGTAAATTAGGTTCTTTTTTTAATCTACCATCTATATAGTAACTTCTATGATAAACATATCTTTCGTCAGTAAGAGTTCCAGTATTTAAAGCAAAAATCCCATTTGAAGTTAGTATTAATGGTTCATTTATTAATGTAGCATGAGCATTTTTAGCAATGTTGCCTTCTCCTTTAGTGCTACCTATTAAATTAAATACCTCATTTCCACTATATGTTGCATATCCAATATAAAATATTGTACTATCTGAATCAGAAACATCTTTTAAAACTGCCATTTTTCCATCATTTGTCTTAACCATTCCAGTTATAGGTACTGTTTCTAAACCTGCTTTTATTATATTATTAACAGGTATATAGGTAATATCTTCAATATCTGAATATGAAATTATATTAGGGTAATCCTTATTTCCTGCCATAAATATTCTGTCATTTGCTCCTGCATATCCATA
Organism: uncultured Clostridia bacterium; assembly: GCA_934167755.1. GTDB lineage: Bacteria > Bacillota > Clostridia > TANB77 > CAG-508 > CAG-269. The sequence goes on from CAKPLT010000017.1 coordinate 20,821, forward strand.
AACACAACATAAATCACATTTATTTATTTGTGCTTTATTTTCCACAATTTCTTTCTTATAAGTTATACTGACATTATCTCTTCCATCAACAGGTGAATTTCCTATAGGAGAATGAAAAATTACTTTTCCTTTTTTTAGATCTATATCATAATCTATTCCAGATATTTTTCTTTCCCATGCAGCTTCATTATTCAATACTTCCACAGAAATTATCTCATCAATATTATTATTATCTAATTGGTATTCTGTATCTATTTCTGTACTAGTAAATAAATTTACAACCTTATCTTGTACTAAATTTACTTCTTCATAAGCTTGACTAGTTAGTCCATCAGGACTTCTTGCAATCTGAGTTGTTGGTATGTATCCAGATTCATCTAAGTAGCTTACTTTATCATCTGTTTTTAATAAATCATATAATATAGCTCTCTTGCCATCTAAAATAATTAATTTAGATTTTATTATAATACCTTGAGAAATCATATCTGCTAATCCAACGAATATCTCTGTATATTTACTAAAATCTATTGCCATCTCATATAATTTATTTCCACAATGAACAATAAAATATTCGCCATCTATCGTATCTACATTCCATATTCCGTTAATATTTGTTTTTTGACCTAAATAAGCGAGTATTTTATAACCATTTCTTTTTTCTATTTCTCCATTATTATTTATAAAATTTACTCCTAGTGGTGTTCTCCTTCTATCAATATCGCTTATAGAAGAAGAAAAATCCACACCTAAAAAATTTGATAAATTTGTTTCGTATGTGCTTGGAGAACTTGGAACACTAAAATTAGCCATAAATTAGAACACCTCTTTAACTTCTGTTGGATTTTCTATGTTTATATATAAATCTTGTAATCCTACTTCAAATTCATTTCTATATGATGTAGCTTGAGAAATATCATCATCTTTATATAATTGACTGGCTATATATAAAGGAATCAGCACACATGCATCATCAGGTAGTTCAATAATAGTATCATTTGAAGTATCTTTATCAATTTTAAGAAGCTTTACCTTTTCATATTTTTTCTTATTCTCATTATACTCATATAAGTTTATAGCATAAGGCCTTATTCTCTGTATCGCTTCATTAGCAACTGCTGGCATTGAATCAAGATATATTTGGCAATCTTCATCTTTCTTTAATTTATCTAAATCATCAACACTAATAGGTTCATCTTTAGCAAACATTTTTTGCAATGCAATTATTTGTATTTCTCCCCATGTCATTATTATTTCCTCCACTTCTGCTAGATTCGAACTAGCTGCTTTCCTCTTAAAGTGATATATAGAGCTAGAATTTTATACTAGCCCTGCATTTTTTAATTGTTCATACACAGGTATGGAAACTTCAGTTTCTTCTCCTCTAACTACTTTTGCATATTTCTCATTTATTCCTACAATAATATCTTTATCTTTAGGATTTAATGGATCTATAGGAATATTAACCTTTATTGTTTTTTCTTTTTCTATTTCTATTTTCTTTTTTTCTTCTTTAATATTTTGTTCTACTTTTTTTGTTGCCATATAAAATCACTCCTTTATAAAAAATTAGAGGGCTGTTTGCCCTCTATATTATGAATTTGAACAAGTTTCAACTCTTACTAATGCTAAAGGTTGAGTAATAACTGATACGAAACAATTTTTCCAACCAGCACTAGCTCTTTGATTTAATGGATCATTTGTTCCAGCTGAACCATTTGGTTTTACTATAATTTCAGGTTTACCAGCACCATTTTCCAAATCTACGCAACCATAAGAATCTTTACCATAAGCATATGATAAATGAACATCTTTTTCTGATTCTTTAACAGTTGTTATATTTGTACTTTCAAAGAATTTCATTCCATGCATTTTTCCCAATTCACCTTTTTCCATTTGTTCAGGTTTACTATATTTTGATACATCAACCCACATAGGATCTTCCATTAAATCATATGCTATATCTGGATCAATTTGCATATGATAAAAACCATCAGAAAATCTCTTAGCATTTGCATTTTTTAATTTTCTGACAATTTTCTTGATATCAGCACCAGTTAATTTGTTTTCAGCAGTAGCTAATGCTGCTCTAGTTGTTACACCACCAGCAAAATATACGTTTGTACCTTTAGATATACCTTCTTGAATTTTAGTATCAATTAATTCACCAGCCTCTTCACCAAGTAATTCTGATGTTTCTGTTAAAACAGGATCTATACCTGTTAATTGAATTAAATCAGATATTGTTACGAAATCTCCGTATTGAGAAACTACAGCTTCTATTTTAGAAACATCTAAGTTGTTTCCATCTGGAGTTACTCCTTCAGTTAAACTAGCACTTGGTGCTGTTAATGAATTAAATTTTCTGAAATTGATTGTTCTTCCAGAATTTTTAGGTAATTTTTTCTTCATTGCATCCTTATAAAAATTTAATTGAGGTAGTAATCTTGTTATTAAAGTTTTTTCATAGAATACCTTATCCTCATTTGCTAATTGATTATGTCCTGAGACATTTGTTATTGTTTGTGTTTTTGTAGCCATTTATATCACTCCTTTTTATTTTTATTTGGCATTAAAAATAGCTACTTCTTTGAAGTAACTATCTTAATTCACCATCTTTGGCTTTTCTTATATATTTTTCGAACTGATCATTACTCATATTGTTCCAATCAAGTTCTTTTGCATCTCCATCATGAATTCCACCTGGAGTATTTATGTTATTTGCTACAATTTGCTTTGCTGTTTCAACAGACTTTTTGCTATATTTACCAATTAACTTCTGATAGCTTTCATAAATCTCTGCAAGAGGTCTATTACCTAGCTTTCCATCGGCAAATAGTTCAAAATCTTTGTCTTTAGTAAGCTCTTGTAGCTTTTCTGCTGAATACTTATTTACAAAATCATTTGTATCATTTTCATACCATTGTCTTTTTTGGGACTCTTCTTCCTTTTTTAGACTTTCTTCAGCTTCTTTTCTGGCTTTTTCCTTTTGTTGTTCTCTATAACCACTAATTGGATCTTCGCCCTTCGAATCTAATTCGAACATATCTAAATATTCTTGAACATCATAATCATCTTTTATTGTTGTTCCCGTATATGGATTTTGTTTTCCAATATACGTTTGTATTTTTCCTTGTGCTAAACCTCTTTCGTAAGCCTCTTTAGTAGCCTTTTCTATATCTTTTTTAGCTTTCTCTTCAGCTTGCTTTCTAGCCAATCTAGCATACTTATTATCCTCTTTAGACTGTACTCCATCAGATTCTTCTACATCATCTGATTCATCTTCAACAACTTCAACTTCTTCAGTTTCTTCGTTTTCTGATTCAACAGATTCTGTATTTTCTACAGTACTTTCAACTGTTTCTTCTTGACCAGCGACCTCAAGATTGTTTCCGCTTTCAATTACATCATCATCCATGATATACTTCCTTTCTATTTTTGAGATTTTTACGCTATTCTCATGCGAATTTATATAAAAAAATAACTTTAATAAATAAAGTTATTACTTATACATTAACATTAGATTGTTGTTGACTAATATTTTGACCTTCTTGCATTGGCATAGGTGTATCTGCCTGTTGTATTATCTGCATAACTGCTTGTAATATTTGAGGATTTTCAGCTATTTTCTCACTTATAGCTGGTGGCAATAATTTTTTCTGTCTTATTTTCTTTAATTGCTCTTTAAAAGGCATTGCAGTTTCTGGATATAATTCTATATAATCATCAAATGTTATATCTTGTCTTTGCAATGCTTGTTCTAATAAATTAATAGATAAACTTTCGCTATACGCACTTCCTGCACCAACATCAACAGTAGTTTCAAAATCCACATTTTGATATTTTTTTCCGTTAAAAGTTGTTTGTTCTTCTCCATTCTCACCATCTAAAACATAATCAACTTCAAATCTATAATATGCTTTAAAAAATTGTTCCCATACTCTTGCAATTTTTTCATGTGTTCTCCAAAATCTTTTTTGCATATCTTCTATTGGAACTTTAGCTTGTGTTTGTAAAGCCACAATAGCACTTCCACTCATATTAGCTCCTAATACTTCTCCATTAGCAACTTCAGTTGCACCAGTAACAGTTCTGGTAATCTCTATTAATTTGTCTGCAACATTAAGAGGCGTAGTACTAAAGGCTGGTGGATTTAGATACTTAATTCCATCAAAACCAGGAGAATAATCTGTTAAAATTTCACCTGGAGTATTAGTAATTTGTTTTCCCTGTAAAGCTCTAGGCCTCAACACAACTTTAGGAAATCCCAAATTTTGTCCTGCCATTTGCATCATTGCATAATCAAAATTTATAGCTTTCTGAACAGGAATCAATTGTTCCACTTCGCCTATTCCATATATACTTTTTTCTCTTTCATCATAACAATCAACAATAATTGGATAAAGAGTCATTTTGTATTCTTCTGTTGTAGGTGCATCTTCATCAATCTCCTCATTATCTTCATTTGTCTTTCCAAACTCATCTATTTCAATATCAATATCATTTGCATTTGGAGTAAGAGCTGTTTCTTTTTGCACAATCATATTTTGTGTACTTTTAGTATAATAAACTTCACCATTTTTTCTAAAATATCTAGTCAAAACTGTTGCATATTCTTCACCATCTTGCTCTTCATTATCATAATTTTTTTCTTTATCATTATCAGCAGTTATTAGCTCTAATTCTGTTCGTGTTATTCCATTTTTTAATGCTAATGCTTTCAGTGTATCTACATTTTCTCTACTTTGTATTATGATCCATTTTTGTTTTTGTTCATCCTTTTGTTTAGGATTTGCAAATACTACACTTAACATATCTATAATCTGGCCATTTAATCCACCAGTAAATTTAGCCATTCCAGTTTTCTTTTCTCTGTCCCAGAAATAATGATAAATATATGTACCTTTTTTCAAACCATCTAAAATAGCTTGATTATCTAAATCTTCTTGTTTTATTTCTTTACTAATATGTTTAGCAAAACTGGTAAAAGCAGATGCACCTTCTATTGCATTATCACTTTCTGATTTTTCATATGTCAGCGGTTTATAAATCATTGAAATTTTACTTGATAAAATGTTAGATTTTTTTCCATTAACGATATACTTAATTAGATTTATTACTGGCCTAGGCATGGTTTTAGTTCTTTCTGTTGCTTGCGGCCACTGTCTGCCCTCATAAAAATCAACGGATTGTTCACACATGTTTTTAAATCCTAATTTTTTTTGGTATTCTAATCCTTGTTGCCAATCATTCCATATTTTTTTTGCTAATTCTTCTCTACTAGTGGCCATAATTATTCTCCTTTCTTAATTTCTCCTGTAAAATATTCATGAATAATATCTTCTTGATTTACTTGCTCTTTATTATTTGTTTCTGCCCCATTTAGCCATTCATCAAAGATTTTATTTCTTTCTTCCTCATAGTCCATTGTTTTCTTATCTGATTTTTTATCATCTAATCTTTCAAAAAATTTAGGAATTACAAATGGTAAAATTCCCAATACATACCCAATAACTATTGCAATTATTAAAATCATACATTCTCCTCCTTACCACCATATATCTTCATCAATTTCTGGTGTTTGTAATTCATATGGTATTTTATTTTGTACTGGCACTAAAATAGGCTCTTGTGTCCAATAAACACAAAAGCCTCTGATAGCATCAACTGAATGAGTCAGTTCATGCGGCTCATTAGATATATCACCTATCCTTTTAGGATCATGTTGTATTTGAGGTAAACATCTAATTAAATTTTTACATGTACTAAATATTTTTAATCTACTTGTAGGTAATCCTTGTTCATCATTTTGAACCTTCAACCATTCTTTCATTTGAAGCCAACCTTGAATTCTATCATTATTTGTTTTATATAAATCAATTCCACCTTCTGCAAATATATCTGCTGTACTTTTTCCTGTTTCTTTATGTCTATTCCATAAATCTAGTGGAGCTAAATACATATATATCGATTCATTTGTCATATCTTTAATTTTATCTCTTGCATCTGAAACCAATAAATTACTTTCATATACTTCTCTAAATACATATCCGACATTATTGTAATCAACTGCAATCCAATATCCTGCTAGCTTATCTAATCCATAATCCATTGTGAAATATACATACCAATCTGATGGTATTTCAAACGGTTCAATAACATGAACAGATCTATTGAATTCTGAAAAGAATTGCCCCTCAAATATATCCCAATCACCATAAAGCATAGCTTTTTTTCTATCCTCTGGTAAACTCTCAAGAGCTTTCACATAATCAGGATCATTTTTCATAATATATTCATTTTCATAAACTAATGCAGGTATAAAACTGTATTCATCTCCATTTTCATTTTCTTCATAATCTCTGTCTATAAATAGTCTCTTCACCCATATATGTCCAACACCTCCTGGGTTACAAGTCAAATACATTCTTGGTTTCAACTCTTTTTTACATTGTCCTGATAATCTGTTACTTTCCTTTAAACAGTTAAACTGAAATTCAGTAAAATGTGTGGCTTCTTCCATAAATATAGCTTCATATGCTTGACCTTGATATTGCAAAACATCAGCTTCAGTATCACAATATCCCAATTTAATTCTGCTACCATTTGGAAAAGAAAATACCTTTTCTTGAGTATTCCAAACTGCTATTTTATTTTTTTCTTTACTTTTTAATTCTTTCTGTAGTGGCAATACATGATTTTCTAATAGTTCTCCGTATGTCCTTCTTAATAGTAATATCTGTATTCCAGGATAATAGAGGGCAAGCAGTATCGCCTTTATTCTTGCAACAAACGACTTACCTCCCCCTCTAGCTCCTCCATAGCATGTATACTTTGTTCTACTCTTGCAAAATTCTTTTTGCTTAGGATATAGTCTTGGTACGATATATTCCATTATCTCGATAATTCCTCCGTTTGTGAATCCATTTTTATATTTATATCTGTCGTTGTTGTAGCTTTACCTTCCGCTAAATTTCTTTTATCATACATTGTTCCAATGGCTGTTGTGATTTCCGACAAACTATTTAATTGCATTTTTCCTATTCTATTTACAATAGATCTTTTTTTTCTTTCACTAAAATGAGAACTATCCATATCCCAAACTTGTTCTATTAAAGCTTCTAATTCTTCTTGATTTTTTAGAGCAGTATCTAATCTTCTTTCTAATAGTTTACTAGCCTTATTAATAATTCTTGTAGCATTATCAACAAATTCGTCAGCTTTTTCTGTTCGAAGTTTTACGAACTCATCCTTTTTTATATTTCTATCATATATACCTTTTACAGTATTCACAGGCATTTTTAATAATCTTGCTGTCTCATTTAAATTGTTAGTAGTAAACATACTTATCATTATTTTGTAAATAGTTTCATTATCTGTTTTCTTTCCTCTTGCCATAAAGCATCTCACTTTCTAAACTATATTTTTCATTATTGGTTGATGTTGTTTTGCAGTTGTAAATAATGTTCGTTGACTTTTCTGTATCTTCGTTTTGTCTTTAACATAATCAACACATCTTACACTTCTTTCTTTTCCTTCCACAATGCAAATACCTTTATCACAAATTCCTTTACAAGTACTGCAAACTTTCTCAACATATTCATCAAATAAATCTTGCATAACTTCTCTCCTCTGCAGATAATTAAGAAAAGAGACCAATAAAAAATATTAGTCTCTTTTTGATTTCTATGCAGGAGTTTTACTACTTAAACTACATAGAGATATAAAAAAATAAAGCATTAGCTAGGATCTGCTTTAATCGGTTATATATATAATATTATTAATTTTTTATAGGAGGGTGATTAACTTTTCACATCCTAGAAAGGAGAACATTTATTAATATTCCTAGCATTATTAATACTCAAATAAAACAAAAGAGATTTCTCTCTCATCTAAAGGGATGTAGCTATGGGCAAGTCCACTTTCTATGAACAGCTACTTTATTACTTAATAGCATTTTAACATTTTTAAAACGAACAGAACGAACAGAATTAATTTTTTTTGAAAAATCTTTTTAGCTGCATTCTTATTCCATCTGCGGTATATTCTTTTTTAGGATTGTTTTTATTCATAATATGAGCAGTTTGATTATAATTTTTTCCATCAAAATAAACATGTCTTATTATTTGTCTAATACTACTATCTTCTATACTATCTAATTCATACTCTGCTTCTCTTATTATCTTAGTTATCTTCAACTCTTTTTGCTTAATCATTCTTCTGTATTTTTTATCTTTATTTACTTTATTAATATCAATTCCTTCTATTATGCAATTATGTTGCGTGTATGGAAATTCTTTTGAACTTCCTACAACACTATCTGAAACAACGGATTGTTTTACATTATGTAATCTTTTTCTTAAGTCTTCCGCTTCTCCTTTCAAATGTACTAATTGTTCTAATATAGCTTTATTCATTAGTTTTACCTCCCACTACTTTATAATTTATAGGATATCTTCTTTTTAACTCATCAATTATTTTTCTTTCTTCAGATTTTAATCTACTGTCATGCAATATGCTTTCACACTCAAATTCCCTTTCAGCCTTTTCTCTAGCCCTTTCCGCTTCTTGCTTACAATTTCTGCAATAATCCAATTTTTCTTTATATAATATTAGAGTATCATATATTTCATCAACTTCTTTATGACATATATCGCACTTGTATATAATCATACTTCATTCCCCCATATAATAACTTATTACCCATTCTTTGTCATGATATTCCGTTGTAAGCCTTCTAGCCATTTCATCTATTGCTTTAATTTGTTTTTCTATTATTTCGTCTTTTTCTTTTAATTGGTTATTTATTTGATTTATAGTTCTATCTTTTAATGTACTATCTCCCATTAATTCTTTATTCTCTTTTTGTAATTTTTTAGCTAAGTTTAATAATTGTATTATATTTTTTCTATTTAACTTATAAGCTGATTCGCAATATTTACATGTTTCGCAAGGACCTTTTATAAATTCTTCTAATTCTTCAATAGCTTTCTTTTCTTCCTCGTTCATTTATTCCTTTCCTCCTAATAATTCTTGTAAAACTTTATTTTCTTGATTTAATGCACGAATTAAATCCCCATCATTAATTTTGTTTATAATTTCTTTATTGTTTTTTATCTTGTCTTTTATTTTTTGAATTAAACTAAAACTCTTTTATACTATGAGATGACATTAATAATATATGTTCTCTAATTCTTTCTTCTAATTCTTTCTTTTCTCTTTGCAAAATATGTATAATTCTTTTATCTTCTTTATGATATTTTTCATATTTTTTTATTTCTTCTTTTAATTCTTCATTTTCTTTTTGTAGTTTTACTATATATTCTTTATAATGTTCAATTTGTTTCTTTAATATATAATACTGTTGATTTTCTACTATATTTGCAACAGCACTTCTCCTTAATTTCTTACCATCTTCATATCCTTGCATATATCCTAACATTTCATTTTGTGCTAATGCTATCATTTGATAATTATTATTCCTATCTTGTTTTAATTCTTCATTCTCTTTTAATACTCTTTTATAATCTGATAAAATTATATCTGTTAAATTAAAGAAAAAATCTGTATCTATGCTTTCTATGAATCCATCATTTTTAAATCTTCTAAATTCTTCATACACTTTTATTGCTTCATCTATATTTTTAAAATATTTTTTATTTTGTAAATTTTCTATACTATTTTCCATATTAGCACCACCTAACTTTATTATTTATTATAAAATAATGCGATTTACAAGGAATACTAAAATTTCCTATGCTTGGACTTAAACTTAATTCTCCATCTCTAAAATTTAAAGTCCATCCATTCATTCCTAATGGAGTTACTGTTTTTTCTCCACAGCCACAAGCACATAAATGAACTGCTACTTGACATTCTAAACAAACATAAAGTATCCCTGGTTTTAATTTATGTGGTATTCTTTCAACTGATTTTATTTCAAATTCTTTTATACTATTTTCTTTCACTTAAAACACCTCGATTTCTTCTGGTTTTTCTATACTAACAGTTTCACAAACTTTTAAATTAAAGAATCTAAACTCTTCTGTTTTATAATCTATCTTTAAATCTACTTCACACCTTGTTTGTTTTAAGCAGTCAAATATCCATAAAGGTAATTTGATGTATTTAGGGTAATTATGATATTTTGAAATATAATCATGTATTCTATTATTAACAATACACTGTAGTTCCAAATATTCAATACTATCTTTAGTTATTCTTTTATTTATTTTTTCTTTCACTATAACACCTCCTACAGCTTGTCTTCTCTGATATTCTTCTATTCCCAATTTTATGATTTCATCTACTATTTCTTTATCTAAAAAATCAAATCTCAAATTTTCTTTTGGATACCTCTTTCTGAAATAATCTTTTATTACTTGCCTTGTATATTCATCATCTTTCTTTACTATTTCTTTTATTACTCTTTCATGATAAATAAATGTATCAAATCTATTTATCTTATATATTGCTGTTTCATCCATTTAAAGCACCTCCTAAAATTTTAAACATATTTTTAATAATGCTTCTTTATATTTTTCTATCTCTTCTTTTAACATATGATTCTCTTCTTGCAATTTATAATATTCTTTTTTATAATCAGGTTCAACATCGATATTCTTAGTTTCCATTTCATCTGCTGTTTTCACTATGTATCACTCCTCTCTAAATCATAAACTCTATCCCTTTGCATACTTCTTAACATAGAAGATAATATTACTTCTTTATCTGCTTTAAGCTCTTGTTTTCTTGCTGGTTTTATACAATATAACTCTTTTAATCCATCTATTGGTTCAGCCCAATATTTTGTCCATTTATTTCCTAATGAATCAATTTTTTCTTCTTCTCTTTTCTTTATTTCGTCTACTGCCACAAAAACTCCTATCTCTAGCGGTATTTCTTCTTTTACTTCTTGGTATAATTTATATGGCATTACAAAGTAATTTTTATTTCCTATAAATGTTAATTTATTTTTACTATGAAAATCTTGTTTAGATTGTTTTATTTCGTAGCAGTAAGTTTCTCTTTGACAATTATACATTATGCAATCTACTATTTCTTTTCCATACCATCCAATAGTACATTCAAAAACATAAAACTCATTTCTTTTATTAAAACGATTCGCTAGTAATTGTTCTAGTTTTCTAGTTGTTTCTGTTTTCATATCTTATTTACTCCTCTCTAATATATATATTTTAATGAAGTCCCTTCTCTTAATAACGAGCTTATATAATTTGCATCTGATATTTTAAATTTATTTGCTTGATTATAATCTGATGTAAATATATAATCAGCTTCAAAAGTTACTTCATTATTTTCACAATCTACTCTTGAATATAATGAAAATTCCTTTAAATATAATTCTTTATATTTTATGATACAATAATTATATTTAGGCTCCCTATTTTCACAGATTTTATCTTCGTCCATATCTTATTTACTCCTCTCCTTTATAAATCACCCATGCAGGTATATTTCCCAGAATTGCCACTAGCATAGTTATTTAAAAATATTTTAATTTGACAAGTTCCATTTTCATTTTCAAAATCACATTGTTTACATCTAAAAACTGGTTCATTTTTGTCTATTGTTTCTTTACAATTCATGCACCAATTGTGACAAAATTGTCCTAATCCTTCTAATGCTTTTTCTAAATTATCTTCATTTCCAATTGTATAAAAATTTTTTGTGTTACAATTTATTTTTTCTTCATTTTTTCTGTTCATTTTATTTTTCCTCACTTTCTAACATTTTCATATAAACTTCTTTTTCTTGTAACTGTTCTTTTAAACTTTGTTCTAATAATTTTATCTGCTCGTCCTTATTGTTGTATTCATTTTGCCAATTAATTAATCTTATTCCTGTTATAAAAAACATTACTGCCCATAAAATCACTACCAGTATCACAATTATTTTTAATTTTATATCTTTCATATTTACTCCTTTACTTGATTTTTTTATTTTTATATGTTATTATTTCTTTATGAACGGTTGGCAGAGTGGCTTAACGCACTTGCCCAATAAGCAAGCATATCTTTTGATATCATGGGTTCGAATCCCATACCGTTCGCAGAGCACCTATATAAAATATAGATGTTCTTTTTTACTCCTTTAGTACTAAATTTGCTTTGATTAAATCGTATAATAAGCATTGTAATGAACCAGCAATTGTTAATGGCTCTAATATTTCTATTTGTATGTATCCGTGATTTGGAGTTGTATAAACTCTATAGGCTGTTTTGCCATGTATTTCTCTTATATATTCATAGCAATTTCTATATCTTCTTTTGAATCCATATTGTTCTAATTCTTCCAAGTCTTTTTCTGGATTAATTTTTAATTTTTCCATATATCTATTCTCCTCCTAATAATTAACTCTAATCATATAGCTATTAAATTCTGGTTGATAATCTATACTTAGTCTTAAATCTTGCATTTTATCTATTCCATATCTTTCTATTTGCATTCCACCTCTTAAATTTCCTATATGATTGGTTATTGCAAACTTTACTATATTTTCTAGTTGTTCTGTATATTGCTTATCTGCTTTTTGTCCTTCTAATTCTGTTTTTAACCTATCATTTTTATTTCTTAATCTACTATTAGATAATTGATAAGTTTGTAATTCTTCCTGCAAATTTTCTATTTTCTTATTTAGCTTTTTTACTTTTCCTTTAACGCTCATCTTCTCCTCCTACTTTTTTAATTTTTTAATTGTTTTTACTCTAAAATCGTCTATTCTCTTGCTTAGTTTACTTAAATTAATTATTCTTGTTTTCCTAAAAATTCGTGCTAACAAATTCTGTTGCTTTTCAGTTATAAATACAATAAATTCAAGTATATTATCATATATAATGGCTATTTCTCGTAATATTAAATAAGGTAAATTCAAAATAATTTCTAAAACATAAAACATTTCGTATAATATTGCATTTTTTAGTCCTACTCTTTTTATGCATTCTTTATACTTCATCATCTTCTCCTCCTACTTTATAGCAATTAGACTCAAACTGTTCATGTGTTAGTATTTCTACTAATTCATATTCTCCATTTTCAATATTTTCTATTAATTCTTTATATTTAATGTCTAATGTGTCTTCATCCATTCCAAAAAACATTATCGTTTTATCAATTCTAACCTTTAAAACATCTTTATTTTCTATTAAATCTATTATATTATCTGAAAAATTTTCTACTGCAGCTGAATCAAACCAATTCTGTTTGTAAAATCCATAATAAATAGCTCTTTTATTTACTGTATTTGCTTTTATTCCAATGACTTTTACTATATCACCTGTATTAAGCCTTACATAATCGTCTTTTCTTATATTATCTTGAACATATAATGCATACCCAACATTGCTATCATATTTCTTCAAATATTCTTTTCTACTTATACATCTTTTATTGATTTCTTCCATGCAGCCCTCCTACATATTCCTCTAAATTTTCTATTTCAAATGGTAACCATTTTTCTATTGATTTTATTAATTCTTTCTGCTCTTCCATATATGCCTCCTATTCTTCAATATCACTTATGCCAAGATAATCTAACATACTTGTATAACATTCTTTACACATATTACAAAGTTTTCTTGGCGATTTACCATCTTTTGCAACCGATATAGTTATTCTGTCTAAAGTAAAGTTTCCACACCTTACACAAAATTTTTTGTTTGAACTTTGTACATTAAACATAAATTGTTCAAACTCTTTTTTACTCATATTCTTTATATCTTCAAAATTCATAATTACTTTATCTCCTCAAAATAATATGTTCCATCTTCTATCTTTACTAGCTTTGTATCATAATGCCTTTTTTCAAAATCTGAACAATCTTTTATTTCTTCACTTGCTTTTTTACAAAAACCAAATTTGGAGCAATTAGTACATTTATTCATTCTTACACGCTCCTTTTATTAATATTTTCTAATTCTTTCAAAGCAGAATTTAAACATTTGTTGCACAATGCTAATTCAATTTTTCTAGTTCTAGTAATACTTTCTGGAATTTCTAGAATTCCGCCAGTCATTTTATGATGCTGTTGCTTTATAACAATTTCATTCCCACAGTAATCACAAATGTAATATTCATATTTTTTTATTTTCTTTTGCTTTACCAGATGTCTTGCTATATTATCATCATCCTCTTTATATTTTATATGTTTTATCACTTTTCCTCTTGCAACTATTGAATTTATTAACATTCTCCTACCTCCAATCCAGATCTAACGCATACAATAAAGTAATTAATGAATTCTCTTAGATTATTTTGCTTTTTAATATATTTTTCAGCTTTTTGAAATTTAAGCATAAATTTTTCTCTTGATAAATTATTCAATAGAACTCTATGTGGACTCAAGTATAATTCTTTTACGCACCATGTTTGTATTTTTAAATCTAAAATTTTATCTTCTGAAATAAGCTTGAATGTATTTTTTGATTCTACGAACATATCTAATTTCTTTAAAATATTTATCAGTATTTCGCGATCATCATCCAGTAATCCAATTTCAGCCCCGCTTTCCTTTTTATATAAAAAACAAAATAACAAGTTTAGTTTAGTTATAATGTATTCGTCTGCTCTTTCGTCCGCTTGTTCGTCTGCTTGTTCGTCTGCTTGTTCACTGTATGTTTTAATTATCGAATATCTAGAAGCATCATTTTGGTTAATGCCGCTTCTTATATTTAATTAATCCGTTATTTATCAATTCATTTCTAGCCCTTTGAAGTGCAGATATATTTAAATTTTTAATTTTACTCATTAAAGTATTATTAGCTACTTTAAATTCATTAATCCTACCTACCTTGCTAGCTATATGTAGTAAACAAGTATATACTGCAATAGCATTTGCTGAAATAGGATTATAATCTAATGTAGAACAAAATTCTAAGAGTTGTTTTTTATAATCTATTTTTTTGTATTTTTCCACACTATATTCTTACTCCTTTCTAGGTTTCAAGATTTCGACAAAATCTCTAGTTTATTATGAAACATCACTTAAAATTTTTTCTTGTGATATAAATAAAAAAGCAGAATTTGTAATTGAATAGTTTGTACCAAAAATATCATCTAAATTAATTTTTTCTAATATATATCTCATATCTCTTTCAACTTTTGAAGCTGTTGCTTTATGGCATTTTCCAACGAATTTATATAATTCTGTAAATTTCATCATTTCTTCGTTGTTCTTTTCTTGAATAACAGCATACAGAATTGCTGTTGTCCAAAACTTAAAGCCTTTCAGAGATGGATTAAAACCTAATTCAATCAAATACTGCTTTATTTTATTTCTTAAAATATTATTTTCCATTTGTATTTTCCTTTCTATACATAACTTTTGCCTATTATCTGTATAAATTCTTCTCTGGTGTGTTCCTTTTCAAATTCTTTTTGCGTATCAATTCTTAATTGATTTATTATTTCTTCGTTAGAATGGCATTTTGGACATATCATTTTAATAAATTTGCATTTAATACTTCTTTTACGATTACTTCCTCCATAAACTTCGTGAGGATCTAACCTTTTATCATAATGTCCGCAATATTCACATATACCGCTTTTTACTATTCCTTTATCTCTCTGTTTCTCCAACTTTGCTAGTTTTTTACTTCTTTTAGGAATTGCTTTTATTTCTTTGTATTTTTTCTGTTTACAATTAATACAATTACCATAATTAATTTGTTTTTTTAACTTAATACAATATAAATATTTTGAATATTTACTTGATCTAATTCTAAAATTTATACATTTCATATTAAAACATCCTTTGGTTTGACATATCAGTTACATATTGATATAATACATATATAAAAAAGACCCAAACTTTTTTATATGTTAATTTTTTGAGTTAGTTAATGATTGCAGTCGAAACTAACTCTTTTATTTTTTTCAATCTAATATCTGCATTGCTATAAGTGTTTGATTCAGATAATGATTTTATTTCTTTTAATAATTTCTCATAATTTGTATTTTTTTGCATTAATACATAATTGTTATCCTTCAAAATATTATTTTCGCATTTTAATTTTTCTGCTGTAGCCTCAGCATTAGCTAAGCTGATAGTCCTAGCATTTAATAAAGATTCTCTTTCATTGTTCATAATAATCACCCTTACCCTTCAAAATAATCATTTAATTTAGTGTCTAATTTTTTTAATCTTTTACAGATTGTATATAATAAGCTTTTTTTCAAAAATAAGCATGAACCACATTCAATTAATGTTCCTACTATAAAAACTAAAAATAACTCACCTAATGTAATTGCTCCACATAAAAAAACATCTACAAAATAATTAATCATTCTTATACCTCCTTTCCACTTTTATTTTTTTTGCTAATTCAATTATTTCTTTTTTCTTTTCTTCAGATAATTCCGTCCTTATTTTTTTAGAAAATGCTGCATCTGTTATATTCATTCTTTTTGCAATTTCAAAATGTTTAACGCCTAAATCAGATAATTCATTTCTTAAATCGATATTACTTATCACTTTTTCACCTCCTTTTAAACAAAAAAAGCTCTTAAAATATAAGAATATATCTTATATTTTAAGAACTTTTTCATATTTTAAATTTCTTAGCTATGTTTATTTGTAATTTAAAAAAGATTTTCTATCTTTTAAGAACAATGTTGTAGTTTCTATAAAGATTGATTTTGTGCAATGTTGTAGTTTCTATAAACTTTGATTTTGTGCAATGTTGTGTAAATGAAAATAGAGCCTAAATGTTTTCTTTTAAGCTCCACTCCTCTATTCTATATCATTTTTAAAACTCTTACTTGCTTTTTTCAAAAATATCCTAAAATAAAATTTAATTTTATTACTTATTCTACCTGATGTTTACTATATGTTTTCTTTGCACAAATTAATGCTATAACC
>CAKPLT010000018.1 GCA_934167755.1 uncultured Clostridia bacterium
AACTGGTATTATGCAACATGATTTATATACATGGCAAGTACTTGGAGATAAATTCGTAAGAGATAC
Source organism: uncultured Clostridia bacterium (assembly GCA_934167755.1). GTDB lineage: Bacteria > Bacillota > Clostridia > TANB77 > CAG-508 > CAG-269. The sequence continues at coordinate 67 of CAKPLT010000018.1, forward strand.
TCTTACAAATTCTAGTAATTTTATTGATACAACTGTAACAAATTGGCTAAAAGAAGTTTCTCCTGAGCAAAGGGAAAAATTTATAGATGCTTTTTTTGAAATTATAAGTGCAACTAAAGCTGAGACTTTAGCAGATATGAATTCTAATAAAATCGAAAGTTTAAAATTAATAGTAAATGCTTATAAAAATTTAGATTCTCAAAGCAAAGAAATCTTATCACAAACATTAATTACATTTTTTAAAAATGCAAGATTATCTTTAAATAATCAAAACTCCAATACATAATTATTGGAGTTTTTTTGCTATTAATGCTTTAATTTTTATACCTTGTTCAGAAAACATTTTTTCATGTTCTGTTTCAATATTATTTTCCCAGATAGGTTCTTTATGCAAATCATATGTTTTCGCTAAAATCTCAAATCCTGATTCTGCAAAATATGTTAAACTTGAATTAAATAATGGCTCATCATCTGTTTTAAAATAAATTTCTCCATTATCTGCCAAAAATGTCTTATATTTTTCTAATTGTCTTGTATGTGTTAGTCTTTTCTTTCTATGTTTTCCTTTTGGCCAAGGATTACAAAAATTAATATATATTCTTTTTATATTGTCTTTTTCACCTAAAATTAGTGGTATTCTTTCTATATCAAATCTTGTTAAAATAATATTGTTTATTTCTATATTTTTTTCATTATATTTTTCTTCTACATTTCTTTTTGCTAGTCCAAGCATTGCATCAACTAAATCTATAGCAATATAGTTAATATCCAGATTTTGTGTGGCTAATTCTGATATAAATTGTCCTTTTCCACATCCTAATTCTAAATGAATTGGATTTTCTGAATTTTTAAATTCTGCTTTCCAATTATTTTTTAGTTCTTCTGGATTGTTTCTATAAAATCGACTGGCTTCTAATTCTGGTCTTGCCCATGGTTTAAATCTTATTCTCATCATATTTCTCCATTCTAACACAATATTTATCATATATTTTTTTAATATTTTCTTTTGTTAAAGTTTTATCTATTCCATTTTCACTTATTTGTGTAAGAACTTCTAATAAATATTTGTCTAATTGTGTATGAATCGTTGTTTTTTCTCTTTCTTTCATATAATAATTTAATTGTGTTTGTGGTGTCCAATTTTTTCCATTATATACTATTCCTGCTGCTAATTTATCACATACCATTTCTGCTGCATATTGATATGGCATAATAATATTTTTTTCTGGTAATGACCAATCTGTCCAATATTCTGGATGATGTTTATTTCTTCCTTTATGATGTAACCATGCTTTTGAATATCCATTTTGTGCTTTACATACTGTTATTGGACTTTTATGGCCATCAAAATATTTTACACTTTCCCAAAATTCTGTTGGTGAAAATTTTGACCAGTCATGCATAAATCCTCTCCATGGTAATCCAATTTTACAACATAACTTAAATACAATCCATTTATGTGTTGATACTAATTTGATATGTTTAAAAAATTTCATTGTTCTTCCCTTCTTCTTGACTATTCCGTATTAAAATTGTATAATTTTTTTGTCGAAATGTCAACTTTTTAAAGGAGTTTTTATGATTTTAACATATATTGTAGAAAAAAATAAATATGAGACTGTAAATCAAGTTTTAAAAAATGAATTTAAAATATCTTCAAGATTATTACATAAATTGATTAATTCTAATCAAATTTTTTTAAATTCTAATAGTATTGATACACGTTCAATAGTAAAAGAAAATGATGTAATTGTTGTAGATTTAGATTTTGTTGAAGAAAGTGAAAATATTATTTCTCAAAAAATGGACTTAAATATTATATATGAAGATGATGCCATTTTAGCAATTAACAAGCCTGCTGGCATAGCTATTCATCCATCAATTCTTCATTATTCTGATAGTCTGGCAAATGGTGTAAAATATTATTTAGAAAGTATTGGGTTAAAACGAAAAATAAGACCTATTAATAGATTGGACTTAAATACTTCTGGTCTAGTTATTTTTGCTAAAAATGAGTATGTACAAGAATGTTTAATTCGACAAATGAATAAAAATATTTTCAAAAAAGAATATTTAGCTATTGTTGATGGAATTTTTGATGAAGATTGTGGAACAATAAATCTAAAAATTGACAGAAAGGAAAATAGTATTATAGAAAGATGTATTTCTGAAAATGGTCAATCTGCTATTACCCATTATAAAGTAATAAAAGCTTTTGATACTTTTTCTTTGGTAAAATGTACATTAGAAACTGGACGTACACATCAAATTCGCTTACATATGTCTGCAATAGGTCACCCTTTGTTAGGTGATACTTTATATGGAATTGAGTCAGACTTAATTAATAGGCAAGCTTTACACAGTTATAAAATGAATTTTATTCATCCTATCACCAATAAAAAAGTAGAACTTTTTTGTGATTTACCAGATGATATGAAAAAAGTGGTTCAATAACCACTTTTTATTTTATCATTATTTTTAGTAAACCTGTAAGCCGGGTTCTGTCATTTAAAATAGTCATTTATCTAGGACATATATTGCTATATATCTCAAGCCACACAATTTAGAAATTACCGAGCAGGCTTTTTTCTACTTAGGTGTTGCTCCAGATGGGGTTTACACTAACCCAATATGTCACCATATTGGTGGTGAGCTCTTACCTCGCCTTTTCACCCTTACCATTAATGGCGGTTATTTTCTGTTGCACTTTCCTTAAGGTCACCCTCACTAGACGTTATCTAGCATCTTTGCTCTATGGAGCCCGGACTTTCCTCTCATAGTTCCTTTCGAAATCTATCAGCGACTATTCAATTTACTAAGAATTATTATAACATTTTTTTATTGTCTTGTAAACTTTTAATCATTTTTATTCTTTTTAAAGTTTACTACAATAGCATCTTCATTGTCAAATATAAAATTTGAATCAGTTGTATTCATTTGTATTGGATCAACTTCGTTTTTATCATCAACAAAATCTATATGTTTTGGGTCAAATTTATTTTTTGAAGAATCTGTTTCTTCTTCTGTTGCAACTCCTGGTGTAAATTTAGCAAAATTATATTTTTTAATTGGTTGCTCTTCTTTATATTTTGAACTCAAGAAATTCATTATTCCTTCTCCAACATCATATTGCCCTTTATCATTTTTTAATTTTATAGCAATATTTTTAGTTCCTAATGTTGCTAATTTCATAACTGCAAAATTATTTTCCCAATCATATTTTACACTACCATATTTAGAGTCATATTGTAATTTGTTCATATCCATAGAATTTGAATATGTCCATGTTCTTCTCTTAATAAATTCTTTTGACCACCATTCAATATCTTCTGGTGTTCCTCCTCCTGTGAAAATTTTATTTCCACAGTTTGTTAGTATTGTATCTTTAAATTTCATTTTTGGTGAATCACCTTCTAATTGTGAAAGGTTTTGTGTTGTTATTGTTGTTCCTACTCTATATTTACGATATAATGTGAACATCGCTTCTGTATCTCTACATATAAAATCTGCAAATTCATCAATATATACAAAATATGGTACTCTACTTTTTTCATTTCCTGGTCTTCTTAAAACTGCATTTTGCATTGATAATAAGAAAAATAGTCCAAATGCCTTATGACTTGTTTTTCCTAAATCTCCTCTTCTTGTACATAAAAATGTCATTTCTCCATTTTTTAACATTTTATCAAAATCTATATTATAATTTCTGTTACAAAGTATTGCTTTTACACCTGGTAATCTTAACAAATTATCTAATTGTGATGTTGCTAAATGTATATATTTTTCTGTTTCATTTCTACCTATACTATTTGCATAAAAGTTCTTTTTAAAATATGTAATTTGAACACTGTATTTTTCTGCAAGTTCTTCATCTTGTCTCATTATCTCACACATTTTTTCTACTAAATCAAAGTTTGTAAGCATTTTTAGTAAATCATCCAAATTTGGTAAATTTCCATTATTCATTTTTGGATACATTTCTTTTAACATTATTGTAATATTTTCAATAGCTTGTATTATAAAATCTTCTCTATATGCTTCTTCTATTTCTGGATGTGAATTTACATACATTCCTTTTAATACTGAAGATATTGTAATTGCTATTTTTGATACATCGTCATATACAAATGGATTTAATCCTATTGATGTACTATCTAATGGATCTATTACGTTGTATTTTATGTGGAAATTTTTACATACATCTTTCATTTTAGAAATTGATTCATTATCTGGTGACATCAATGTCATTCCTAAATCCCTGTATGTGTATTCATTTCCTGATACATTTAATATCATTTTATTCATATATGCTTTATAAACTGCTTCTTTTCCTTGAACTGGTGTTATCATATTCAAATTAAAATTTTCGTTTAAATAGTCATTATTATATGGTTTATTTAATACTGCTATTCCTGTTTTTAATGCTGTATATCCCATTTCTTTTGCATTTGCTATGTAAAATGCTTTTTTCTCTATATCTTTAGCCATCATTGGTTCTAATACTAATGATGTTTTTCCTGTTCCTGATGCTCCACATACTAGTAAAGATTGATATCTTTTTTCTTCATAAAAAGTTAATTTTTTTCCTGTTTCAAAATCTTTTGCAATAAGCATATCACATGTAAATGGTCCATGTCCTATTGTTTTATCTGCTAAACTAATTCCACCATAATCCCATATAGATCTTGTTTGGTCTTTACTATCCATTACTCCTAATTTGATCCATTTTATTAAACCATAAAATGTTGTTAGTGGTAAATATATAGCTAGTGCTGTTAATGCTGGTCTAATTAATTCTGAGAAATTTGTTACTAATTCTGTATATCCTGGTAATGAAATTAGAAATAACCATGTTCCTGCATTTAACCATTGTGTAAACATTGATATTGCAATTATATATAAACTTACTACATATGTAAAAAATAATGTAACTTTTGAATTTTTAGTTGTTACAAATTCTGATGAACCTGAAAACAAAAATGCAAATATTGGGCATGCTAATGCAAGTGTATATTTAAGTGGCCCCCAATATGATACAGATACTCCTGTAAATATTAAGAATAACATTTCTACAACTCTATCTACTAATATATAAACTGATATTAATGTTAGTATATATGTTGCAAATGTATTTCTACTAGCATTTAATTTTTTTAAAAATTTATCTATTAATTTCATTATTTCTTCCTTTCGTTTTCATAAATTACTACATATATATTATCCTATAAAAATAGTAAAATTACAAGCTTTTTTAATAATTTCATATTATAAATTCTAATATTATCCCTGAAAGTACTCCTATTATATATAATAAACTTACTATTTTTATATTTTCTTTTAAATTTTTATTTGTTTTAAATAGCACTAGTATTCCAACACCTGCATTTACAGCTACACCTGATATTAAAACAGGCATATTTATAACATTTTCTATAAATAATTCTGTTAAGATTACTGATGAAGCACAATTTGGTATTAATCCTATTATTCCTGCTACTATTGGGCCTAATATAGTATTTTGACTTATAAAATTAGCTATTGTTTCTTCTCCAATGATACTAATTATTCCATTAATAATTAATGTTATAATAAAAATATATATTAGTATATTTAGTGAGTGTTTTAATGCTGATTTAACAATACTTTCTTCACAGTGACAATGTTCATGTTCACACAATTCTTCTATATGTTCATTTTTATCTTCTTTTTTACCAATTTTGTTAAAAACAAAATCAATTAAAACACCTGCTAATATACCAATAACTAATTTTATTCCAAGTATTGTTAATATTACTGATATATTAATATTTTTAGTTAACAGTATTGGGAGCATTTCATCTGATGTTGTTAAATAAACAGATATCAATGTTCCTAATGTTATTACTCTTGCTGCATATAGATTAGTAGCTGATACAGAAAAACCACATTGTGGAAATATTCCTACTATTCCTCCAATAACTGGTCCAAATTCACCTGATTTTTCTATAAAATCTCTTACTTTATTACTTGTTTTGTGTTCAATATATTCCATAATAAGATATGTTATAAACAAAAATGGTAAAAGTTTTATGCTATCTATTATAGTTTCTTTTAATATTTCTATTATTTCTTGCATTAAATTCCCTTTCTAATTTATTTTTCCTAATTCTAAATCTTGAATAAACTTATCTCTAATTTCTATTGGAAGTAATACAATATTTTTTATATCTTCTGTTTTTATTATTTCTGGTATATATTTTCCTCTATCTAAATATTTAATATCTCCAGAAAATTCAGGACCTGTTCCTGTCCCAAATTCCCCTTTAAGATATTTACATAAAAAGAAATATTCTTTTTTGTTTTGCTCTCCATTTTCTATTTGATATAATTTTTTAATTACTTCTACTTCTATCCCAAACTCTTCTTTAATTTCTCTTTTTGTTCCTTCTTCAAGAGTTTCATTTTCTTCTAATCCTCCACCTGGAAATGTATAATAATCTCCATATTGATGATTTTTTACTTCTGTTCTATGCATAAATGCATATCCTTCTCCAATTTTTAAAATTCCTGCTACTCTTATTCTTTCTTCCATAGTTATTATAAACCTTCTTCCTATTCAAACCATTCAAATGTCCAGTTAAGAACTTTTACAGTGTCTCCTTCTTGTATTCCCTGTCTTTTTAACTCATCTTCTATTCCTAAGTTTTTTAAACTTTTTTGGAAATAATACATTGACTCATTATCATCTATATTTATTCTTCCCATTAGTCTATTAATTGCTTTTCCTTCAATAATATATATATTTCCTTCTTTTCTAACTGTAAAAGTATCTTTATCTTCTTCTAATGTGTATACCACTCTGTCTTCAATTTCTGTTATCTCTTCTTTTGGTAATGTTTTTAATACTTCTGATACTCTGTCAAGTAATTCTTTTACTCCTTGTCCTGTTGCACCAGATATTTTATAAATTTCTAATCCTTCTTTTTGAGCTAGTTCTTCTAGTTCTTTATAGCCTGTATCATCTTGCATTATATCTATTTTGTTTGCTACTATTATTTGTTTTCTTGTACTTAGTTTTTCACTATATTTTTTTAATTCCATATTTATAGTATTAAAGTCTTCTACTGGATTACGTCCCTCTATACCAGAAACATCAACAACATGTAATAATAATCTTGTTCTTTCTACATGTCTTAAAAATTGTATTCCAAGTCCAACTCCATCACTTGCTCCCTCTATAATTCCAGGAATATCTGCAATTACAAAACTGTCTCCATTTTTTGTTTTTACTACACCTAAATTAGGTTCAATAGTTGTAAAATGATAATTTGCTATTTTAGGTTTTGCATCTGTTACCATTGAAAGAAATGTTGATTTTCCTACATTTGGAAAACCTAGTAGTCCAACATCTGCTAGTAATTTTAATTCAAGTATTACTTCTTTTTCTTCTCCTTCTTCTCCAGCTTGTGCAAATCTTGGAACTTGTCTTGTTGCTGTAGCAAAATGAGAGTTTCCTTTGCCTCCTCTTCCACCTTTTAGTACCATTTCTACTTGTCCTTCTTGTGAAAGATCTGCTACAACTTTTCCTGTTTCTACATCTTTTATTATTGTTCCTATTGGTACATCAATGTATAAATCTTCTCCTGATTTTCCAAATTTATTTGCACCACTTCCATTTTCTCCATTTTGTGCTTTAAACTTTTTTGTATATCTAAAATCAATTAGTGTATTGGCATTTGGGTCTACTCTAAAATAGATGCTTCCACCTCTGCCTCCATCTCCACCATCAGGTCCTCCTGCAGCAACATATTTTTCTCTTCTAAATGTTATTGCTCCATCTCCACCATTTCCTGATTTTATAACTATTTTTGCGTAATCTGTAAACATACTTCCTCCTTATCTTCCTTCTGCATTATTTGTTCTCTGTCTTTTAAATTCTTTTTGCATTTCTGAAACTTTTTGCTTTATTTCATATATATCTGATTGCTCTTTCTTATTAGCTTTTCCATCTGGTCTTATTTCTCCTATGTATTTTAATTCTTCTTCTGAGGCATGTAAAAAGTTTTCTGGACTTGAAAATAATTTTAAAAGTTCTAATATTTCTTCTTTATTTTGAGAATCTATAATATCTTCTAATCTTTTTGGTAATTCAAAACATACAGCAACTCCTGTTTGTCCATTTAATAGTTCTACATCTGTTTCATTCATTGTATTATCTAAATATGCTGAATATAAATATGTTTTTGAACCATCAGAATATTTTACTGCTCCTACCTTATCAGCTTTTCTAATTCTTAAAATTTCTCCTGTATCTATATTTATTCCATCATAATCTCTAAGTACTTTTCCATTTCTTAATTGATATTGATATACTTTTCTTAGCCAAGGATTACTTTTTCTTGTAGCTTTAATCTTATTTACTTCTTTTTCATATGATCCTACTTTTAATGAGTCTCTATATCTTTCTTGTTTTGTTTGTTCTTCTCTTTTCTGCTGTTCTCTTAACATTTGTTCTTCAAAGTTTTGAATATCTTTTTCTACTTGTTTTTGTACTAAGTCTTCTATTGATTTACTTTTATCTGCAAAAACATAGTCTCCATTTTCATATTGTCTTAATCGACCTAAATAATAAGTTCTATTGCTTTCTTGATATTGTTGAATATATTGTCTTATTACTGTTGAAGCAATCTTATCATCTATTTCATACCCACTTGGTACTTCAAATGCTATGTAATCACTTGATTCAAAAAACATTGTGTCACCTTCATTATGTTTAAGAATTCTTGCAATCACTAAACTTGTATCTTCTTTATTACTATGATGAACATTATGAGTTTTTTCTAATCTAAATAACACCACTTCTTTTCCTGGTTCTCCTGGTACTGCTGCATCATATGAGTTTGAATCCATAATTTTTCCATTTCTATTTTTTTGCCACATTTTTCGTCCTCCGTTTTTTTATTTATTGAAAATAATCTAATTTCATTGCCTTCTTGATTTTTTTCATTGTTTCTTTTGCTGTGTTTCTTGCTTTTTCTGTTCCTTTTATTAGTATTTCTTCTACTAATTCTGGTCTTTCTTCATAATATTTTCTTTTTTCTCTAATTGGTTCTAAAGTTTTATTTATATTTTGAGCTAGTTGTCTTTTACATGCAACACATCCTCTTTTTCCTGCTTTACATTCTTCACAAACATTTTTTATTTCTTCTTCAGAACTAAATAATTTATGGTAATATGCAACCATACATATATCAGGATTTCCTAAATCATCTTTTTTTATTCTATTTGGATCTGTTACAGCACTCATAACTTTTTTATTAACTTCTTCTACTGAATCTGATAAATAAATTGCATTTCCTAATGATTTTCCCATTTTTTCGTTTCCATCTAGTCCTTTTATTCTTTTATTAGTTGATAGAACAGCTTCTGGCTCTACCAGAACTTCTCCATATATACTATTAAATTTTCTTACAATTTCTCTACATTGTTCTATTAATGGTAACTGGTCTTCTCCTACAGGAATATATTTTCCTTCTAATGCTGTTATATCTGCTGCTTGACTTACTGGATATCCTAAAAATCCATATGTTACACTTTCTCCAAATATATCTCTTTTTTGTGCAATTTCAGTTTTTACTGTTGGATTTCTTTCTAATCTTGCTATTGTTACTAAATTAGAATAAAACACTGTTAATTCTGCGACTTCTGGTATCATTGATTGTATATATATTGTTGTTTTCTCTGGATCTATTCCACATGATAAATAATCTAATACAACTTCTCTAACATTTTTTCTTACTTTTTCCGGATTATTAAAATTATCTGTTAATGCTTGCACATCTGCCACAAGAATATATTGATCATATTCGCCTGATTCTTGCATTTTTACTCTGTTTTTTAATGACCCAAAATAATGTCCTATATGTAATCTTCCTGTTGGTCTATCACCTGTTACTATTCTTTTCTTTTTCATAATTACTTCCTCTATCTTTAATTTATTTACAATTTTTTTCCAATATATATTATACTATAAACTTTAAAATAAATAAAGTTTTTTGCTTTATTTTTTATAACATTTATATAGTAAGCAAAAAAGAGTTCAAATTGAACCCTTTTTTGCCTGATCTGCACACTAAATTTCTGCTGGCGTATCTTCAGCTTTGATTTCAAGCACATATAACTGTTCTTCATTCAAACCGAAAAACCATCCAGCTAAAGACAGTTCCTTACTTACATCATTCATTGCTTTGGCAATTATTTCATTAACCTGTGTTTCATTATAGCTGGTACACCCAACTAATACCTGTGACACTCTGGTTACATATGCCTTCATTTGCTCGTCGAACTTGCGATCAAATCCATTTTGTTCAAAATCTTTCATGATGTCGTTTATTTTAGCTTCATAGCCACAACAAACGAATGAGACCCACCGTTTCTCTCTTTCTTTTCTCTCTTCCATTAATTCATGTGCACTTTTCATTTTTTTCTCCTTCCGTACAAAAAAATTTGATTATACGATATTACTATTACACTATTATGTGCAACTTAATTATTATAGCATATTAACATAAAATTGTCAAATTTATCCGAATATTCCTCGTTTTTTTATAGGAGGTTGTTCATTCATTGTTTTTGCAAGTTTTTCTAACAATACTCTTTGTTCTTTATTCAATCTCTTTGGAGTTTGCACAATAACTGTGAATATAAAATTACCTCTTGAATTTGAATTTAAAGATTTAAACCCCCTTTCTCTAATTGTAAATTTAGTTCCTGTTTGTGTTCCTTCTGGTATTGTAAATATTTCTGTACTTCCATCGACCATAGGTATTTTTAAGTTTGCTCCTAATGTTGCTTGAGTTATTGTAATTGGTATATCACACATAACAGTAGTACCTTGTCTTGTATATATACTATTTCTTTTTATTCTTACTGTTATATATAAATCACCTTTAGGTCCACCTTTTTCTCCTGGTTCTCCTTCTCCTCTTAATACAACTGTTTGATTATCATCTATTCCTGCTGGTATTTTTACTTTTATTCTAGCTTGTTTTCTAACTGTTCCTTTTCCTTTACAATTATCACAAGGTTCCTTTATTATTTCACCTGTTCCATGACATTCTGTACAAGTTCTTGTTGTTTGCATTTGTCCTAAAATTGTATTTTGCATTTGACGTACAGTTCCTGTTCCATTACATGTTGGACATTTTGTAACTGATGTTCCTGGTTTTGCTCCAGTTCCTTTACAAACTTCACAAGTTTCTGGTCTTGTTATTGAAATTTCTTTTTCTACTCCTAAAAATGCTTCTTCAAATGTTATATCTAAATTCAAATTCAAATCTGCACCTTTTCTTGGACCTCTTTGTTTTTGCCTTGTACCTGTTCTTCCTCCACCAAAAAATGATGAAAAAATATCGCCTAAATCTCCAAAATCAGAAAATCCATCAAATCCAGATGAAGTATAAGAATAATAATTTCCTCCTCCAAATGGTCCACCATTTCCAAATCCACCAAAGCCTTGTGGATCTGCTGTTCCAAATTGGTCATACATTTTTCTCTTTTGAGCATCTGATAATACTTCATATGCTTCATTTACTTCTTTAAATTTTTCTTCAGCTTCTTTTTTATTGTCTGGGTTTGCATCTGGATGATATTTTTTAGCTAATTTTCTGTATGCTTTTTTTAATTCTTCATCTGTCGCAGTTTTACTAACACCTAATATCTCATAATAATCTTTTTTACTTGCCATTTTGTTCACCTCCTACACTAATAACTGTTTCTATTTTTTGTTTTATATGTAACATCTTAAACTCCATTCTTATTGAAAAGAGGGAATAAATCCCTCTTTATAATAATTATTTGTTATCATCTTCTACTTTGTAGTCTGCATCATATACTGTTCCATCATTTCCATTGTTGTCAGTACTTGACTCAGCTTCACTTGTAGTTTCTGCACCATTTGGATTTGCATTTTTATATAATTGTTCAGACATTTCATAAAATACTTTTGTTAATTTTTCTGTAGCTTCTTTTATAGAATCTATATTATTTCCTTCTAATGCTTTTCTTGTATTTTCAATTTCTGCTTCTATTTTTGCTTTTTCTTCTCCACTTATTTTGTCTCCTAATTCTCCTAATGTCTTTTCACTATTATATACTAAACTTTCAGCATTGTTTCTTACTTCGATTTCTTCTTTTTTCTTTTTATCTTCTTCTGCATGTGCTTCTGCATCTTTTACAGCTTTTTCGATATCTTCATCTGTTAAGTTTGTTGAAGCTGTTATTGATACATTTTGTTCATTTCCAGTTGCCATATCTTTTGCAGATACATGTACAATACCATTAGCATCTATATCAAATGTTACTTCAATTTGTGGTACTCCTCTTGGTGCTGCTGGAATTCCTGTTAATTGGAATCTTCCTAATGTTTTGTTATATGCAGCCATTTCTCTTTCACCTTGTAATACATGAACTTCTACTGATGTTTGACCATCTGCAGCTGTTGAGAATACTTGTGATTTCTTTGTTGGTATTGTTGTGTTTCTTTCAATTAATTTTGTGAATACTCCACCATATGTTTCAATACCTAATGATAATGGTGTTACATCTAGTAATACTAAATCTTTAACATCTCCTGATAATACACCACCTTGTATTGCTGCACCAATAGCAACACATTCATCTGGGTTTATTCCTTTATCTGGTTCTTTTCCTGTTATTCTCTTAACAACTTCTTGAACAGCTGGAACTCTTGTAGATCCACCAACTAATAATACTTTGTGAACATCATTTGCTGTTAATCCTGCATCTTTTAATGCTTGATTTACAGGTCCTGCTGTTGCTTCTACTAAATCATGTATTAATTCTTCAAATTTTGATCTTGTTAATGTAACATCTAAGTGTTTTGGTCCTGTTGCATCTGCTGTGATAAATGGTAAATTGATTTGTGTTTGTTGTACACCTGATAATTCAATTTTAGCTTTTTCTGCTGCTTCTTTTAATCTTTGCATTGCCATTTTATCTGTTGATAAATCAATTCCGTTTGATTTTTTGAATTCGTCTACTAAATATTTGATTATTGCTTCATCAAAGTCATCTCCACCTAAGTGTGTGTTACCATTTGTTGCTAATACTTCAAATACACCATCTCCAATATCAAGTATAGATACATCAAATGTTCCTCCACCTAAGTCATATATCATAATTTTTTGATCTTGTTCTTTATCCATTCCATATGCTAATGATGCTGCTGTTGGCTCATTTATTATTCTTAATACTTCAAGTCCTGCTATTTTTCCTGCATCTTTTGTTGCTTGTCTTTGGCTGTCACTGAAGTATGCTGGTACTGTGATAACTGCTTGTGTTACTTTTTGTCCTAAATAGTTTTCAGCATCTGCTTTTAATTTTTGTAATATCATTGCTGATATTTCTTGTGGTGAGAATTTATCTCCATCTATATCAACTTTTTCGTTTGTTCCCATTTTTCTTTTTATTGATATAACAGTGTTTTCTGGATTTGTTACAGCTTGACGTTTTGCTATTTGTCCTACTAGTCTTTCTCCATTTTTAGAGAATGCTACTACAGATGGTGTTGTTCTGTTTCCTTCTGCGTTTGGTATTACTACTGGTTCTCCTCCTTCCATTACTGCTACACATGAATTTGTTGTTCCTAAGTCAATTCCTATTATTTTTCCCATTTTAATTTACTTCCTTTCTTTTAGTTTCAGCCAGATTACACATCTTTAACTACCGTCACTTCTACTAGGGATAAGGTAGGTTCCATACCCTTGTGAATTAGTAATTTTCTTCATTTTATTGTGTACTGGCCAATATATATTTTTAAAATTAATAACTATTTAATAATTTATAATTTTCCTATTTATATATAGGTGGATATATGCTAAAATTAATGAAAATACTTATCAAAAATACTATTAATGTAATTATATATATTAATATTTCCTTTTTTCTTTTATTTTTTTCTGTTTCTGAACTATTTTTCATTTTTTTATATTTTTTCACTATAAGTATAAATAAAACAACACTGCTTACAATCAAAAATATTGTTATAATTCGCATTATATTCGTTCCCAAAGTTGCAACTTCTACAATATCTTGTTCACTATATAATTTTATTTCTTCATTTTCAATCATCACTTACCTCAATTCTTTCTAATTAGCCACTACTACCATAGAATGTCTTATAACCCTATTGCCTATTTTGTAGCCCTTTCTATATTCTTGCACAATTTCTTGTGCATTTTTATCTGGGTCTTGAATACTACTTACAGCCTCATGTAAACTTGGGTCAAAAGTTTCTCCAATTGCTGGAATTTCTTCAACTCCCTTTGTTTTTAAAATATCTTTAAATTGTTTTAGTACAAGTTCTACACCTTTTTTATATTCAGTATCTTGTGTTTCAACTTTTAAAGCATTTTCAAGGTTATCTACTATTGGTAAAAACACTTCAACAATATCTCCAAGTATTGAATTGTATAATGTTTCGCGTTCTTTACTGTTTCTTTTTTTATAGTTTTCAAATTCAGCCCTTACCCTTTTATACCTGTCATTTAATTCATCAAGTTCTTGTTGTTTTGGGTCTATTATGCAATCTGTTTTTTCTTGTTGCTTTTGTTCCATATTTTCTTGTTTTTCTTCAACTTTTTCATCTTTCATATTTATCTTTTTCCCTTCTTTATATCTAATTTTCAATTATCATTATTGGGTGTATCTTCATCGTTCGTATCATTTAACTTTTTACTGATATATTTCATTACTGAAATTACTTTCGCATAATCCATTCTCTTAGGTCCTATTATTCCAATTGTTCCCAAATCTTTATTTCCTATTCTATGTTTGAATGTTACTACGCTAAAGTCTTTTAGTTCTTCTTTTTCATTTTCTTCACCAATATATACATTTATATCTTTAGCGAAACCTGTGTTTAACATATCTGCCATTAAATCTTTTTCATCTAATATATTTACAAAATTTTTTGCGACTTCTAAGCTATTAAATTCAGGCAATTCAAACAATCTATTTGCACCTTCCAAATGAAAATTCTCATCTTCAATTACTTTTTTCATTTGTTCAATTATTGGTTTTATTAAATTTACACTATAGCTCATTTCCTCAACTAAATACTTTTCTAAAGGTTTATCTATTTTTGTTATTGGTTCACCTTTTAGTTTATTGTTAAACATATAACTCAATGTTTGAACTTGATTTTCTGTAATATCTTCATCAAATTTTATTATTGTTTCTTTTACTAAACCTGTGTCTGTAAGTATTACCGCCATCATCATTCTTGGACTTAATAATACAAACTTTATATTTTCTATTTTTTGTACATCTGAACTAGGTCCTATTGATACTGTTGTATAATGTGTTATTTCTGAAATTGTACTTGATGCTATTTTTGTTATTTCTTCTAGCTCATTTACTTTTGCTTCAAGTTTATCACTTATATATTTTATTTCGTCCAAAGTAATTTTGTCTTCTTGCAATAATTCATCAACATAGTATCTATATCCTTTAGCTGATGGTATTCTTCCCGCTGAGGTATGTGGCTTTTCCAGATATTCCATTTTTTCTAGTTCTGCCATTTCATTTCTTATTGTAGCACTACTACATTCTAGTCCTTCTAAATTCATTATTGCATTTGAACTTACAGGTTCTGCTGTTTGAATATATGTTTCAACTATTGCTTGTAGTACTCTTTTTTTTCTTTCATCTAACACCTGTCTTTCCCCCTATTCATTTGAGAAATGTTAGTTTTTGTTTTAGCACTCTTTGAATTCGTTTGCTAATTTCGTATATTAATATACTATATTTTTTAGCACTTGTCAAGTATTTTTGCTAACTTTTTTACAAAAAAGAAGATAGTCATATAGACTATCTAATAACATATTATTCTTCCTCATTGCATCCACTGCAACATGAGCAATGTCCACCACATTCAGCATCATCATCTTCTACAAATTCATAGATATCTTCTTGAATGTAAGAAATATTTTTTTCTAATTCTGCAACTCTTTTTTCAAGTTGCTCTATTTTTTCAATCAATTCTTTTTCAGACATAATTATACCCTTTCCATATATTCACATGTACGTGTATCAATTCTTAAAACATCACCAATATTAACAAACATAGGAACTTGTAATTCTAAACCTGTTTCTAATGTTGCTGGTTTTCCAGATGTTGTTGTTGTATTTCCTGCAAAACCAGGTTCTGTATAAGTTACTTCTAACTCTACAAATATTGGTGGTTCAACTGCAAAAACTTTTCCTTTAAAAGATAAGATTGTTACTTCCATATTTTCTTTTAAATATTTTAAGCAATCTCCAATATCTTCTTTATTTAATGGCATTTGATCATATGTTTCATTATCCATAAAATAATATAAATCTCCATCATTATATAAATATTGCATTGTTTTCTTTTCAATTTCTGCTCCTGGATATTTATCAGATGGGTTAAATGTTTTTTCTAAAACAGCTCCTGTTATTACATTTTTTAATTTTGTTCTAACAAATGCTGCACCTTTTCCTGGTTTTACGTGTTGGAATTCTACTACTCTAAAAACTCCTCCGTCCATTTCAAATGTTGTTCCATTTCTAAAATCTCCTGCCATGTATACTCCTGCCATGTTAATTTCTCCTTTCAAATTCTTTACATAAATTTTCAACTTCTTCTATTTTACACTATATCTGTTTAAAAATCAAGTGCTTGCACACAATTTTTTACCATTAATGAGTGTCCCCACTGGTACATTCTTCTGGTATAGTTGTCTCTAAAAAATACTCTGTATATGTATTTTTACATAATTTTGTTGCTCTTTTTCCTGTATCTTCACAAATAGTATAACTATATACCGAACTTGGTCTCTCATAGGTCGCACTTTTTAGTTCACTATGTATTGTTGTCATAACACTTGACCACAAAAGCCCTGCTGGATTTTTCATATTTGATTCTATTGATTCATTTTCATCAAATCCATACCAAGTGGCTGCAGTATAATATGGAGTAAAACCACAAAGCCATCTATCATAATTTTCATCTGTTGTACCTGTTTTGGCTGAAACATCCATTCCTGGAATTTTACAATAAGTTGCTGTCCCCTTACTTCCAACTACAGGTTGAGTTAATAATTCTTTTACAATATATGCCACATCTGCATTAACTACTCTTTTCTTCTCTTGAGATGTTTTTATAATAGTTTCACCTGCTCTATTATTAATATTTGTAAAAAATGTAGGTTCTATATATACTCCATCATTTGCTATCATTGCATATGCACCAGCCATTTCTAATGGACTTATCCCTTTTTGAAGTCCACCAAGTGCCAAAACCAAATTTTCATCTTCTTCTGTTAATGTTGTAATTCCCATTTTTTCTAGATATTTTATTGAATTATGTGGCCTTAATTTTTCCATTATTTCTACAAATGGTATATTTTGAGAAGATTCTACTGCCCTTCTTACTGTTATTTTTCCTAATGATTTATTATAATCTGTTGGGTGATATCCTTTTTCGAAATCTCTTTCAGTATCATCATATATAGATGCCCCTGTAATAATTTTTTGGTCAATTGCTGGTATCAGTACCGATAATGGTTTTATTGAAGAACCTGTTTGTCTAATACTTTGTGTTGCTCTATTAAGAGGTCTTACTTCTGTTTTTTCTCCTAATCCTCCAACACATCCAACTACATATCCTGTTTTGTGGTCAATAATTGCCATAGCTGCTTGTGACATTTTTCCATCTTTTTTAGATTGTAAACTATATTTTGTTTTTTCAAATTCTTTTTCTGTTTTATCTTGAATATTTGAATCTTGTGTACTATATATTGTCAATCCAGCCATATAAAGATAATTAGTTGCAAATATTTCAGAAATATTGTATTTTTTAGAAATATCTCCTGTAACTTCTGATATTAATGCATCAGTATGATAAGA
Organism: uncultured Clostridia bacterium; assembly: GCA_934167755.1. Lineage (GTDB taxonomy): Bacteria > Bacillota > Clostridia > TANB77 > CAG-508 > CAG-269. The sequence continues at coordinate 18,001 of CAKPLT010000018.1, forward strand.
ATACACTGCACTTTCTGCATTTATTGTACCTTTCTTAAAATCCAGTCCCTTATCTATATTATTTATCGCTGTATTATAACTTTCTTCATTAATATAATTCAATTCTAGCATCTTGTTTAAAACCGTTTTGGTTCTTTTTGTAATTTTCTCAGTATTGTCTTTTTCTCCAAAAGGATTATATGCACTTGGCGCATTATTTATACCTGCTAAAAAAGCACATTCCTCCAATGTAAGCTCTGAACTTGTTTTACTAAAATAATATTGACTAGCTGTTTCAACTCCATACATATTAGGACCTACATATATAATGTTAAAATATGCTTCTAATATTTCATCTTTTGATAATTCTGTTTCTAATAACCATGCTTTCCACCATTCACTTACTTTTCTTGTAATTTTATCTGATGAGTTTCCTGTTAAATTTTTAACTAATTGTTGTGTTATTGTACTTCCACCAAAAGAAGATTTTCCTAAATGTTTAACATAACTTAATATAGCACCACCCGTTCTTTTTACATCTATACCACTATGGGAATAAAATCGCTGGTCTTCTATTGCAACATATGCATTTTTTAAATTATCTGGAACATTCAATATAGAAACCTTTTGATTTTTCCTTCCACATCCTAATTTAGCAATTTCATTTCCATTTGTATCTACAACAATTGAATTTTCATTTACAATCATATCTTTTGCAATTTTTTTCCATGTTTGTGCTGAAATTCCTAAATATACACCCAAAATAATTATCAATATCACACAAATAACTAGTATGCCTTTTTTCCACTTCTTTTTTGTTCCTTTTTTATCTTTCTTCGTATGTTTACTATTTTTTTCTATTTTATCTTTGTTTTTTTCTTTATCTTTTTTAAAGGCTTTTGGAACATAATTTTCATCATCTTTTTTCTTCTTTTTCTTTTTCAATTATTCTCACTTTCCCTAAAATTAATATTATGAACAGTATGCACAAAGTATAGCCTCTAATCCTACATTCAAATCTATTAATCCAATTTTATATTTATAGTCCAAATTTTCAAGTTCCTGAACAATCTTTCTAAGTTCAGAAGTTTTAAAACCTTTAGCTTGTGCTTTATATTTATTTACTAAAAACATTTGGTTAGGCTTTAATTGCAAACTTTGAGCAATGTCTTTATTATAAGCAATCGCCAATTTTACAAAATATAATTTTTTAAAATGGTTATATAGTGTAATCAAAATCTTCTGAATAGGTTCTTTTGAAGCAATTAAATTATATAAAACATCCATTGCTTCTTTAACCTTTTTTTGTCCAAGATTATCTGTCAAATCAAATATAACACTTTCAATTTTCTTTATACATAATTTATCTATATCTTGTTTTTTTATTGTACCGTTTTCACCTGCAAATTCAATAAGTTTTCTAATTTCATTTATTAAATCTTGCATATTAGTACCACAGCTTTCAATTAAATATTGAAGAGTACTTTCATCAACATTTACTTTATAACTATTGCAAATTGACTTTAATCTTTTAATAATTTGAAATGGCTTTTGTTCTTCAAAATTGCAAACTGTCCCTATTTTTTCAATTGTATTGTATATTGAATTTTTTTCCGTTTCATTTTCAACAAATACAAGTACAACTGCATCATTTATCATATCAATGTTTTCTTTTAGGTAATCATTTATCTTATCTTTCAGTTCTTTACTTACTCCACCAGTTCTGCCTTTTGCTTCTCTTTTAAATATTCCAGTATTTCTTGCAATTATAAGCTTGTTAACATATCCAAATGCTGGTGTTTCAATATCTGCGATTAATTCTTGTATATTGTTTTCATCTATTGATATATAATTTATTCCTTTTACAACATCGCCAAAGTTCTTTTTTATTTTATGTAATTGTTGCTCTAGTAAAAATGTATCTTCTCCATATAATAAATATATTCCTTGGCTATTGCCTTGATTTAATTTTTTTTCTAATTCTTCAACTTTTAGCATCATTACTCCTTTGCTTTTACCAGTGGGGACACTCATGTTTGGTAAAATTTTTCACCAGAAGTGACACCCTTTACAACTAATTGCACTTAATGGGTGTCCCCTGTGGTAATTTTTTTTACCATTAATGAGTGTCCCTACTGGTAAATTTAAGCTTCTAAAATTATCCTAAATATTTCTGCTACACTCCAAGCCTGAGCAAAAGCTCCTTTAGGAGTATATGGTCTTTTAGAGTCATATATTTCTGCAATACTACCAATACAACCTCTTTCATTAATTTCTTTATAGAATGTTTTAGTTGTATTTTGTATAAATTCCTTTAATTGATTTTCATATTTTGTCTTGTCAGCTTTTGTTTTACTATATAAGGCTAATTTTTTTAATGCATTATAGTATGGTCCTAATAACCAAGTCCAAGTAATTCCTTGATGATAACTAAAATCTCTTCTTGCTCCATCTCCTTCATATACTTCTACATAGTTTTCTTCACCTTTTGCAAGACTTTTTAGTCCATAATTGTTTAATAACTTTTTTGTTACTGTTTCAAACATATTTCTTGCTTCTTCTGATTTTGGATCTAAAACTGGATATGTTAAACTTAAGGCAAATAACTGATTTGGTCTTATTTTGCCATCTCCAAGTACATCATATAAACATTTCCTACGCTTATTATAAAATTTGCTTTCAAATGAACTTTTACATTTTGTTGCCATTTTATCATATTTTTTAGCTTTATCTTTCTCTCCTTTTTTTATAGTTAATTCACTTATGATTTTTAATGCATTATACCACATTGCATTTATTTCTACTGGTTTTCCATTACGAGGTGTTACTGCTATTCCTGCATATTTTGCATCCATCCAAGTATTTTGTGTATTTTCAGTTCCTGACACAATTAGTCCGTCTGTATCCATATATATGTTATTATTATCTAAGTCAACACCTTTTGAATAATTCTCAATTATACTTTCCATTTTAGGGTAAATTTCTTCCATTACAAATTCATAGTCATTAGTATATTCTAAGTATTTTTTTACTTGTTCAAAAAATAATAATGATGCATCTACACTATTGTATAATGGTCTATAATCATCTTCACTATATGTATTTGGAATTAATCCATATTTGATATCTCTAATACAATGTTGTAAAACTTTTTTTGCTTTATCAAATTTCTTAGTTACTAAAAATAATCCTTCAAATGAAATTAATGTATCTCTCATCCAATCTAAAAACCAAGGGTATCCAGCTATTGCTGAATATGTATTAAATAATGGTCTTTTTATAATAAAATTGTCACATGCTATTAAAAAGCTTTTTATTAGTTCATATCTTTGTTTTTCGTCTTCCGTTTTATATTCTTTTGTAGTGTCTATTAATCCTGAATCATTAAATGTTTTGCACAATCTGATTGTTTCTTTCATTATCAATGCTCTAGCATCTAATTCTTCAATATTTTCTTCTACTGAACATACAAATGAAATTTCTTTTTCTTCATTTGGTTCGATTTCAATTTCATATCTTCCAGGTACTGCGTGATTTTCCTCAGGTTCAAACCCTCTTTTTTCTTCTTCTATATAAAACATATTATAAAATGTGTCATTATGATGTTCTATATAATTTCCGTCTGAAATAGCCATATAAATAGGGTTTCCATCGTCTATTTGAACCTCTAATTTTCGCCCACTAATTTTTTGCCTTACATCGAATAAATGATTTTTATTTATTCCATGTGCATTTCTAAAATTCATTATTGGAGCTAATATTAATTTAGAATGATGTTCTCCATTTTTTATTTTATAATATACACCTACTGTATTTTTGAAATGTTCCATACATATAGTTTTTGTGATTTCAATGTCTTCAACTTTGTATTCAAATGTTGGTAAAAGTTCTTTTGTAAAGCTTTCTTGATATTTATATCCTTGTGATATATAATTTTTTCCAACATTTGTGAACAAATCATATTTTTTTCCATCTGTTTCTATGCTTTCATCTAATTTTGATAGAATTAACCTTCTTCTTGCAGGTGGAATTATTGGTACTACAAGTAATCCATGATATTTTCTTGTATTTGCTCCAATTATTGTTGATGAAGCAAATCCGCCTATCCCATTTGTAATTATCCATTCTTTATCTAAAGCTGTTTCTAAATTTAAATCTTCTTTTGCAAATTTCATCTTATTTTCTCATCCTTTCTCTTGGAAATTCTTCTCCTGATTCTTTAATTGACTTAATTCTATCACTGTATTTGCTACTAAATTTACTTTGTTTTTTGTATCTGTTTTTCTTATTTGGATCAATTCCTTTTTTCTTAGCCTTTTTTTCAATTTTCTTTTTCTCTTTTTTCATTTTATTTATTCTTTTATCTGACTGCAATTTTGCATTTAACATTAAATATTCTGGATCACTTTCTCTATCTTGATATTTCATATCATTACAGATTAATGTAATAGCAGATTCTGCAATCATGCTTGAATTATGTCTTATTTTTCCATCAATTATTGTTGATATATTTTTCTTTATAAATTTAATTCTCTTTAAAGCTGGATCATTTATTTTTTGTTCTACTAAGTCTGCTCCTTCTCTGTTATACATTTTTATATATTCAGGAATTACTTCACCTGTATCATAAATACAATAGTCTATTAGTCCCTCACCACAATGTTCTATTATCGCTTTTATATGGTCTTCTACAGAATAATCGTCTGTTTGACCAGGTTCTGTCATAATATTATTTACATATATTTTTATTGCTTTACTTTCTTTTATTGCTTTTGCAACTCCATTTACTAATAAGTTGGGAATTACATTTGTATATAGACTTCCTGGCCCTATTATTATACTATCTGCTTCTTTTATTGTTTCTAATACTCCTGGTGCAGGTCTACAGTTTGATGGTTTTAAATACACTCTATTGATTTTTGTCATTTTGTCATTTACTATTTCAGGTATTTTGTCTTTTTCTTCAACAACATATCCATTGTCTAATTCTGCACATATTTTCATCTCTTCTGATGTTACAGGCATTACATTTCCTATTATCTTAAATATAGAGTTGCTTTTTTCTATTGATGTTATATCATTTTTGTATATTTCTTTCATTGCAGTAAAATATATGTCTGAAAATTTTAGTCCTCTTAATCTTTCATTTGTCATTTCATGATTTAATATTTGCTCTAATTCTCCATTTATTCCTTCTGAAAGTGCTGCAATACTGTCTTTAACTTCCTCAAATGGTAGTGCAGTTCCTAAAGCTCTTCTTGAATTATTAGGCTGTTTTCCATATTCTGAAACTGCAACAATCCCTATTATATTATTAGTATATTTTTTCATTCCAGATAATACTGTATTTAATCCTGCTCCTCCACCTATTGCAACTATTTTAGGTCCTTTGTCATATATCTTTCTGTCAAATATTAATGATTTCACATTTACATTTTTCTTATGCTTCATCCTGTCATCTGTTGCTTCTATAAATAATTCCATATTTCTTTTGTTTAAAAAGATTAATCCTAATACAATACATGTAAATCCTATAACAAATATTACTACTACTTTTCCTGCATCACTAAATTCCATTTCTTTTTGTACTAATATTTTTGCAATTCCATAACATGTTGATACTATTCCTACTAATATTAAAAAAATCCATCTTTTCATTTTTGAGCTTGATTTTAACCAGTGCCATACACCATTCATTTCTATTTCTCCTTTTATAAAATTTCTATTTCTGCTTCTATCGTCTTTCCAAATTTTTCATAGACTTGTTCTTTTGTATATTTCATTAATTTAATTACATCTTTTGCAGTTGCATTATTTTTATTTATTATAAATCCTGCATGCTTTTCTGAAATTTGCGCTCCCCCAATTTGATATCCTTTTAATCCGCATTCATCAATTAATTTTGCAGTTATAAAGTCTGTGCCTCTTTTAAATGTGCTACCAGCACTTGGATATTCTATTGGTTGTTTTTCTTTTCTAAAGTTTGCATATTCAGTCATTTTTTCTTTTATTTCATTTGCATTTCCTTTTTCCAATTCAATTTCTGTTTCTACAATTATATAGTCATTATGTGAAAACAAGCTTTTTCTATATTCAAATTCTGCTTGATTATTTTCTATTTTATGAATTTCTCCATTTCTGTCTACATATGTTACTGTTTTTACAATATCTTTCATTTCTGAACCATGTGCACCTGCGTTCATTCTTATTGCTCCACCAATTGTTCCTGGTATTCCTGATACAAATTCAAATCCTGTAATTTCTTCTTTTAAGCACTTTTGTGCTAATAGTCCAAGTTTTACTCCACTTCCTACTGTTATTAAAGCTTTTTTATCTTGAATATTTATTTCTAAATTATCTATTTCTATTTTTATAACAATTCCTTTTATTCCGTCATCTGAAACAAGTATGTTACTTCCATTTCCTATAATAGTTAATTTTATATTATTTTCATTTGTGTATTTCAAAATTAATTTTAATTGTTCTAATGTCTTAATTTTTATTAAGCATTCTGCTGGCCCGCCAATTTTAAATGATGTATATTTACTCATTGGTTCATTTATATAAACATTTTCTTTAGGTATAATGTTTTGAATTTCTTTTATATTCATATTACTATCCTCCTTTTCTAAGGAAAAATCTGGTTAGATTTTTCTCAATCTTATCATTTTTTTCCTAAATTTACAAGAATTTTTGGTAAATCTCTTTAAATTTTATTTATTTTATTGTATAATGTATCTGTGGTATTTTTTTATTAACACAATATACTAAATACATTATTCGAATGGAGGAATTTTTATGTGGCAAATATGGTTAATTGCATCAGGTATATTTTTCATAATAGAAATTTTTACTGTAGGTTTTTTAATATTTTGGTTAGGTGTGGGAGCATTATTAGCAATGCTTATAAGTTTTCTAACAAATAATGTAATCATTCAAACTACAGTTTTTGTTATTTCATCTGGATTACTTATTTTTGCAACAAAACCTTTAGTTAATAAAATCACAAAAAAAGAAGCTGTGCCAACTAATGTCTATTCAATTGTAGGAAAAAAAGGGATTGTTATTGAAGATATTGATTGGTCTACAGGTACAGGTCAAATAAAATCCGAAGGAGAAGTTTGGTCTGCAAAAACTAATGAACAAATAAACATTCCAAACGGAACTGAAGTTGAAATTGAAAGTATTGATGGTGTTAAGGTTATTGTAAAACCTTTAAATGTAACATCAAATGTCTAGTTATTTATATTAAAAAAATATTTTATTAAGCAAGAAAAACTTGCTAGAAGGAGGAAATTATGGGCTTTTTAATTGCATTACTTGTCATAATAGTAATCATAGCAGTTAAATCAATCAAAGTCGTTAGACAATCTGAGGTATATATTATAGAAAGGTTAGGTAGATTTCACAAAGTTGCTGATGCTGGTCTTACAATCATTATTCCATTTTTTGACCATGTTAGAAGCGTTGTAAGTTTAAAACAACAAACTATGGATATTCCACCTCAAGGAGTTATCACTAAAGATAATGTTACAATTACAATAGATACTGTTGTATTTTATCAAATAACAGATCCAGCAAAAGCTGTTTATGAAATTCAAAGTTTGAAAAAAGGTATTGAATATCTTGCTATTACAACAATTCGTGATATTGTTGGTAAAATGGACTTAGATGCAACATTTAGTTCTAGAGATGGTATAAATTCTCAATTAAGAGTTATCCTTGATGATGCAACAGATAGATGGGGATGTAAAATAGATAGAGTTGAAATTAAAGATATCACTCCACCAGCTGATATCAGAGATGCAATGGAAAAACAAATGAATGCAGAAAGAAATAAAAGAGCTTTAATTCTTGAAGCTGAAGCTCAAAAACAATCTGCTGTTACAATTGCAGAAGGTAAAAAACAAGCTGCTATTCTAGAAGCAGAAGCTGATAGAGAAGCCAGAATTCGTAGAGCTGCCGGTGAAGCGCAAGCTATTAAATCTGTTGCAGAAGCTAAAGCTGAAGAAATTTCTATGGTTTATGATGCTATAAAAAATGCTGATCCAGACGAAAAACTTGTTCAAATTAAGTCTCTTGAAGCCCTTGAAGAAGTTGCTAAAGGTGAGGCTAATAAAATCTTTATTCCTTTTGAAGCAACTAGTGCTCTAAGTAGTTTAGGTGCTGCTAAAGAAATGTTTAAAGATAATAAATAGTAATTTTATACATAATTAAGAGTGTCCTAAAATAGGGCACTTTTAATATTTTAATATTAGATTTACAAAAAAATGAGGGACTATAGCCCCTCTTCCGCTCATATAATAAATTAATTAGTTTCATTTTTCATCTATATTCAACAGTATCTGGAATATAATAAAGCATATCTATTAACATAGATATTTCTGAATAGTTCAGACTTTTATTGAATATAAAACAACTTGTTTTATAACTCTCACTTTCAGAAAAGAAAACTCTAATTTGGTCATTTATGCTCTTTTTTATTAAATACATTAAGCCATTTATAAGGCCAAATCTGTCTTTCTTATAGTGCATAGCTGTCCATGTTTCAATTTCTGCATCATTTAACTGCCTACTATCCTGTAGTAAAAAAACCGTTTTGTTACAGGCAAAGCCTTCTTTTGCATTATTAACTACACATGTTCTCGGTGTTAAATTGTTAATTCCAAATCTTTTAATTTCTATTTCCATATTGTCTCTCCTTTTAGTCTGAGCGGATACTATTTATATACTTATATTATACTCTATATTATGTCAAATGTCAAAAATGAACATTTAGGACCAGGTCATTATGGACCGGGTACATAATTTACCTATTCCATAAAAGGCTCTACATGAACAACTGCTTTATATACTTTATCCAATTGCATAATGTTAGTTTCTAAATTATCAGCCAATTTATGACTATCAAAAGTTGTCATTTTCCCATCTACTGCAATTGTTAAAAATATCACATATTGATATCCAACTGGTGCAGAAGACAATCCATTTATTCGCTTTACTTCTTTATATCCATGGGTTAAATCTAATATCAAATCTTTCGTGTCTTCATCTATTGACATATCCATTAAAATGTTATAACTTTCTGAAAAAATTTCCACACCTGTTTTAAAAATCCATACAGATATTCCTATACCAACTACACTATCAAACCAATTAATTCCATTTAAAGATAGCAATATTGATATTAATGTAAATGTTGTTATTATGCAGTCATTTCTATGATCTTCCATACTCGCTTGTAATAATATATTATTATATTTTTTGTACATTGCCTTTGTATATATAAATAAAACTATTTTCGTTATTATTGTAATAACACAAGCTATTATTAACCACCATGAAAATATAATTTCATTTCCTTTAAATAGTGTAATAAAAGCATCTATTATCATTTTTATTGACACTATTATCATGGAAATTGCTATAAACATTGAAAATATGTATTCTGCTTTTCCATGTCCAAAGTTATGGTCTTCATCTCCTGGTACACTCGCTATTTTATTTCCTATTGATGCCATAAGAGATGCAAATATATCTCCTGCACTATTTATACTATCAGCAATTAATGATTGGCTTTTGCTCGCAAATCCTACTATAGCTTTTATAACTAGTAAAAAAGTATTGCCTATAATACCATACATACTCGATTTTTTTGTAATCTTAAATCTTTCTTCTTCCATAAATTCACCTTCCATAATTTCATAATAAATATTTTTATTATATTTATTTTTATGCTTTTTTTCAAGTATTTTTATTAATAAACCATAAAATTTTTATACCATTACTTTTTGGAAATAATTGCATTTATTTGAAATTTATGTTATAATAAATTGTGTACAAAAAATTTTATTTATAAAAAATAAGAAGAGGTGTAAAATATATGACACTATTAGCTATAATATATGTATTAATTTTTATAATATTCGCATTAGTTGTATATGCAGTAATGCAAATCAAATTAGCTGGAATAGATGTAAAAGATTTTTGGAGTTTTATAGAAGCAAACCAAATTTTAGATAAATTATATGAATTTTCAAAAAAGTATAAAACACTTTCTCCTCAGCAACAAGTTGTTTATTTAATGGAAGCTGAAAAAGTTTTTAACGCTTTTGATAAAATCCCTGATATAATTTGGGAAGATGAATTTAAAAAATATGATGAAGTTCTAAAAAAATATAATGAAATAAAAGTGGATAGATGGATGTCTTCTTCTAATTAGAAGTAAGACATCTATTTTAATACCCACTTTTGATTTTTCTTCAAATTACCAGCCAAAATTTCTTCTGAAATTCTATCTTCAACAAGATTTTGAATAGTTCTTCTTAACGGTCTTGCTCCAAAATTGCTATCAAATCCCTGTTCCAGAATATCATTTACAACACTATCATCAATTTCTACAATATATTTTTGATTCTTTAATCTTTCTTCAACCTGTTTCAACATAATTTTAGTTATATTTTTAATATCTTCATTATTTAACTTATGAAATACTATTATTTCATCAATCCTATTTATAAATTCAGGTCTTAACTCTTGTTTTAATTCTTTTATTACTTCTTTTTTTATTCCTTCATATTCTTTTTTAGCTTCTAAAGCTTGTTCATTTTTCGTGTTCTCTACATTCTTAATTTTATTATCTTCAGTGTTCATACCTAGTCTCGAAGAACTAAATCCTAGATATTTTTTTTCTGTAATATGTCTAGCACCTAGATTAGAAGTCATAATTATAACTGTATTTTTAAAATTCACTTCTCTTCCTTGTGAATCAGTTAAATGTCCATCTTCTAATATTTGAAGTAGTATATTCATTACATCTGGATGAGCCTTTTCAATCTCATCAAACAATACAATTGAATATGGTTTTCTTCTAACCTTTTCAGTCAATTGTCCTCCACCTTCAAATCCTATATATCCTGGTGGTGAACCTATTAATTTAGACACTGAATGTGCTTCCATATATTCTGACATATCTAATCTAATAATTGCATTTTCATTTTCAAATAATATTTCTGCTAAGGCCTTTGAAAGTTCAGTCTTTCCAACTCCAGTTGGTCCTAAAAATAAGAACGAACCTATCGGTCTTTTAGGATCCTTCAAGCCAACTCTTCCTCTTCTAATAGCTTTAGAAACTGCCTCAACAGCTTCATCTTGTCCAATAACTCTTTTATGGAGTTTTTCTTCTAAATGTTTTAACTTTTCATTTTCATCTTCTGTTAATTTTTGAACAGGAATTCCAGTCCATTTTGATATTATCTCAGCTATATTTTCTTCTCCAATTTCAATTATGTCTCTATTTTTTCTTTTTCTCCATCTACTAATTTCACTTTCATATTTTTCCTTTGCTTCATTTTCAACATCTCTAAGTTTTGCAGCTTTTTCAAAATCCTGATTATATATGGCTTCTTCTTTTTCTTTAGCTATTACCTCAATTTTTTCCTCTAGAATCTTCATTTCATCTGGTTCAGTAAAAATTCTCATTCTAACCTGTGAAGCAGATTCATCTATTAAATCAATAGCTTTATCTGGCAAAAATCTATCTGTTATATATCTTACAGATAAACTTACTGCTGCACTTATGGCGTCATCTGTTATTTTAACATTATGATGAGCCTCATATTTATCTCTTATGCCTTTTATTATTTCAATCGTTTGTGCTTCTGTTGGTTCATCAATATCTACAGTGCTAAATCTTCTTTCTAGAGCAGAATCCTTTTCTATATATTTTCTATATTCCTCTATTGTTGTTGCGCCTATTAGTTGAATTTCTCCTCTAGCCAACAATGGTTTCAAAATATTTGCTGCATCAATTGCTCCTTCTGCCGCACCTGCTCCAACTATTGTATGTATTTCATCTATGAACAATATAACATCTCCAACTTTTTTAACTTCATTTAAAGCTTTTTTTATTCTTTCTTCAAAATCTCCTCTATATTTGGCACCTGCAACCATACCTGATATATCCATACTTACAATTCTTTTATCTTTTAAACCTTCTGGAACCTCTCCAATTATTATTTTTTCTGCTAGTCCCTCAACTATTGCTGTTTTTCCAACACCAGGTTCTCCAATTAAACAAGGATTATTTTTAGTTCTTCTAGATAATATCTGTATTATTCTTTCTATTTCTTTATCTCTTCCTATTATATTGTCAAATTTTCCATTTTCTGCTTGTAGAGTTATATCTTCACCAAATTGATTTAAAGTTGTAGTACTTGCTGAACTTCCTCTTTCCTGTGTTCTATCCATTTTTATATCTTTATCATATTCCTCTTCATTAATAACTTTAGCAATCTCATTATAAATCTTAGCAATTTCTACATCCAAATCTGTAATAATTTTCACAGCAATACAGTCATCTTCTTTCATTATTGCTAAAAGTAAATGTTCTGTTCCTATATAATTATAGCCTATTCGTTTTGCCTCCAAAAAAGCATTTTCTAAGACTCTTTTAGTTCTTGGTGTAAAACCTAATGTTTCTTTTATTTCCATTCCAATACCTAAAATTTCTTCTATTTTTTCTTTTACTTTATCTTCTGTAATCCCTTTATTATTTAAGACCTTTGCTGCAATGCCTTCACCTTCTTTTATTAGTCCATATAAAATATGTTCTGTTCCTATATAATTATGTCCTAATTGTATTGATATTTCATCAGCTATTTCTATAGCTTTTTTAGCTTTATTTGTAAATTTATATATCATTTTTCTCCTCCTTTGAAAATTTGGGACCGGGTACGTTTTTTCACTTTTGTCATACTAGCCATTTCTTCCGCTTTTTCTTTTTGCTCAGGCAATGGCACCCAAGCAAAATATGATGATACAAATTCTCCATATTGTGTTGCATCTTCTCCAACTTCTGGATGTATTTTTTTCTGTTCTTTATCCATAAAAAGCACCTACCTCTCTATTAAGGTATGTGCTTTTTTTCATTTTTTATTCAATTAATCTTTTATTCCAAATAATAATTTTACAATTCCTCTTAAGCATTTAGGAACTTTTTTTACTATAACGGTCATATGTAAACCTCCTTTTAACAGAGTAACCATAATATTCCTACTAATATTACTACTATTCCTATTAAAAATAGCCACCCTACTACTGGAAGGAATAATACTAGTAATATTCCCATTCCTAATCCTATTAAACATACTCCAAATGTCTTTTTTAAGATCTTCATTATGATTTCCTCCAAGATTTTTGTTATATTATATTCCTTTAATTTCAATTATGTGAATTGTAATTTTTATTTAAGTCCACACACAATAAGTTAGCAATTTATCTACTTTATGAACGAAAAAAGGAAACTTAAGAATAAATCTCAAATTTCCTTATCATATATTTATATATTTTTATTATTATCCGTTTACTAAATCTTTTAATGCTTTACCAGCTTTGAATACTGGAGCTTTAGATGCAGGTATTTTTATTTCTTCTTTTGTTTGAGGATTTCTACCTTTTCTAGCAGCTCTTTTTCTAACTTCGAAAGAACCAAATCCAACTAATTGAACTTTGTCTCCTCCTTTTAATGATTCAGCTACAACTTCTGTGAATGCATTAACTGCTGCTTCTGTTGCTTTTTTAGATTCTCCTGTTTTTGCAGCGATAGCTGCTACTAATTCAGCTTTGTTCATTATACATTACCTCCTAATAAATTTTGTATATGTACTTTATATTGCTGCTGTTGCAATATCTGTACCTCTAGTTTATCTTATTCTCCAAATTAAATTAAAATCCCCTCTTTTTTTCGAAAATTTTAATATATTTTTAGTTTTTCTAGAATATTATATATTTTTCCTCCTTTAGGTAGCATATATATATCTTCTTTATTATAAATTTTTAATGATAAAACTGCTAATACATAAACTATTACAGCAAATAAGATTGATACTATTGTTGCCAATCTTCCTGATATTATTCCTTTTAATATTAAATATACAGTATATGAGCATATTCCCATTATAGCTGTTGCTATTGCTGGTTTTATAACAAATTTATTAAATGGTAAATCCAATTTTACATATTTCTTTAATACATTAAATACAATTGTAAATGCAACTGCATGACATGCTATTGAACCAATTGCTGCTCCATAAACATTTAATTCTGGTATTGGTAATAAAATTAGGTTTAATATTAATTTAACTACACATCCTATTCCTAATGCAATTGCAGGAATCATTACCTTTCCAAATCCTTGTAATGCCCCATTTATTGTTTGATCTAGAATCGAAAATATTACTGATACTGCTATTAATTGTAACAATAATGCACCTTGATTTGCATTTGGATATAATAAATTTAATATTGGTTGTGCAAAAATTATCATTCCAACTACACATGGTAGTCCTATAAGCATTGAAGTTAGTAAAGAGAATGATGTTCTCTTTGTAGCTGTTTCTCTATCATTTTTTGCCTTTGCAGCTGATATTGCTGGCACTAGTGCTGTTGCAAATGCAATATTTACAGCTAATGGTAAATTGGTTAAAGTATCAACTTTACCACTTAATTGTCCATATAATTTTGTTGCAACATCTGATGCCATATATGTACTTAAAATTCTTTTTACTGTAAATGAATCTATATTTTTATTAAAAGATGTCATTATTGAGCTTAATGTTAATGGTATTGATACCATTAATATTTTCTTTATTATTGTTTTTACATTTTCATATTTATAATTTGTTGAACTTTGAATTTCATTTCCAATCTCTTTTCTCTTTGTTCTATAATATATGAATAGATATGCAAAACTTGAAAATGTTGCAAGTGTTGTAGCCACATTTGCACCTGCTGCCATCATTTCTGTTGAAGTTGATGTAACATAAGCAACCACTTCTACAATTCCAATTGTAAATATTGTTTTAAATATTTGTTCCAATGTTTGTGCTCTTGCTGTTATTTTTAATGTTCTTCTTCCATTAAAGTATCCTCTAAATACAGACGAAATTGATACAAAAAATATCGCTGGTGCCAAAGCAACAAGTGTTAACTCTGATTCTGGTATTTGTGTCCAATTATATGCAATAATATGTGCTCCAAAGAATAATAGCATTGAACCAATTGCTCCAATTGTTCCAAAAGTTGCAAGTGCAACTTTAAATATCCTGTTTGCCCCTTTATTATCTCCGTATTGCTAACCTTTCTGATACTAATTTTGATATTGCATTTGGTACACCTATCGAAGATACTGTAAGTAATAATGCATATATTTGATATCCACTTGCATATATAGCATTTCCTGCATCTCCAAAACCTTCTCTATTTGTTAAATATAATGTATATATTAATCCTAATACTTTAATTAAAATTTGTGAGAACATTACTGTTACTACACCTTGCATAAATGTCTCTTTTTTTGTTGCCATAGCTCCTCCTAAATTAATTCTATGATTTTTCTTTCGATTAATTACATTAATTTTGTGATATACATATATATTAAAATAATGAAAGTATTTTGTGTATCTAAGTTTTTTGTTAGAAAGTCTTATTTAATACAATGAGGGATGTTCAAACATTTATGTTTGAAAGAGGCTCATTGTATTAAATTAGAAATTCAACATAAAACTTAGCTTATCCAAAATTCTTGAGTACATTTTAATATATATGTATATCACAAAATTAATGTAATTATATCTATAAAAGTCAAAATTATCAAGAACTTTTTCCAAATTTATTGACAAATCTCTCTTTTTGTATTAAAATTGTTAGGTATTATGTTAAAATATGATTTAAATATGAAACTTCTCCCCGGTAGTTTTAGATTTAAATTTCATATAAATAAAAATCAAGTAAAATAAATTGTAACTTAGACAGCAATTTATTACACTTAAAAAATAAAAATTTAGGGAGGGTAAATATTACCATGAATAACGTTACATATAGTGCAAAAAAAGAAACAGTTGAAAGAAAATGGTATATAATTGATGCAGCTAACAAACCATTAGGTAGAGTTGCAACAGAAGCTGCTAGATTATTAAGAGGAAAACACAAACCAACTTTCACACCAAATATTGATACAGGTGATAATGTTATAATTATCAATTGTAAAGATGTTGTATTAACAGGAAATAAAATGAATTCAAAAATTTACAGACATCACTCAGGTTACATTGGAGGAATGAAAGAAACTCCAGCATCAGTAATGCTTACAAAAAATCCAGAAAAAGCTATGACATTAGCTATTAAAGGAATGTTACCACACAATTCTTTAGGAAGAAAAATGGCAACAAAATTAAGAGTATTCGCTGGTAGCGAACATAATTTACAAGCACAAAAACCAGAAATTTGGAATTATTAATAAGGAGGAACTATTATAATGGCTAAGTCAAATAAAATCGTATATATGGGTACAGGTAGAAGAAAAAGTTCTATAGCTAGAGTAAGATTAGTTGAAGGAACAGGAAAAATAACAATAAACGGAAAAGATATTGAAGAATTTTTCGATTTAGAAACATTAAAAGTTATTGTTAGACAACCATTAACAGTTACAAATACATTAACAAAATATGATGTTATTTGTTCAGTTTGTGGTGGCGGTGTTTCTGGTCAAGCAGGAGCTATCAGACATGGTATCGCTAGAGCTTTAAATGAAGCTAACTCAGAATACAGACCAGCTTTAAAGTCAAACGGGTTCTTAACAAGAGATCCTCGTATGAAAGAAAGAAAGAAATATGGTCTTAAAAAGGCTAGAAAAGCACCACAATTCAGTAAGAGATAAAAAGAGCTTTTATCAAAAACAATTCAACCTCAGAAGTTTCAATACTTCCGAGGTTTTTTATTGTTGTTTGGTAATTTTTACTTTCAAACGTCTACAAGCATTGAAATATCAATGTTTTTATTTTTATATTTGTTCGCTATTAAAATTTGTAATATACAGGTAATATGCTAGTAATATACAAATTTATTTTCCATAATCATTAATTTATCTAAAACGCACTCAAAGCTAACTATGCTCCTCTATTATTTTTCGCACAATTAGCTTTGTATTTTTTAATACAACAAATCGTTATTTAAATAAATTATAATTTATCTTTCCGAATCTTCTATTTGTTTTCTTTTATATTTTTTATAAACTTCTATTAAATCTGGATCATTTTGATTTTTAGGTAAGTTATTCAAGTCAAAGAATTTCATTTCTTTAGATTCTTCAT
>CAKPLT010000019.1 GCA_934167755.1 uncultured Clostridia bacterium
GGATTTGCAAATAGAATATCATACACAAATTATACAGACGAATATCAATTAAAAGATGGTAAAATATTAGTTTTAGACAATAATGGAAAACTAAAAGTAATAAATACATTCTATGCAGTAAATCCATATCAAGATTTTGGTATAACAGAAAGAGCAAGACAAGATTATGAAGTAAATAAGAGAATATCAAATTTAAAGGTAACATTATCAAATGGACAAATATTGATAAATGGAAATCCATATAAACAAAATCTTCCAACAGATACAAACGGATATTGGAACAATATGGAACTTCCAGCAGAAAATCCATTACCATATGTAAAAGCTTTACCAGGACAAATAACAGCAGAGGTGGATAATGAAATTCTTCAAGGAGCAACATTAAATGTAGAATATACAATATCTATAAGAAATAATTCAGAAAAAGACTTTAAATACAAAGGAAACCAAGAATATTATTTCTATGGTAAAAATGGTAAAGAAGAAGCAAGTACAGTATTAAGAAAAATAGTGGATTATATGGAAGATGGATTAGTATATGATGAACAGCAAAATGCAAATATGGGATGGACACAAGTAAAAGCAAGTGAATTATATAACTGGACAAAAGATTCAGATAATAACAGCAAACAATTAATATCAAAAGATGTAATGAATGCAGTAAAACAAGGATATGTAATAGCGATTACAGAGCAATTCTATCAAACTGGACAGACAATAGGAGCAGGAAAAGTAGGAACAATAAAAATATATGGAAACAAAGTAATATCAACATCAGAGAAGGGAACAAGTATTAAAAACCATGCAGAAATTATAGAAACAATGGGTATAAGATCAATAAAAGGTTCAACACCAGGAAACTATAATCCAAAAACACAAACTCCAAATGAACCAGATGATGATATGACATCATTAGTAATAACACCACCAACAGGTTTATTAGACAACAAAGTATTTATTATTACGACATCAATAGTAATATTAATAGTTTTAGCAGGGGGAGTATTTATCATTAAGAAAAAAGTTTTAGATTAAAATAAAAAAGGGAAATTATGTACCGGGTACAAAATTTCCCTTTGAACTTTTTTAAAAACTTAATAATTTAACAATTGTTTCAATACAAATATCAGTCATCACACTATAATTAAGTTCGTGATGCTTATGATATACAATTTCATGACATAAATTATCTATTAAACCAATAGCAATATGAGACTTTTCCATTAAATTTTTACTATCAAAACCATTTTCAACTAATAAATTATAGATTTTCTCAGTCATTTCAATTTCTATTTTATGAAAATAAAATGCAACATCTTTATCAGAATGAGCCATAGCCATAATTTCTTCATGAGCAGATTGAGATAGTTTATGATTTTGAATAAAATTATCAATCATTTTTCTAACAATTTCATTCAAATTGTTTTTATTAAAATCTTTTAATGGTATATCAAGCATTGGAAAAAATATATTATCAGCAAATTTTTTCAATGCTTCAATAAAAATATCATGTTTATCTTTAAAATATTGATATATAATTCCTGTTGAAACACCGGCATTTTTTGCGATTTCAGCAGTATTTGTGTTATAATATCCTTTTTCGCAAATTAATTCAAAACCAGATTCAATAATTTTTTCTTTTTTTTCTATGGATCTTTTTTGTATAGGTTTTCTTATTTCATATTCATTCATAAAAATTAATGCCTCCTCAATGTAAACATATTATACATTCGAAAAAAATGCTTGTCAATAATATGTTATGGTGTAATTATTTTGCTTAATAATGTTAGTTGAAATCCTTATCATATAGTGAAATATGAAAAAAAGTTCATATTATATTGACTTTATATAAATTGAAATATATAATTTAGTAAAATGTGAAATAAATTTCATATAAAATAAAAGGAGGAAATATGAAAAAGATAGTAGAACTAAAAAATGTAAGTAAAATTTACAACACAGGAGAAAAAGAATTTAAAGCACTAGACAATATTGATTTATCAATAAACAAAGGAGAATTTGTTGTAGTTCTTGGACCATCAGGAGCAGGAAAATCAACATTATTAAATTTAATTGGAGGAATGGATACTCCAACAAAAGGTAGTATTGAAATTGATGGAGAAGATATTTCAAAATACAATGAAAATGAATTAAGTGAATATAGGGCGGAAAATATAGGATTCATTTTTCAATTTTATAATATATTGCCAACATTAACAGTATTAGAAAATGTAGAATTAATCAAAGATGTTGTAAAAAACGGAAATGATAGCAAAGAAGCTATTAAAGCAGTTGGGCTAGAAGAACATATGAATAAATTTCCAAATCAATTATCTGGAGGAGAACAACAAAGAGTTTCAATAGCAAGAGCTATTGCTAAAAATCCTAAATTATTATTATGTGATGAACCAACAGGTGCATTAGATTCAAAAACAGGAGTTGAAGTTCTAAAATTACTAAAAAAACAATGTGATGGAAACAATGGAGCAAATACTGTAATTATTGTAACACACAATAGTTTATTTGCAGAAATTGCAGACACAGTAATAAGAGTAAAAAACGGGAAAATAGAGAGTGTAACACCAAATGAAAATCCTAAAAAGATTGATGAGGTGAAATGGTAATATGCTAAGAAAAAAGATGATTCGTGATATAAAACAAAATTTATCACAATTTATTACAATATTTTTAATGGTTTTTATTGGAGTTATGGCTTATAGTGGAATAGAAAGTTATATGGAGGGAATGAAACAAACAGCAAATAATTTCTATACACAAAATAATCTACAAGACTTGAATGTAATGGGAGCATTATCAAAAGAAAATATAGACACAATAAAACAAATAGATAATGTAAAAAATGCAGAAGGAAAACTAAATGTAAGTACAGTTTTAGATGATAATAATGATATTACATTATCAATGAATTTTATAGAATCAAATGAGATATCAAAATTTTATATAGTTGAAGGTAAAGTGTTTGATGCAAATACAAAAGGTGTATGGTTAGACAACTTTTTTGCACAAGAAAACAACTTAAAAATTGGAGATACATTAAAAATTAAATATGATGGATATGTTTTTGAAGAAGAAGTAGTAGGCTTTATAAATGTTCCAGATCATCTTTATGATGTAAAAGATGAATCTCAATTATATCCAGACCACAAATCATTTGGATTTGCATATGCATCTACTAAAGAATTAGAAGAATATATTAAAAACAAAGTAATGAAAGAAATGAACATTACAGATACAGAGCTATTTGAGCAATATGTTACAGATTTTGATTATACAGATTATTTAAAATATAATTACATAATGGTAGATGTAGAGAACAAAGATAAAACAAATGATGTAAAAAATGATATAGAAGAAAAGATAGAAAATGCAGTAATAATAAATATAGAAGATACAGCATCTTATGCACAGTACCAAGGAGAGATTGAAGAAGGAGAAACATATATAGGAGTATTTTCAGGACTATTTTTATTTATAGCATTACTATCAGTTGTTACAACAATGACAAGAGTAGTAACAAAACAAAGAGTACAAATAGGTACATTAAAAGCATTAGGATTTAAGAAAAATAAAATCATATTACATTATATAAGTTATGGATTTTGGATTTCATTAGTTGCATCAATGTTTGGCTTATTAGCTGGTAGATATTTTATTGGAAATGTATTTATTGGAATCGAAATGAGCTTTTTTGAAATACCAAATGGAGTGCCAATAATCAAAAATGATTCATATATTGTTGCACTTCTTGTTACACTATGTGTTTCATTTGTTACATATTTAGCAACAAGAAAAATATTAAAAGAAAAAACAGCAGAAACTCTAAGAAATGAAATTCCAAAAGTAAAAAATAATTCTTTAAATATTACAACAGTTGGAATATTCAAAAAAATGAGTTTTAATACAAAATGGAATATAAGAGATATGTTCAGAAACAAAGCAAGAACGATCACTGGAATTGTTGGTGTTACAGCATGTGCTATGTTGATTGTTTGTAGTTTAGGAATGTTAAATAGTATGAATTACTTTATTGACTTACAATTTAATAGAATATTCAATTTTGATTATAAATTAAGTCTAAAATCCAATATTAGTAGTGATGAACTTAAAGATTTAACTGAAAAATATGGTGATAACACATCTGAAAGTTTGTATATAGAAATAAAAGATAAAGATGGAAATAGAGAATCAAATAACATTTTTGTTACAGACAGTAAAGATTATGTTAGATTTGTAGATAATAAAGACAAATTTATAAAATTAGACAATGATGATGGAATATATGTTACATATAAATTAGCAAAAACAAATGGATATAAAATAGGTGATGAAATAACATGGCATATTTCAGGAGATAACACTTATCATACATCTAAAGTAGTTGGATTTAATAAAGACCCACAAAATCAAAATGTAACAGTAACAAGAAAATACTTAGAAAGTTTAGGAATTGAATATAAACCAGATTCATTATATACAAATGAAGATTTAAGCAATACAAAAGAAATTACAAATGTAGAAGTAATATCAAATATAGATGAACTAAAAGAAGGAATGGCTGGAATGCTTCAAACAATGAAAACAATGATAATACTTATTATTGTTATAGCTGTAATTCTTGGAGTTGTAATAATCTATAATTTAGGAATATTATCTTATACAGAAAAACAATATCAATTTGCAACATTAAAAGTATTAGGATTTAAAAATAAGCAAATTAAAAAGATATTTATAAAACAAAATAATATTATTGCAATTATATCAATAATATTAGGACTTCCAGCAGGATTTTATTTAACAGATTGGCTATTTAAAACAGCAATAGAAGAAAGCTATGATTTTGGAGCACATATAAATATTGAAACATATGTAATTGCAGCAATAGGAACATTTTTAATATCATATTTAGTTTCAAAATTACTTGCAAAAAAAATAAAGAAAATTGATATGGTAACAAGTTTAAAAGGAAATGAATAAATGGGAAAAATCGTATTATTAGATGATTTAACAATTAATCAAATAGCAGCAGGAGAGGTTATAGAAAGACCTGCAAATGTAGTAAAAGAATTAGTTGAAAATTCAATTGATGCAGGTGCAAATAAAATAATAATAGAAATAAAAAATGGTGGAAAAACATTTATAAAAATTACAGACAATGGATGTGGAATTGCAAAAGATGATATGACAATTTCTATCGAAAGACATGCAACAAGTAAAATAAGGCAAGTGGAAGATTTAGAAAAAACATATACAATGGGGTTCAGAGGAGAAGCTTTAGCGAGTATAAGTTCAATATCTAAATTAACAATTATATCAAAAATTAAAGAAGATTTAATAGGAAATAAAATTATATCAAATGCAGGTGAAATAACAGAAATAGAACAATGTGCTTCACAAACAGGTACACAAATTATAGTAGAAGATTTGTTTTATAATACACCTGTTAGATACAAATTTTTAAAGCAAGATGCTACTGAAAGTAAATATATAAAAAATTGGGTAGAAAAGGTAGCTCTTGCTAACCCTAATATTTCTTTAAAATTAATTATAGATAATAAAACAAAATTCTTTTCAAATGGAAATTTATTTGATATTATTTATTCAATATATGGCAAAGAAATTAAAGAAAATTTGATTAAGGTAGATTATGAAAGCAAAAAAATAAAAATAACAGGTGTAATTGGAAATACCTTAATAGCAAGAGAAAATAGAAAAGACCAAATTTTATTTTTAAATAAGAGAAATATAAAAGATAATGCAATATCAAATAGTGCAGACCAAGCATTTAAAGGGGCAACAGGAATAGGAAAATATGGATTTTTTATTTTAAATATTGATATGCCTGCCAATTTTTATGATGTAAATGTTCATCCTACAAAAACAGAAGTAAGATTTAAAAATGAAGATGAAATTTGTAAAAACATATATTATGCAATAAAAAATGCAATGTTAAAAGCAGAGTTTTTAGGAAATGATGAAAATTCGAATGAAAATAAAGAATATATAAAAAATGAGTATGAATTTTTAACTGATGAAGTATCTTTAAAAAATACTAAAAATATAGAATTAAGAAAAAGAGAAAATTCAAGAAAAATAGAGTATAAGTATATAGGAATATTATTTAGAACATTTATAATAATTGAGATTGAAAATGAAATTTTTTTAATAGATCAACATGCAGCACATGAGAGAGTTTTGTATGAACAAATAAAAGAAAATTATAAGAATCATATTCAATCAAATAGTCAATTAATGTTGATACCAGAAGTAGTGACTTTAACAAATAGAGAAATGGAATTTGTAAAAAATAATATAAATTTATTTGTAGATATTGGATTTGTAATAGAGATGTTTGGAGAGAATACTATTAAAATTAATGGGATTCCAGATTTAGAATATAGGTCAAAAACAAAAAATATTTTTTTAGATGTTTTAGATGAGGTTATTTCAGATGGAAGAACTCAAATAAAAGATGTTGAAGAAAGGTTTATTGCAACAGTGGCTTGTAAAGCTGCAGTTAAAGCTAATATGGATTTAATAAGACAAGAAGTTGATGAGTTGATTAATAATTTGTTGAACTTAAATAATCCATATACTTGTCCTCATGGAAGACCTACAACAATTAAGATTAGCCATGATTTTATTGAGAAAGGAATAAAAGTAAAATGAATGTTTTTACAGGATTATTAATACCATTTTTAGGAACAACACTAGGTAGTGCAACAGTATTTTTAATGAAAAATGAATTAAATAAAAAAGTTGAAAAAATATTATTAGGTTTTGCAGCAGGTGTAATGATTGCAGCATCTGTATGGTCACTGCTAATACCATCAATAAATATGGCAAGAGAACAGGGAATTCCAGCTTGGATCCCATCTGCAACAGGATTTTTATTTGGCATTGTTTTTTTACTAGTTTTAGATAGTGTAATACCACATTTACATTTAGAGAGCACTAAGCCAGAAGGAATTAAAACTAAATTAAAGAAAACAACTATGATGATATTTGCAGTAACACTTCATAATATTCCAGAAGGGATGGCTGTTGGTGTATCTTTTACAGGAGCTTTAATTGGAAATGCGGGAATAACAATGGCAGGTGCATTTGCATTAGCTTTTGGAATTGCAATTCAAAATTTTCCAGAAGGTGCAATAATTTCTATGCCTTTAAAGGCAGAAGGAATGTCAAAAGGAAAAGCATTTTTTTATGGTACACTATCTGGAGTTGTAGAGCCAATAGGTGCTACAATGACAATATTATTGACTAATGCAGTCGTTCCAATTTTGCCATATTTACTTTCTTTTGCAGCTGGTGCGATGATATATGTTGTTGTTGAAGAGTTGATTCCTGAGTCCCAGGCTGGAGAGCATTCTAATATTGGAACTGTTGGTGTTGCTATTGGTTTTGTGATTATGATGATTTTAGATGTGGCGCTAGGATAGAATAACAAATTGCAGAAAGAAGATTAGAAATAACTTGTGCAAGGGTGTACAGCAATAACACTCTTGTTTTTTGGTAAAAGAAAAGAACCAAATGCTACCACACATTTAGTTCCTTTGATTACTCTATGAATAATGCTTTTGTTATGTAATTAAGCTAAATATAGTATATATCAAATTATTTTTAAATACATATCGATATTTGGTAACATTGACTTTATTGTAAAAATTCGTTATAATACAGTTATGTAAATAATAAAATAAAGCCTAAAGGCAGGAGGAAAAACATTATGATTAAGACAACAAAAAATCAGGAACTTGCAAATGTAGTAACACACGGTGGGGTATTCCATGCAGACGAGGTATTAGCAACTGTAATTCTTTCAAAAGTTTTTGGAGATATTACAGTATTGCGTACTTTTAAGGTTCCAGAAGATCTCCCAGACGATGTTATTGTATATGACATTGGTTCTGGAAAGTTTGATCATCATCAGAAAGGTGGTAATGGAACCAGAGAGAATGGTGTACCATATGCATCTGCAGGCCTTATTTGGAAAGAATATGGCTACAAGTTGTTAAAAAGCACTATTTATCCTGAGTTAGTCTGGAATATTATTGACAGAGACCTCATTCAGGGGGTAGATGCGATTGACAATGGTGCAATGCCAAAGTCAAGCTCTGTAGCACACAATATGAGTTTTTCAAATATTATCTCAAGTTTCAATCCAACTTGGGATAGCAATGAAGATTCTGATGAGGCGTTTATCAGAGCAGTTGAATTTGCTAAGATTATTTGCGAGAATACTCTCAAAAATGCAGAAGCAAAAGTTAGGGCAGAGAAGATTGTCAATGATGCAATTGAAATATCTCAGGAACATATTATGGTTCTTTCACAGTATGTACCTTGGCAGGAGTTCGTATTCTCTTCTGAAATCGCTAAGGCAGCAGATGTGCAGTTTGTTGTATTCCCATCAAAAAGAGGTGGGTACAACTGGCAGTGCGTACCAGATGTGCTGGGTGGTTTTGGACAGAGGAAACCTGTTCCATCTGAATGGAAAGGTCTTTCTGGAGAAAATCTTCAAAAAGTAACAGGAGTTCCAACAGCAACATTCTGCCATCCGGCAGGGTTCCTTGGTAGTGCTGAGACTTTCAAAGGTGCTTATGAACTGGCTAAACTTGCTGTAGAGGCATGAGGCTGAATTAGCTGAAAACAAGAAAACAGGATATCTCAATTGAGATACCTGTTTTTTTGACATAGGCTCCTTTTTTTAATACAATTTATGTTACAAATCCATTAATAATATTTTGGGGTTTAATATTGAAGAAAAAAATAAAATAGTGTATCATTATAAATAGCATAAACTTATATTTAGATAATAAC
Source organism: uncultured Clostridia bacterium (assembly GCA_934167755.1). Classification (GTDB taxonomy): domain Bacteria; phylum Bacillota; class Clostridia; order TANB77; family CAG-508; genus CAG-269. Next base: position 8,839 of record CAKPLT010000019.1, read on the forward strand.
TACTGATAACAAAAAAGTAGAAAATTGGAGGAAATAATGGGATATACAAAAGTCGAAGGTGATCACTTAGATTTAGGTGGAAGAAAATATCAAAATGATACTTATGATAAAATAAATAGAATATTATTTGAAAACAATTCAGAATATAATCGTTATGCTTCCATTGTTTTTCCCACAGGTGGAGGAAAAACGTATATGTCGTATGGTCTTATACAATATATGGTTAAGAACTTATTAGAAGAAAAACAAGATTTATACAAAAATAATAATAATTTAAGAGTATTATTTGTTTCTCCAACAAATGCAATTAATGAGCAATTTGAAAAGAAAATAACAGATGAATTGCAAGAATCGGGAAAAAAATTGAACTTAGATACTTTTTGTTATGCAACAGAAAAGAATAAAGATTTTTCAGGATATGATTTAATTATATTCGATGAGGTACATAGAAGTGGAGCTGAAAATTGGGAAGAGCTTATAAAAAATATAATATCAGCGAACCCAAATGCTAAAATATTAGCAATAACCGCTACGCCTGAAAGAAGTGACCAAAATACTCCTATTGACAATATTGCAGAATTTGTATACGGAAAAGAAAATATTTTATCTCGAGAGCAATATATGGCAAATGAAATTTATTTAGAAGATGCACTAAGAGATGGATTAGTTGTTGCACCTAAAAACTATGATTGGGATATAGCACTTATGGGAAAAACCGAATTCACAAATTATTTAAATCAATTAACAGCATCTTTTAAAAATATAGATAATAAAGAAGAATTGACTGATGAAGAAAAAGAAATTCAAAAAAGTGAAATTATTAAACCAATCATGGATTCTTTTGAAATTAATAATGAGTATGGAAAAAATGCTTCTGTAAAACTAAGAAACTTAACGAAATTCAGTCAAATAATAGAAAATAATAAAATTGACATTAATGGACCTGCTATGAGGGAATATATGATGTTAAATCACAAAGCTTTTAATATTAGCAATAGTAAGCAAAAAAAGGAACTTGAAACTCAGATAGTAAATTTAGAAAAAGAATTATTTAATGGTTCTAAAAGTTTCAGAAAGATTGCTTCAGGAATGCAAGAAAGCAGAATAAATCTAGCAAAAAAAGCTATAAAAGATATTAAAGGCGGAATTTATATTGCAAGTATTAATAATTTTGAAGGTGAAATCTTAAAAAAATTATATAAAACTAATGATCAGTATATAGAAAGTGAAAAAGAAAGAATAAAATATGAATTAGAAAAAGCCTTTGAAAATGCTGATGATATTGAAATTCACTATGAAAATGACAAAAACAAGTTAGATGAAATATCAGAAAAAAATAAAGAGGAAGAACAAAATGGAAGAAAAAAGGTACATATTGTTTTATCAAAAAAATTATTAGATGAAGGAATACATTTAGATGGAACCAAGGGTGTTTTTATGTATTCTAAAACAAATTCTGAAATAGTATATTCACAAAGAATAGGAAGGACTATACATTCACCTAGTGAAAAAGATATGCAAAGGCCATCTGTAGTAGACTTTGCTTGTAATAGATATAATTATTTAGTAAACAATTACACAGAAAAATTTTCACCAGAATATGATTTATCTAAATTAGAAGAAACATATAACTGGATTGAAGAAAAAAATAAAATTCCAGATGTAAACAAAGACTATAAAAATGATCAACAAGAAATTAGATATGGTTTAATATTAAAAAGATTAATTAATAGATATACAAATATGAATAATTCAGGTTTTAATAAATCAATTGATGAAATTAAAATACAAATAGACAGATTGATTAGCAAATATCAAATTTCATTAAAAGATCTTGAAAGAAAAGAAAATTTGGAACCCTCAGAAAGCGAAATATTAGGTCAAGACTTTTTTGAGTTAACACCATTACAACAAAGAGTTAATGAATACATAGAGGACATAAAATCACGAAATGATGATTATAGAATAAAAAAGTTGTTGAATGTATTAAGCATATTAAAAAGTTATAAAGAAGATATGAAATTTCCAGATGGATTATATTTTAAATATGCAAATTCAAAAGGAAAAAGTGAAAATATATCAGACTTTGAAAATTTAGATTTGAAAGATTTTTTGAAACAAAATTTTCCACAAAATGAAATAAATAAAATAGTAAAAGATTTAACAAATTATACAGTGGCTAATGAAGAATTTGATATTGATGCAAAAAATAAGAAATATACTGTTTTAAAAGAAAAGAATGGTGTAATTGAAGATTATAATTTAGGAGAAGAATTAGCTTATATAAGAGGGTTGTTATTAACAAGTGGAACAAAAAAAGAAACAGACAAAAATATAGTACCATATATAACAAAATATTCATTAGAAACATTGAGAAAATTAGAAATTACAAAAATAAAAGGAATAGATATAGGAGATTCACAAAAATTAAGTGAACTTATGGATATTTTCAGTAGACACTATTTTGAAAAAAATGGATTTGAAAAAGTAAAAGGAAAAATGGCAAGGAAAAATGAAGAAGGATTTGTAATAGATAAAGATGAAAGTGCTTTTAGCATTAGTAGAGATAAAAGAAAAAAATCAAGAGATGACAATTTTATAAGAATTAATAGCAAATTTAATGAGTATTCATGGGTAACAGGAATTAAATATGGTCCCAAAGGGTGTGATAAATCTGGAAAAATGTCTCAAGAACTTATTGATGCTAGAAAATTTATTGAAGAATTCATGTATGGCTGCAATGAGGATGGTACTCATTTTAGTATAGAACAAGTATTACAAGAAACATTAGAGAATAACCATAATTTTTGTGATTCTAATAATGTGTTAATAAATTTAGAACAAGCAAAAGGTTATATTGAAAGATGTATTTTAAATTCTATAAAGTACCATCCAGATGTATTTTTTAAAGAAGATAAAAGAAATGGATTGGAATTTGATGGTGTTGATAATTTATTAAATCCTGAATTTTCAACAGATAAAAGAAATAGAATATCAATATTAGCAAGAGAAATTCAAGGTTTCAAGAGGGAATATGATAAATATTTAGATAAAAAAATTAGAGAAGAAGAAATAAAAACAGAAAAATCTATATTAAGTAAAATGAGCAAAAAAGCTGGACTAACTACTAAGGATTTTTTAGAAGAAGTAAAAAAAATAAAAGAAACAAATGGAACCCGAATAGAAGTAAATGAAGTAAGTTTTATAAAAGATTCTACTGCCAAAGCGATAGAGGAGTATAAGAAAACTGAAGAAACAATTGATCATAAATATAAAAATATAAAAGAAGGATTGGAAGGTGATGGAAGATGAATAATTTGATTCTTCAACCTAATAATTTATTTTCTAAATTTCTGATATGGCTAAGAAAGAAGTTTTTTAAAACAGAAAAATATAGTAAATCTAAAGATGGTCAAAATATTACTAATATAAATAATGATATACAAAAACTTCAAAAACAGAAAAGAAGATATGTTTATGTTCAAGATTTAGATTATGAAACAGAAAAAAAGAATACAATCGATTTATACCAGAAGATTATGAATGGAGAAATGAAAGTAGAAGACTTGGAATTAGCGGATATGATTAGAATAAAATTATTATTAGACATTGACATATTATGTAAATGAGTGATATAATATATATAGTAATTTTTAACTTATTTGCTAACTATAAGGAGGTTAATTAACATGAATAGTATAGCAATTTTAATTGACGAAGAATACAGAAAGGAGGAAGATGAGGTAAGAAATTACCTTATAAAAGAATTCCAAAAAAATGGTATCAATGTAGTTAGAAATATTGAAAAGAGTAAAAACACAATATTAATATATGATACTGAAACAGGAATTACACCAGATTTTGAAAAAGCATCAAAAAAACTAATCGAATTAAATAAAAAACCTATCATTTTAATAATAAATGCACAAAAAAAAGATGTCGATTATGTAGAAGTTGATGAAAATATTTCAAATACTTGGGGAAATATCAATTCAGCATTATATATACATAGTGCAATGAAATTTTACTATGAAAATGATACGCATATAGCGTATCAAGTAAAAACAGGAAACGAAAAAGGAATTGAAGAACTCGTTGATACAATTAATGTATTAGAGCCAATGACATTTTTTGAGAAAAAAATAAGTTGAGAGAAAAACTACCCGTGATTCGGGTAGTTTTTTTGTAATAAATAAAAGACAAGCCACATACAATTTTACTAAAAGAAAAACAAGGAGGAAAATTATGTGGGAAACTTTAAGAAAAGAAGAAGTTGTGCAAAAACTAGGGACAAAGCAGGGGACTGGTTTAACACAAAGAGAAGTACAAACTAGAAAACAAAAATATGGTAGTAACAAACTAGAAGAAAAGAAAAAAGAAACATTAATAGTAAAATTTATAAAACAATTTAATGACTTTATGATTATCATCTTAATAATAGCATCAATTTTATCAGCAGTTACATCATATTTTCAAGGAGAAAATGATTATGTTGATTCAATAATAATAATAGCAATTGTAGTATTTAATGCACTTATGGGAGTCATTCAAGAAGCGAAAGCAGAAAAATCAATTGAAGCATTAAAACAAATGACTCCACCAAAAGCAAAAGTAATAAGAGATGGAAGGATACAAGAAATTTATGCAGAAGACTTAGTTCCAGGAGATATTGTAGAACTAGAAGCAGGAATTTATGTGCCAGCAGATTGCAGGCTATTAGAAACTTATAATTTAAAAATAGAAGAATCAAGCTTAACAGGAGAAACAGAACCAGTACTAAAAAATGCAGATGTGGTAGCGCAAAATGAGGTACCATTAGGTGATATGTTAAATATGGCATTTATGGCAAGTATTGTTGTAAACGGACATGGAAAAGCTGTTGTAACAGAAACTGGTATGAATACTAAAGTTGGACAAATTGCTAATATGATTATGGAAGATGAAACGCCAGAAACACCTATACAAAAGAAATTGGCACAAGTAGGAAAATCATTAGGAATAGTATGTTTAGTAATTTGTGTACTTATATTTTTTATAGGAATGATAAAACACATAGATCCAATTGAAATGTTTATGACTTCAGTTGGATTGGCAGTTGCAGCAATTCCAGAGGGGTTACCGGCAATTGTTACAATTATGTTATCAATTGGAGTAAGTAAAATGGCAAAAAATAATAGTATAATTCGAAAATTACCAGCAGTAGAAACGCTAGGATGTAGTAATGTTATTTGTTCAGACAAAACTGGTACATTAACTCAAAATAAAATGACTGTTGTAGAAATAAAAGCGAGAGATATAATGTTAGCAAGTAAATTAGCTACAATGTGCACAGATAGCAATATTGCACATCATAATGGACAAATAAAAGTAAATGGAGAGCCTACAGAAATTGCGTTAGTACAAAATGGACTTAAACATAATTTAAATAAAAATGATTTATATATAGAAATGCCTAGAATTGCAGAAATTCCATTTGATTCAAATAGAAAAATGATGACAACAATACATAAATATAGAGGAAGATATCTTATTATAACAAAAGGTGCACCAGATATATTATTAAATAAATGTAATTTGATGGGTGCAGAAAAAAATAGAATAGAAATAGAAAATCAACAAATGGCAGAAAAGGCATTAAGGGTAATTGCAGTAGCTTATAAAGAAATAGATAGATTACCTAGAAATTCGGAAATGAATTTATTAGAAGATGGATTAAATTTTGTTGGATTAATAGGAATGATAGATCCTCCAAGAGAAGGGGTAAAAGAAGCAGTACGAACATGTAAAAAAGCTGGAATAAAAACAGTAATGATAACAGGTGACCATATTGCAACAGCAAAAGCTATTGCAAAAGATTTAAACATTTTAGCACCACATGATAAAGCAATAACAGGAAAAGAACTTGACCAAATTTCTCAAGAACAATTGGTAAGAAACATAAAAAAATATTCTGTATTTGCAAGAGTTACACCAGAACATAAAGTCAGAATAGTAAAAGCTTGGCAAAGTGCTGGAAATGTAGTTGCAATGACAGGTGATGGTGTAAATGATAGTCCTGCATTAAAATGTGCAGATATAGGAATTGCAATGGGAAAAAACGGGACAGATGTTGCCAAAAATGCAGCTGATATGATATTGGCAGATGATAATTTTGTAACAATAGTAAAGGCAGTAAAACAAGGAAGGAATATATATGATAATATCAAAAAAGCAATACATTTTTTGATTGCAACAAATATAGGAGAAATAGTAACAGTATTTATGGGACTTGTTCTAGGATTAAAATCTCCATTGTTAGCAATTCAATTATTGTGGATAAATTTAGTAACAGACTCATTGCCAGCAATTGCATTAGGATTAGAGCCTGCTGAAGAAGATATTATGAAAAGACCGCCAGTTGATAACAAAAAGGGCATTTTTGCAGATGGATTATGGAATAAAATAGTTGTTGAAGGTATTATGATAGGGGTATTAACACTTGTAGCATTTGGAATAGGAAATAAATGTTATAATTTAGAAGTTGCAAGAACTATGGCATTTGTTTCTTTAGGATTATTAGAACTTATCCACAGTTTCAACATAAAAAGTGAACAATCTATATTTAAAACTGGTTTATTTGAGAATAAGTATTTGATTGGAAGTTTTGTACTAGGTGTTATAGTTCAAACTATTGTTGTATGGATTCCAGCATTGGCAGATTTGTTTAAAGTTGTTACACTAACTCAGCATCAATGGTTGGTTACAATTGGGATTTCTTTACTTCCTATAGTGATTGTTGAATTACAAAAGAAGTTTGATTCCATGAATTTAGTCAAGATAATTTATTTTAGAAAACAAGAGGCATAAAATATATATGATATTTCAGAAAATTATAAAAATGGTATTGAAAAATCTCTTAAGTTAGAAGTGATAATGATAGCAAACCAATAAAGAAACAGGATTAGTGGTAGCGTGGGTTAAATTAATTAAAGCAGGATACACAAGAACAATTTAGGGGTTATATCATGTAATGCAGAGAATGGGGATATATCAAAAAGCACCGAGCAAGAAAAAAGAAAGCGAGCCAAGTGAGTGGGTAACAGGAGAATATCCAGGAGAAAGAATACAAAGATGAAAATGATTTTTACTTGTATCAGATTATAACAGAGAAGGTATAAGGGAAAAAGAATGGAATGGTGTTATGGTAAAAAAATATCATGGAAAGAATAAAGTTTCTATGCAACTTTATAATAGATATATTATACAACATAAAACTTCCACCATTATATTTTGCATATAAAATTATTTTAAATTATTGTTTTTTGGAGAATTATAGAGTATATGCATTTATCCTTTTCAAAGGAAATCTTTGGGAAAGGAGGTGAACATTTTGAGTTCATTTGACTTAATATGGCGTCTTATTGTTTTATTATTACTTAGCTTAAGTGATAGCAATAAAGATGACAATTCTCAAGACTAGCAAAAGCTAGGAGGCAGTCTGACCAACTGCCTTTATTTTATTTTTGCACACAAAAAAAGAGATATGCGACCAACATATCTCTGTGAACATTTGAGTTCTTCGACTTATTCTCTTGCTTAAGCTAAATATAGTATACTACTTTTTTTAGTATATGTCAAATGATTTTTGAATATTCAAAAAATTTTTATGATTCATTTGTGATAATGTCTTAATATATCATTTGAGAAAATGTCTAATTTATTCCAATTTCCTTATTGACATTGAGCCTCTACTCCTTTGGAAACCTATTAACGCTCAAAACTGCAAGAATAAAAGCTTTGAGGGTCAAAAGCATACCAAAGGATTACTCAAAATCAATAAGTTTTCTCGGCATAAATGAGACATTTTCTAAAATGAAAAGTATAGGACATTTTCCAAAATGAAATACAAAAAACAAGGACTGATTTACATAAAAATTGACTTTTCCCATATTTTATGATAAAATATTAATGTTAACATAAACTTAGAATAAGCACTTGGAGAAAGGCAAGTGTAATATTGTAACCTAAAAAAATGAAGATAAAGAGGAGAGAGCATTATGATGGAGACTACAATTATGACAGAAGGAACAATGGACAAGGCAGTTTATTTGAAAATTGAGAATGAAGATGTACAATTTATAGGATTTGTAAAATCTAATATCTCAATGACAAAAGAAATGGAGGAGGTTGCAAATAAGATTCTTTCTACATTATACGATGTATGGACAGAAAAATACGACCGTATTAATTGGATTACTCATAATTCAGAATTTAGATATGAATCATTGAAGAAACCGTTATTGATTGCTTGGAATGCTGAAAAATCTAAATTAATTGATACCAAAAAAGCTTGTATGTCGATTACAGCGATATGCAATTTCCATAAGAAGAAAAAGGCTTTTTGGGTAAATACAGGAAGTGATATGGTCTATGCAAGTAAAAGAGGAGGAAAAGTTTTAGAAGCATTATGCACACAGACCAAAAAACTTAAAACCTTTAAAGAACAAAGTGTTTTTACAATGGATAGTGATTATTTTTTCAAAGCAGAAGGATCTGTAATTAAAAATTATAAGACACTTTGCATTGTTTCTGAAGAAGCAATAAAATACTTTGAAGAAAACATAAAGGAGGGAATCAAAGTTACACAGGAAAGATTAGAAGGCTTTTCTTTTGGAAAACAAAATCCAATTATTATTGGACAAATAAGTGCTAACAATTAGAAAGGAGAAGAAAGCTTTATTCAGTTAGCAGTAACAAAACATCAACTATAAATTAATAAAGGGAGGATATATCTTATGAAAGATATTAGAAAGCAATATGAAAAGGTAGTAGTTGGTAACAGATATGATTTATCCAAGGCAGGAGAACATACAATGAGCATCATATACTCAGGTATCAAGGCAAACAAAATGCCAGAAACTGAGAGAATGTATGTTGAAGCTAATCATGTTGGATGTTGTTTGCATTATAGTATGTATCTTGTTTCTTTATTACACGAAGCAGGAATTAAATGCTATTTTACAATAACACCTGAAGAAGATGGTGGAAATCATTGTAGTGTGCTTTACTTTGATGAGAAAGGAGATAAAGTTATTGCTGATCCAGTTATGGATATAAAAGCAGGAACTGTTGACAAACATATGTGTATTCCATATGACGAATTTGTAGAAAATGCAATTCGACATGAGATTTCACATTATGATGTTTTTGGAATTAATGGAGAGGAGGCTTTTTTCAATGAATTTTTATCTAATTGTAAACTGCAATAATTTGCAGTTAGTTAATAAAAAGTATCTTACAGGAGGTAAGGTACTTTTTTTACAATTTTATTGATTTTTTATTTTTATAATGATAATATATTATTAGATTATTATATTTTATATACGGAGGAAAAAATATGAGTGATGAATGGAAAATTGTTCAAGGATTAAAAAGAGAAAACCAAAATAATAGTTTTGGTAGGAATCGTTATATAGAAACTGGCGAAACCATAGAGTACAAGCCTAAAAAATTAACAGAAAAAGAATTAAGAAATAAAGAATGGAAAGAACTCGACTCTGATATAATATTCACACCATTTTCAAAAGAATCTCCTGATTATGATCCAAATTTAGAAAATTATAATATTAAACAAATAAGGTCATTTATTAAAGAATGTCAAGAACAAGGTAAACCATTATCTATGAGAGTTGGAGAATTAGAAATTGATATAAGTGATACTAATCCAAAACAAGTTACTTTTACATCTAATGGTAGACTTAGTTCAGGAGAATTAGTGACTCGTAATAACTTTCCATATAGTTTAACAATAAAAGATAATGAAATTTTTTCTCAAGTTACTCTAATTGATGATGAAAAATATGCAACATATATGCCAATTGGAAAAGAATATATTCCTGTAAAAATTAATCAACAAATAGATATTATAAATGCTGAAGATGTTACAGAAAGATTTATTATTAAACCAAAACAACAAGAATATGATATATCAGAAGATATGTCTGAATATGTTTCACAAAATAGTGAATTTCAAGTGGAAAATCATAATGAACTCGTTAGAGAAGTTAGTAATCATAGTGAAAAAATTAAAAGATTATACTATACATATGATGAAACGAAAGAACATGCAAGTTCAAAACTAAAGGGATTTCCAATATATCCAAATGACATGGAAGGATTCTCAACAGGATTTTATGAAACATATGGAGATTTAGTAAATTACAACTTGAAATACGGTAAAAAAATTATAAATGAAAATTTAACTACATATGAAGATGCTATTGTAATTGCCAAAAGGATTGAAGACCATTGTAAGTATATATATTCATTAATTATGGAAGCAACTAAAGGAATACTTGAACAATCAAAAGCTAATGAAAGTAAAATAACTAATCAAGATACAATTCAAAATGATACAACAGAATCAAAAGAAAGTCCTACAATGAATTATGATACAGATGTTGAAAGTTTAAGTGAAGAAGAATTAGATGCATTAATTGAAAAAATGGAAAATCTACAAAGAGAAAAACAAAGTAAAATTGAAAGATTACAAAAAATTAAAAAAGCACAAGATTTAATTGCTTTAAGTAAAGACCAAGATAAGATAATTGCAGACTTAGAGAGTCAAATTGAAATTGAAGGAGTTGATTTTGGTGAAAAATAGTTTGATACCAATTGAAAAAGTTTCGATTTTTCAGAAATTAAAAAACTTTTTTAAATTGACTTTTCTTCATAAAAATAAAACAGAGCCACATTTGGAAGAATGTAATAATATTACTACTAATATAAAAAAGAATAATATAAACACTTTTACAGAAAACTTAAAAACTAATATTGATAGCAAAGAATTAAGACTTAAACAATTCACAAAAGAAATTGAAAATAATCCGAGTTTAATTGTTAATCTTTCGAATGATAGATTAGATAAATTAATAAGCTACTATGAAAGAATTACAAGTGAAAAACAAAA
>CAKPLT010000020.1 GCA_934167755.1 uncultured Clostridia bacterium
TTCAACTTAAGGCTTGAATATACTCCTTATTGAAGTACATAAGTACCTCTGAAACTTATTATATCACAAAAATTAACCAATATGTTAAAAAATAAAATATTTAATAGAATTTCTTTAAATTTATTTAATAATGTTTAAATTTTTATTAAATAATCTTTGTGTTTACTTCTAATTTTCATTATTCAAAAAATTCATCACTAAATCTATAATTACATCTTTTTCTTTTTGGTTTTGGTTTGATTTAGCAATTAGCAAAGTTCTATAATCATAATCATCTAATAAGTCTAATGCTTTTGAATATCCTCCAATTACTTTTAATACTTCTTTTTCATCATTTCCTAAAGGCAACACCTTGTGATGATTTAACACGATATCCAATGGAAATAATTATGTCAAGATTATAATAATCTACATGATGTGTTTGTGTTTTATCTTTTATTGCAGCATGTTTAGTGGTTGTTGTAAAATTTGCAACAACCTGTTCTCCATTTAATATTTGCTGAGCCCTACATAATTTACAACAGTTAGAACATCCTTTAATTATTCATTTTAAGTATTATTAATATGTTTTCCTATTTTTATTTCTTGTATTCGCTCTTAATATCATTTATAAACTCAGGTAAATTAGTAAAAGTAGCTATAACGCCTCTATTTGTAAGTGCGAAAATATCTCTAGTTTTTTTATCAATTTCTTCTTTTACTGCTTTAGGAACTTTAATTGATATTCCTGCTTTTTTATATTCTTGTTCTATGTATTTTTCTAAAGTAGGAAACATGTTTTGAATTAGAAAAACTGCTTTTTTTCCAGCTAAATTTCTTGCAAACACAAAGTTATTTGGTTCTATTCCTTTTTTAGATTTGATATCATTATATAATTTAAAATATTTATCATATTTAGAAGACATAGGCACGAACCACAATATATCTTTATCAATTTTATCTCTAAAACAAAAATAAGTTGGTCTTTTGGTTCCAGCTTCTTTATTTTCCATTAGATGATATTTAGGATTATACTTTTTTATAAATTCATCTTTTATAAAATATAATTTTCCTTCTATAATTTCCATTTTACTCCTTATATAATAAAAAGGGAGTGCAAGACTCCCAAATTTATTCACCAGTGTATTTTCTCTTTGCCAACTGGGTGGCTGATTAATCGATTATCTAGGGTATTTTACTCTTTGCCTCCTAGTAGGCAGTATTTATTTATACAATAATTATAGCATCTTATTATTTGAATTGTCAACTAATTCATAATATTTTTCCTAAAATTATTATATATAATATTATATGATATTTTTTAATATATAATACGATATTTTTAGAAAATATATAAATTTGGTATTCAATTTTCCTATCGTTTATATTTCCTTCAATTTTCTTTAAAGTTCTATGATCATAATCATCTAATAAGTCTAATACTTTTAAATATCCTCCAATTGCTTTTAATATTTTTTTTTGCATCATTTCCTGCTAGTCTTTCATCATAACCTTTTATTTTGTGATTTTACACGATACCCAACAGAAATTAGTCATAGTTTCATTTTTAATATGTTCAATTAATAGTTGATTTAGCTTTTCCAAACAACTTTGACATTTTCTCTTGTGTAAGCCACACAGTTTCATCTTTTAAGTTTACTTCTAATTTTACTCCTTGTTTTTCAAATAAAATAATTTCATTCTTTTTTTGTCCATAAGAACACATCCTTTATTATATAAAATTTAATTCTTATTTAGAAAAAAGTTCCGGGTATCAGAGTTTTGCGCAATAAGAGATAGGAGCAAAACAATAGAACCCCTTTCAGAGAAAGTATTTTAAGAAAATAAATGTAAAAACGAAAATCAGTTTTTATTGAACTGGTTTTCGTTTTTATATTTGGGTTCTAATTATAGAATCCCTATGGCAACTTAATCCCAAAAGGACCTAAGCCATTTTTCCATAATGTATACCCTTTAGCATCTTCATCTTTCATAGTATAAAACAGAGTAGCATTAGGTTTAATCAACTTTGCATTGCTAATTTCTATGCTAAGCTTAACCTTTTCTTCTGTTTGATGTAATGCAAGTACGAAGTATGTCAGGTTCTCTTCTTTTGATTCTTTTTCTTCTAAGATATCCCGAACTGTTACTTCTTCTCCTCTCATGAAATCAAAATAATTGAATTTTTTCATTCTAGTTGCCTCCTAAAATTTATTGTAAATATATTATACCACATTTTTATGTTTTACTCAATGTAAATTGGTTCCTTTTCAGAATAATATCATAAAGTTATTTGACTTTTTTCAAATGCCATGTTAATATAATTATATTATTATTTATATATATGTTTAGAAATATTTTCTACATATAATAATATGATTAATCTTCAAAAATAACTATAGAAAAGGAGAAAAAACTATGACGAAATTAGAAGGACTTTTAAGAAATAGAAAAGCAGACTCATGCAAAACATCTAGCTTTGTAGAATACAAAGAAAAAACTATAGAGTTATCTTTATCAAAAGTTAGCGATAAAACAAAACTTAGAACATCGGCATATGATGGAATGATTCGATAACCTATAAAAATGAAGATTTATCTAAAAAAACAAAAATACTAAGAATAGATTTTAATATTCTTAGTATTTTTGTTTTTTAGAACTAACGATTTACTAACTTATATAGCGCTTAACTATATTCTTTCTAATGTAAAAGCATTTCCTTTAACCAGATAAGTAATTCTTTGCTCTCATCTGATGACTTAGAATCCAATTCAAAGTCCCGAAGAAACTCTTTGTATTCCTTATAGCTTTTTTGGGATTCTTTTCTCCAGTAATCGATTCCTTCATCTCCTGATAAGAAAACTATGCTTTGCCACCCATTTTTAGAATCAGAATTAGAAGTTCTTTCAAGAAAAATTTGGTAGATGAACACATTGAATCTTAGAAGCCTTGAGTTTCTATCTCTAATAAGTTCTTCTGTGTCATTTTCTAAAACCACATTACCTAATTTCCGATAATGATCTCTCATGAGTTCATATGGATTAGAGTGTTCTTCGACACATATTGTATCTCCTTGTACTTCGAAAAAAATGTATTCAAGTTTCTTTTTACACCTCATAAATGAAAATGTTTTAAATAAAAGCTGTTTAAAATTAGATTTTTTATTAAACAGTCCTAAGATTAGTTGACACCATTTAGTCAGCTCAATTTTTGAATACAGCGGAAAAGTAATTTTAACATCTCTTCCATCATATTCTAATTCTAAATCATAATTTGCATTTATTGCTTTACATTCAGCATTAAATACTGCTTCATTTGGTGTATAAAGAGACCTTGTTTTTAATGTGACATTTGTTTGCATTATATTCTCTCCTTTTTAATTATGTTTGGTGTTAAGCGCTATATAAGTAATCTCCTTAATAAGGAGATTGTAAATAATAAATTAAACCTTGGTTTAAAATCTTTTTAATTATATCATATATTTACATAATTTTCAATAGTGTTAAATTAAAAGAGCACTGCAATTTGCGGTGCCCTTTCGAGATAATTTTTAGTTACTTTTTTACTAATCCTGTTGAAAAAACAATAGATGACTCAAAATTAATAAATATTTTTTCTAATTCAACTTTTGACACTATTCCTTTTTTCATAAGTTCTTCAACTAGAACTTCAAGTTCTGCCTGATGCTTGCTTAAGATATCATCAGCATAATCTTTAGCTTCTTCAAGAATTTGGTCAATTTCTGAACTTATTTTTTCAATGATTTTATCTGTATACATTGGATTTTTACTTTCTCTTAGATAAACTCTGTTTTCAGTAAAGTTTTCATCCAATCCATATCTTGTAATCATATCTTTTGCAATTCCCGTGGCTTTTGTTAAATCAGAATTTGCACCAGAAGAGAGTTCATTTGTATAAAGCTTTTCTGCTATCCTACCACCTAAAAGTTTTGCAATCATTTGAATGTAAAACTCTCTGTTTGAAGATGGTGTTGCATATTCATCTTCTTCACAAACATTTACTCCAAGGTAATCTTCAGCTGGAATTATAGAAATAGCTAAAGTCTTATAGTGTTGAAGTTCAGGTGAAAAATGTTGAATAATGAAATGACCAGCTTCATGATATGCAGTTGCTCTTTTCTTTTTTTCGGACATTTTTTCAAACTGTTTCTTTCTAATAGAAAAATTATCAAGAATATCTTCTTCACTAACTTCTGATTTTCCTTTTAATTCTGCACCTGCCATTGCTCTGTCAAGCAAATCAAGTGTTCTGTCAGGATTTTTGGTTTCATAATTAAAACATGATGCATTAAGAATCGCATAATCAACAAGTTCTTTTGAAATTTTTGTATGATGAAATTCTTCCAAATTTATTATTTGGTTTTTAATCATATCATACAATTCTTCTGATTTAGGCTCACGAACAATTATTTTTTCGAACCTTCTCTTTAAAGCTCCATCACTTGAAAAATATTTTTCATATTCATCAAAAGTTGTTGCTCCAATAACCTGAGTATCTCCTCTTGCTAATATTGGTTTTAAAGCATTAGCTAAGTCCAGTTCGCCGTCTTTGCAAGCTCCTGCGCCTAAAACTGTGTGAATTTCGTCAATGAATAAAATACATCCTGGATTATTTTCCAAAAATTTGACTAATTCTTGAAATCTTGCTTCTGCAGTTCCACGATATTTTGTACCTGCAATAATAGATGTTACATCAAGTGCCAAGACTTTTGCGTTTTTAAATCTTTCATAGCAATTTCCTTTTACAATATTCCAGACAAATTTTTCAACAATTGCAGTTTTTCCTACACCTGGATAGCCTACTAAAATTGCGTTTCTTTTAGTTGCTTTCGCAAGTATTTTGATAAGCATATTGGTTTCTTCTTCTCTTCCGAGAATCCGGCAGTATTCTTCATCAGGCGAATATTTGTTGTTTAATACTGTTAAAAAGCTGGATAAACTTCTAGGAATAACAAATAAATCTTTAAGTTCTTCTTGTTCTCCTTGTATAGATAAGCCTATGTCATCAATTACTGTTTTAGGTAATATTGCGTCATTTCCTAAACAAGATACAATAAATTCAAGATAAATGTCTGGAATTAATTCTGAAAAGGCAGCTAACATATATTCATTTGTTATAATAGTAGTAGCATACATTTTTTCTGCAATTTCAGAAGCTCTTAATAGTATTTTGTAAAATTCAGTCGTTAAGAAAATCTGAGTTCCATATATGTCTCCTTCTTTCTGGTAAAATTCTATTGCAACAAATGGAAGTTCATAATTTTCTATATTTTCTGATGTAACTTGTTTTGGATTACTTGTTGCAGATTCCTGTTCAACATCTAATGATTTATCATTATCGAAAATTTCATTAAATGCTTCATACCTTTCTGATTCTTCTGCCAAATGTCTGTTATAAAGTTCTTGCACTTTTTCTATGATTTTTTCATGTTCCATTCCTTGGTCTTTTAAATATTTGTGTAATGGGCTACGAGTATCACTCATACTTGCAAGTGTTCCAAAAGCAATTAGTTCTGAAACATATGGTAAACCATTCCGCTCTGAAACTACATTTGAAGACAAGATTAAGCTAATTGTGTCAGTGTTAAATTCCATATTTATTACCTCCTATAATGTGTATCAATTTTATGATATAAGTAACATAAATATTTTACATCATTATGGTGAATTTGTCAATTATTTCTACTTAATTAATAGATGTTTTTCTAACTTTTCTTCATTTAATTTTATCGTTTCTTTTATAGCATCACCATAACCAGTTAGAGCAGCAAAAGGTGCAAACTGAGCCGCTCGCTGTTCCATACTTAATCTTGGATGTTTTTTTGATATATGATGAGGTAAATTTATAATATCATCGTATTTTCCCATTATTCTATTCTCCTATTCTTTATGTCCACCAATTTGAGCATTACGCTCAATTGTTGTACCATCTTTTTCTAGATTCATACCTTTTAAAATAGCATTTTTACCATATTTATTTTTTATATTAATAATAGCATGTTGTAATTTATTTTCTGTATTTCTTTTCTTCTTTTCCGCTTCTTGTTCCTCATAATTAACAAATAAACTAATTTGTTCTGTTTGTTTATTATTATCTATCTTTGACTCGTTAACTACATTATTAGCAACAACATAAATTCTTCTTACCAATAAATTCTTATTTATAATTCTATCATATAATTCTTCAACCGCTTCCATAATAAGTTTAGTAGAAGATGTCTTTTCTCTTAAATTAATAGTACCATGTGCATGTTTTGGAATCTTCCTACCATATCTATCAGTAGTAATTTTTCCCTTATAAAATTTTCTCAAATTAGGGTCAATTAAATTATCAACATCATAGCCAACTGTTAGCACAATTTGATTTGTTACTAATTGTTTTTCTACTAAATCTAAAACAAGTAAATCAGTCATTTCTTTTACAATTAACTTTGTTTGTTCATAATTATATGGACAATGTAATACTTGCCCTGTACTTATACTATTTGTAGCAGGTTTAAATGTTTTTATATCTTTCATTGTACAAGGTTCATATCCCCAACTATGATCTATAAGAAATTCTGCATTTATTCCAAATAACCTATATAATAATTCCTCATTTTCTATAGAACATCTAGCAACATCTCCCATTGTATATATACCATGTGTTTCAAGCTTTTTGGCATATCCTTTTCCAACTCTCCAAAAATCTGTAATTGGTCTATGACTCCATAGTAGTTTTCTATATGACATTTCATCTAAAGCTGCAATTCTTACACCATTTTCATCTGCTTTAATATGTTTTGCACCTATATCCATAGCAATTTTAGCTAAATACATATTTGTTCCTATTCCACCTGTTGCTGTTATACCTGTTGATTTATAAACATCATTTATCATTGTTGCAACAAATTGTTTTGGCGTCATATTTCTTGTTTTAAGATAATTTGTTATATCGCAAAATACTTCATCAACAGAATAAGCATAAATATCTTCAGGTGCTACATATTTTAAATATATATCATATATTGTTGTACTATATTTCATATAAAGTGACATTCGTGGTGGAGCTGCTATATAGTCAAGTGCTAACTTAGGATTTTTCTTTAATTCTACATCATTAAATGATTTACCTTCTAATTTATAATTAGGTGCTTTATATCTTCTTTGAAAATTTATTTCATTTACTTTTTGTATAACTTCAAATAATCTTGCTCTTCCAGGTATTCCATAACTTTTTAATGAAGGACTTACTGCGAGACATATTGTTTTTTCTGTTCTTGCTCTATCTGCTACAACTAGATTAGTCTGTAATGGATTAAGTTTTCTTTCTATACATTCTACTGAAGCATAAAAGCTTTTTAAATCTATACAACAATATATACTCATCATAAATCACCTCCACATTTCCTATTATACATCCTTTTATTTATTTTGTAAACATTCGTTTGCATAAATTATGAGAAATATATTATTTTATTATTTGGAAAATATCGGTTCATTAAGTTCTTGAAAAAATGTTCGCCTTCTTGCCTACTTGACTGATTATATGTGTATTTTCCTTTTCCTCTAACTGTCATAATTTCTTTATTATATAAATCTATAGCATTTGGAAATGCTTCTGTATTTATTGCTTTATGGATATAACTATATGTCATAAATATAAATTCAAAAAATACTTTCTTTTTTGTTTTTTCACTTAATTGTTGATATAACTCTTCAAATAATTCTTTATATAACTTTTTCCAATCATCAACTAAAATTATAGGTGCTACTAATATTCCAACTTCATAATCAGCTTCTACTAGTTTATTGATTGCTTCTATTCTTTGTTTTAATCTTGATGTCCCAAATTCAACTTTATTTATAATTTCAGCAGGATTTACACTCATCCTTATTATCATTTTTCCTTGATGGTCTAGATTTAAGATTGGGTCTACCATATCAAATTTTGTTGGAAATGTTAATTTACCTTTTGGAGATTTTTTAAAATTTTCTATTGTCCATACTAAATTATTTGTTATTGTGTTCTCTAATATTAAATCACTATTGCTTCCTATTTCAAATACATAATCTTCTTCGGCATTGTTTGCCGTTTTTATTATTTTGTCTAACATCTGTTCTCTATTTACAAATAATCTTAAATATGCACATTTATTATAATTACATACTAAATAACAATACATACATGCTGCAATACAACCTGATGATGTATATGGTACTAAAAAATTAGATATTTTAGAATTTGGAACATATTTATGTGTTTTTCTTGTTCCTATTATTAAATTTCTTTTCATTTTTGCAAATTCAGAATTTTCTTTTTTTCTCATTTCTTCAATATTATTATGATTATCTATCATTGTTTTGGGAACATCTTTATACTTTTCTAATAATTCTTTTCCCAATTCGTAATTTTCTATTCCGTCTTCGCAATATATTCTGTCTGGTATAAACAAATTAATCACCTCTACTTTTTATTTTTTGTAGAAGTGATTAACTTATACATTTTTTGTCAGCTGATTTTAAAGCTTCTATCATATTGACTTTTATTAATTTTTTATTTATGTAGAATTTTAATACAAATGTAACTATATTTACAACTATAAATGGTATTATATATGCACCTATCCATAAACTTGGATCAAACATAATTTCTTGTTTATCATTTTTACTTCCCGCTTCTTTTGAAACACTTTCATAATAAATACTTGTTTTACTATCTATTTTTTCATTATTTGATAAATTATTAAATTCTGTTTGTTCATCAGCATCTAAATTATTGTTTAGAGCCACAATCATATCATATTTGATAATCTCTTTAAATTGCTTATCATTTATAGTAGATATTGATTGTTGTACTGAAAATCCTGTAAATATTAATGCACTTGCACCTGCTACACCAAAAATTGTAATTAACATTCATTGGTGTTGAAAAGCCATTCCTATACGCATTGTATGCAATATATGGTATTAAGAAATGTCCAAGTAATACCCCTATTATTGTTCCTACAGATGAAGCTAAAAAGCCATAAATAACGAATTTTTTAACAATGTCTTTATCTTTATACCCTAATGCTTTATATGTGCCCATATTTATTCTTTCTTCATCTACAAATCTTGTCATCGTTGTTAATGTTACTAATGCTGCAACAAAATACATAAACAACGGGAATATTTTTGCTAATGAATCAATTATATTTGATACTTTTTGATACATTTCATAGCCTTCTCCACCAGGTATTTCTCTTCTGTTATCAACCTGATAGATTGGACTTTCTAATTCGTCTAATTCTTTCTGTGCATCTGCCAATTCTTTTTCTCCATCTGCAATTTCCTTTTGTGCATCTGGTTCTTTTTCATTATATTCTTGTAATTTTTCATAATATTCAGATTCTTTTTCTTCTAGTTCTTTTTTTGCATCTTCAAGTGTTTTTACACCTGTTTTATATTCGCTTTTTATTGAAGAAAAACGGATACCTTTTTGTTCTTCCAATAAATCTTCTAATTGCTTTTTATGTTCTATAACTCTATCATTATACTCATCAGAATATGGATCAAGTCCATCTGTGTCTGTAAATAATAGTTTTGCCATCATATATACATCTGAATCAAAATTGTTTTTATTTATAATTCCATAGCAATTTAATGCTCCTGTTCCTATTGTTGTTTCTCCCCTATTTAGTGTTGATAATATTTCTGTTGAATTTATAAATCCTACAATTTTAAATTCAGTTCTTTTTAATATTGTATTTCCTGCTGCATCTTCTGTTTCTTTAAATGAAATTGTATCACCTATATTATATTTTTCTTGATTATTTGTATCTATTGCTATTTCATCATCTGTTTCTGGTACTTTTCCTTCAACTAACTCATACATAGATATTTTATCTGCTGATGAGAATATTCTAAAACTTGTATTTGTACCTTCCTCTACAATATCTTTTAAATAAATATATTCTACTTCTTTTATATTACTTGCAGATTGAATTTTGTCTATTTCACTTGTATCAAGCCCATAATCGCCTATAACAGTAATATCTGCTGTTTTGTATTCTTGAAAATAATTTTCGCCTGTTTTTCTCATATCTGGTCCAGTAATAGATAACTCTACAAGTGCAAATGAGCCTAAAGCCATAAGTGCCATTATAGAAAAGAATCTGCCCCAAGAATGTGTAATTGATTTTTTTATATCTTTTCTTAAAGATTTCTTCTTTTTCATAGCAACCTCCTACCACTCAATGTTCTCAACTGGAACTGGATTTTCATTAATTTTTAAGCTTTCTACTGTTCCATTTTTAAAGTGAATTACTTTATCAGCCATTAGTGCTATTGCTCCATTATGTGTAATAATAATAACTGTCATATTATTTTGTCTACATGTATCTTGTAATAATTTAAGAATCTGTTTTCCAGTTTTATAATCTAATGCTCCAGTTGGTTCATCACAAAGTAATATTTTAGGATTTTTTGCAATTGCACGGGCTATTGCAACTCTTTGTTGTTCTCCTCCTGATAATTGTGATGGAAAATTATTTCTTCTTTCTCTTAATCCTACTCTATCAATTACCATTTTTACATCTAACGGATTATCTGATATTTGTGTTGCTAATTCAACATTTTTACTGTTGTTTAAATTTCAACACATTTTAAAAAATTGATTATTTTTGAAGGAGATTTACATATGAAAACTAAATATTTGAATCATTCATCTGAGAAAACTCGTATTTTAATAAAAAATACATTTTCTGAATTATTAATGGAAGAAAAAGAATTAAACAAAATTACAGTAACAAAACTAGTCCAAAGAGCTGATATAAACAGAGGCACATTTTACAATCATTATGATAATATCTTTGCTATTGCAAAAGATTTTGAAGAGATATAAATGTATCTTTTTATGTTGATGGTGTTTTAAATCAAGCTTTAAGATATTTTAAAGATGATGCTTCTTATGATCTTGATGGATTAAATATTTATATGAAAAATTGGTTTAAAATTTTATTTTTATAGGAAAAAGGAGAAGAAAATACTAAATGTAATTCTTCTCCTTTGGTATAGGTTATTCGTTATTTACAAGAAGTCGAGCAATTGCTCGTGCATTGTCATATATCATTTTCTGTATTTTTTCCTCTGAATAAAAATTATATTTCGGAAATGATATTTCTGATTCCATCAAATTTTCTTCCAAATCCTCAATCTTTTCTTCTTTTGGAAGTTCTTCATTGATAACTTCAAGAACTTTTTTTATTGTTGCGATAAAAATTTTTTTATTACGCCGTGTAAAATTTTTTTTTTAAATTTCCTTTCTTGTTATTTTGTTAAGTTTGTTACTAACCTCAAGCGCCATATCTCTTATTGCTTCATTTTCTATTTTGCCTGTTATCCACTCTTCTAAAATACCTCCCACATGGAATATATCAAGCAAATAGTCTTCGATGTCATTTTCTTCTAATCTATTGATGATTCCTTCCAAGTCTTTTTTTACTTCTTGTAACCGTTCTACTAATTTTTTCTCCATAGTATACTACCTTTCTAATATTGCTTTTTAACAATTGCATATTAATTATACCATATTTTTACAATTTTGTAAACCATTGAGTTATACAAAAATTTAGATAATTTCAAATCTTACTAATTCAATTTGATTTGAAATAAATTCAGGATTAAGATTTATTTCATCAGACAATTCAGTAGACAAATATTTTTTATTATCATCTGGAAAAATAGTAATAACATTTTGGTGAATTTCATTATTTAACAATACACTACCCAATAAATTTGCACCTGAAGAAATTCCAACACCAAGCCCTAATTCTCTTGAAAGTTTTCTAGACATATTAATTGCATCATCATCATTAATTAGAATTATTTTATCAATTTTATTTCTATCCACAAGTTCTGGTACAAAATCATCACCAATACCTTCGATTTTGTGTTGTCCTAAAATCTTTCCATTTGATATAATTGGCATTTTATCTGGTTCAATTGCAGTAATTTTTAAATTTGTATATTTTTCTTTTAGTTTTTGTCCAGTTCCCATTAAAGTTCCTCCAGTACCAACTCCTGATACAAAGCCTCCAATTTCATCAGAAAATTGTGTCAATATTTCCTCACCTGTTGTTTCATAATGTGCTTGGAAATTATCTTTATTAGAAAACTGATTCATAAATAATCCTCCAAGCTTTTTAGACATTTTCTTAGCTTCTTCAATACATCTTAAAAATCCACCATCTTCTTTAGATATAAGAAATACTTTTGCACCATAACTTTTCATTAAATCTATTCTTTCTTTACTAGCCCAATCTGGCATAAAAATATACACAGGATGTTTGTAGTATGTTCCCAAAGCAGATAATGATATTCCAGTATTACCACTTGTTGCTTCTATTATAGGTATATTTTCTTTTAATGTGCCTCTTTTTTTAGCATTATTTATCATATAAAATGCAACTCTATCTTTTATACTACCAGTTAGATTATAATATTCCAATTTAGTCCAAATGCAATTATAGTTTCCTTTATATTTGTAATTTATTTTTATCATTGGAGTATTTCCTATAAGAAAATTTTTATCAAACATATTTACTCTCCTTTAATTAAATAATATTTGTTTTATTATATGTTTATTTCTTCATAGTTGTAATATAATTTTGTTATTTATTTGGACTTAATTCAGATTGCGACACCATGGTATTAAAAAATATATATTATTAATTTTTATAAATAGATTTTAGCTAATAGTTATTAACTCATATTCTCTTGAACCGAATCCAAGTTCAGCTGCAGCCTCTATTGTATGAACTCCGTTTTGTCTTTCAACTCTTGCCACAAAATGATCTCTTCCTGGATCTTTTGAATTATATACAATATCTATACATGCTTGATCTACTGCAATTGGGTCTGTGCTTGCAAGAATCCCAACATCTTTCATACATGGGTCTTCTGCAACAGCACAACAATCACAGTCAACTGACATATTACACATAACATTTATATATACAATTTTGTCTTTAAATAAATTGTGAACTGATGATGCTGCATCTGCCATAGCCTCTAAGAATCTATTTTGTTCTGGTAAGTTGTCCCATAATTTTTCTTGATCTTTTGTTACACCTGCTGAATGTATCCAAGATTTTCCTTCTGAAGAACTACATCCAATTGATAATTGTTTTAATGCTCCTCCATATCCTCCCATAGGATGTCCTTTAAAGTGTGATAATACTAACATTGAATCATAATTTTTAATATGTTTTCCAACATAATTTTTCTTAATTACTTTTCCATTAGGGATGTCTAATTCTAAGTCATTTCCTTCTGCATCCATTATATCTACATCAAAATATTTTGTCCATCCATGTTCTTCCATTAATTTCTCATGTTTTTCAGTTGTGTTTCTAGCTCCTCCATATGCTGTATTGCATTCTACAACTGTTCCATTTACTTTTTCTACAATTGCTTTTACAAATTCAGGTCTAATATAATTTTGATTTCCTTGTTCTCCTGAATGTAATTTTACAGCCACTTTTCCTGGCAAT
The DNA here is from genome assembly GCA_934167755.1 of uncultured Clostridia bacterium. Lineage (GTDB taxonomy): Bacteria > Bacillota > Clostridia > TANB77 > CAG-508 > CAG-269. The sequence goes on from CAKPLT010000020.1 coordinate 13,514, forward strand.
CTTACGCCTAAAGTCTCATACATTTTTACTACACTCTCTGGTGTAATTTCTTTAGTAAAATAAACTTTTATTTTTTCCATTTTTATCTTTCCTTTCCAACTAATCATTCTTCTTAATGTTTTGCAGTATTTATATCCATATTTAGTTCAAATCCTTTCTCCTAAATATGACATTTTTACTCCTCCTTATTTTTTCTATATCATATCACTTAGAGTGGGGGTAAAGTCAAGTGTTTTGTAAATTTTTTTCTTTATTCTGTTATAAATCCGTGACAATCCACAGCCCTTAAAAATATTATATATGTAGGGAGCCTTCCTCGGTAATTATATATATTTGATATTTTGTCCGTTTGATTGGAGTGAAAAAATAGAAAATCTTAAATAAAAAAGTGAGGTATGCTCACGGGAAAAATGTATATATGTATATGATTTGAAACATTTTCTCGGCTCAATGCGCAACATAAGAATTTCTAAAATAAATTTGTGGCACCCTTCCACTTTCGTGAACTCTTTCCATAAATTTATTTAAGAAATTCTAATATTGCTCCAATCACATTCGAAAAGTTTAAAATCATATACATATATACATTTTAAGCCTGAGTGAGAGAGGCTCAGTTTTTTATGGTAAATTTTCTTTTTGAACATAATGAATAGGACAAAATGTCAAATATATATAATTACCGAGGAAGGCTCCCTACATATATAATATTTTTAATGGCTGTGGATTGTAATTTAAAGTTCATTTTCTTTGCAATTTTTTCTTTATTATGTTATAATTGCATTCGTATTATTTTACAGAAAGGAGATTTTATATGGATAATGTGTTAAATTTTTTTAATTCATTTGACTTTCAATCAATTGTAAAACTAGTATTAGGCTTTATGCTAGCAGGAATTATAGGTTTAGAAAGATCTTCTTGGAGCAAACCTGCTGGATTTAGGACGCATGCTCTTGTTGGTATAAGTGCAGTTTTAATAATGTTATGTGGCGAATATATGTCACGAACTTACGATATCGACCCTTCAAGAATCCCAGCCCAATTATTATCTGGAATTGGTTTTATTGGTGCAGGCACTATTTTAAGAGATGGATTTAATGTAAAAGGATTAACAACTGCAGCAGGTCTTTTAGCTGTTACATGTATTGGACTAAGTATTGGAGCAGGATTTTATTTAGGTGGAATTGTTACAACTCTTATCGTTTATGTAATACTTTCTTATTCTTATAAATTTTCCGAAAAATTAGACCATTTTGATTTATTAAATTTACAAATTAAAATATCAAAAAATTCTGATGAGGCATTAAAAAAATTAGAAAAGATATTAAGTACTTCTAATATTGAAATTAAACAAATGAAAAAAATAGAAGATTCTGATAATGATGATGATTCAACTCTTTTAAATATTGTTGGACATTATAACAAAAAAGGATTTAATAAGAATCTACTATTAAAAAATATTTCTTTAATAGAAAATGTTTCTGAAATAATTGAAGAATAAAAAAGTATGCCAAATACCTATTTAGATATTTGGCATACTTTTTTATTTGCAGTAATTGTTGTTTATACACCACTCCATTATTAAGATTATTTCTGCTATAGAGCCTCTCCGACATTCATATACTTCACAAAAATCAGATAATCCTCTATACCAGTCTAGTCTTTTGTTTAAAAAAAATCTCTTAACCTGTCTACATGCTCGGTCTACTTCTGCTGTTGCTGGAAATTCGTATTTCATTGCTTTTAATCTTTTTATTACTTCTTTTTTCACATTTTGAAGTTTTACATCCTTTACATCCTCATTAGACAGAAATGCTTTGTTCATAACATATAAAAATTCTATTGTTGCTGTTGTAATTTTTGTTTTTCCGCTCTCTTCATATTCAATACAAAGAACCCTGTATGGTGAAATATCTGGATTTTTTTCTACAAATGTTTCAGCCTTTCTCCGAAATGCTACTTCTTCATCGCTTTCTTTTGGTAATACTACAACATCTCTTTTTTCAGATGTATATTCCTGCCATGATTTTTGCGTCATAGCATAAATTTTTGAAGCAGTATATCCTTTATTTACCGCACTTTCTACGAAAGCATCAACTAATGCTTTCAATTCCATATCTGTTGCATTTTCTTCTTTTTTGACGACTTTTTTTCTCAAAGTATTATCCTCCTACAATATGGTTTTCAAGTTTCTATAGTTATATTATATAATCATTTACATAATTTGTCAAACTATTCAGATATAATCGTTCTAATAACTTCTCCTGCAATCATTAGACCTGCTACCGAAGGAACAAATGAAATACTTCCTGGGACTTGATTTCTTATTGTACACTTTCTCTTAGTTCCAGGAGGGCAAATACAATTTGTTTTGCAACTACTATTGCTATATTCATCAATTTTTATAGGTTCTTCTTTTGAATATATAACTTTTAAGTTTTTAATATTTCTTTTTCTTAATTCCTTTCTCATGGCTTTTGCTAATGGACATACACTTGTTTTATATATATCTGTAATTTCAAATCTTGAAGGATCAAGTTTATTTCCTGTCCCCATTGCTGAAATTACTGGAATGTTCTTATCTTTGCACTGAGTTATTATTTCTAGTTTTGCAGTTACTGTATCTACACAATCTATAACATAAGATAAATCATTTGTAATAATATTTGTTTCTGAACCAGGCATAAAAAATTCTTGATATGTTTCTACATTACAATCAGGATTTATCTCTAGTATTCTTTCTTTCATTACATCAACCTTGTACTTTCCAATTGTTTTTCTTGTAGCAATTATCTGTCTATTTAAATTAGTAAGACATATTTTATCATCATCTATAAGAACAAAGTTTTTAACTCCTGCCCTAACCAAACCTTCAACTACAAATGACCCAACTCCTCCAAGTCCAAATATTGCTATTTTGACATTTTGTAATTTTTCTATTCCTTCTTTTTTTATTAATAATTCTGTTCTTGAAAATTGATTTAACATTTTGTTTCTCCTTTAATTATTTTATATTTGTAAATTCTAATTCAAGATTATTATAGCATTTACATTGCATTTTGTCATTATTTATAGATAAAACTTCTCGAGAAATTATGAGTTGTGAAATGAAAAAGTAAATTATATTTAGAAAAATATAACTAGAAATTCGTATTACATTAAAGATTATTGTAAGACTAAAAGAAATTTAGTATAATTGTAAATGCTTCTTGGGAAAGTGAGGATATTATGTGATTTAACGGCAAACATCTTTCTTTAGAAGATAGAAAAATTATTGAAAACAATATAAACAAAGGATTAAGAAAATTTGAAATAGCTAAAGAACTCAACAAAGCTCAATCAACAATTGGTAAAAAAATTCAAAACATAGATACTCTCAAATTGATGATTCTCCTTTTATGTGTAATCATTTTAAAGAATGTAAAATTTGTACTTCCAAATGCAAAGATAAGGACAATTAATTTTTTATTCTGTTTCTTTTAATTTGTATTACTTTCCTATTATATAAAAAAAGTGTCAAACTTCCGATTTGACATAAAAAGGAAAAAGAGGTATAATGTATATAGACAACATAAAGTATTTGCGTAAAATAAAGGAGGGGTTATTATGAATAAAAAAACAATATTTGTTCTTATTCTATGTTTAGTTGTATGTATTATACCAACATTTAGTAG
>CAKPLT010000021.1 GCA_934167755.1 uncultured Clostridia bacterium
ACAGAAGTCAAGCTCCAATGTGCCGAAGATACTTGTGGGTTACCCTGCTGGGAAAATAGGTTGTTGCCAGTTTTTTTTTATATAAAATAAAAACTACAAATTAATATTCTTAATTTATAGTTTTTTTTTCTAAATTTTTTTATTACAAAGATGTTCTATCTTTGTTCATCTAAGTCTAATTGAGACAAATATTGTTTATAATTGTTACCTGTTTTTAGAGGTTGCATATTATATATTGGAGAATAATCATCTACAATTAATGAATAATTCGAAGCATCTATAGACATACTATCCAACTTTCTTATAATTTCATCAGATATACCATAAAACTTTAATAAAGGTATATATGTAAAACAACTATAAAAATCCATTGCTTTTTCATACCAATTATATTTTCTGTTTGGATGATTAGCTAATTCATATATATTCTTAGCGGTGGAGTCATAAATATAAATTGGTTCATTCATATTATATGCTTTTTTATGTATGTGATTAATAGAAATACAATTTTTCAAAATCTTCTTTGTTGATTCTGGAAATGATTGTAATTTATCAAATATATTATTATCAAAAAATAGAGTATTTTCATCTTTAAAATATTTATTTTTTATTGCACTAGCTGATGCAGTATCTGATTTTATAATTTTTTTTATTTTTTTTAGAAAACTTATATCATCTGCTGAAAGTTGTTCAATACCTTTGCTCTTAATTTGGAGATGGGAATATATTAAATTAAAAAATGCTTCTATACAAGGAATTGTCATTACTGCTAAACTTTTTATGTTTGGGTCTGGGTGATTTTCTGCTATATCTATTATTTCAGAATAAAAAGATATATCATCTAAACCTAATAAAGAGTTTAAGTCAATGCTTGTGATGCTATTGTTTTTCACATATTCTATAGTTGAGCCTAATCTGTAATTATTATAATCCTTTGTATTTGCGAATGCATCAAAAAATGCATGTATAGTTCCTTCTCGAGCTATAACTAAAGGGGAAGTATATATTTTCTCATAACCATATAATCTTTTCTCAAGTAATGTTTCTATAGTATTTAAGCAATTACTACTATAAACATCTATGTAAAATCCAGAAGAAGTAGATGGCAAAATACTGTGAGTATTTGAATCTTGTATTTTTCCATCTGCTCCTAGCTGAACTTGAACTGATTCATAATTAGTATGAGGAAAATGTATAGGAGTCCCAAAGTAAAAATTATCTCTAGATACATAATCAAGTCTATCAACATCATAGTTGCTTTCATCATGCTCTTTAAAGTTCATAATATTTCTTTCATATAATTCACTTAAAACCTTAGGAAGTTCAGGTGAAATTTTACTCAAAACTTGTTGTATTTCTTGGTTTTCTAACATAATACGCTTACCTAAATCTTCATGTGCCCCCTTGTATGATAGAAGTTCGATTTCCATTAAATGAGACAATGGTAAATGACCAATATCATGTCCAGACATTTTAATTAATTCAGCTAATAAATATGTTTTTTTGTTGTTTTTTTCAATCATATTTCGCCAATTTTCATTATTAAAATTGTATAAAAATTCTTCAAGCTTTCTATTATATACCCCCTTAGAGTGTTCTAATCTATTATGATAGATGTTAGGATATATGTCATTTGCAAGTGCTAGTTGTGAGATTCTTGATAAACGCTGCATTGCTTGTGTATTAAAAAAATTCGCTATTTGCTTTGGATAGTATATGTATGGATCTGTATAAGACTGAACTAAAGAGATGTCTAATTCTTTTTGAAGTTCTACAGATTTATCTATTATAAGAGTATCATCAAATAGCCAATTAAAAAATTTTTCTATGACTTTTTCTTTTGTATCAAGATCTTCTAAGTTTGTCATTATTTTATTGAATGATATATTATTTAAATATATCAACTACTCCTTTCTGGCTTTATTTGTAAAAAATTTTACTCTTAAATATCATAAATGTCAATTAAATATTGTAAAATATATTAAAAGGTGATAAAATTACCTAAATTTAAAAATGAGGTGAGATTAATAATGTCAAAAGTAACATGGAAACCGGGGACTTTTTTATATCCATTACCAGTTGTAATGATATCTTGTGGAACTATGGAAAAATCAAACATAATAACTGTTGCATGGACAGGAATTATGAATACAGATCCAGCAATGGTTTATATTTCTGTAAGACCAACAAGACACTCATATAATATTATAAAAGAAAGTGGAGAATTTGTAATTAACTTAACTACCGAAGAATTAGCATATGCGACAGATTGGTGTGGGGTAAAAACAGGTGCACAAGTTGATAAATTTAGAGAAATGAACTTAACAAAAGAACCAGCTAAATTTGTAAAATGTCCTATGATAAAAGAAAGCCCTGTATCTGTTGAATGTAAAGTAAAGGAGATTAAAGAACTAGGTAGTCATCATATGTTTATTGCAGAAGTATTAGGAATAAATGCTGATGAGAAGTATATTGATGAAAAGGGTGCATTCGATATTTCTAAGTGTGGTTTGATTGCATATTCAAATGGAAATTACTATTCATTAGGTAAAAAAATTGGGAAATTTGGATTTTCTGTTCAAAAAAATAAAAAAAGAAGAAAAAAGTAATAAAAATTCATTGACATATCAAGAAAAAGGTGGTAAAATATTTGAGCATATGTATTATAAGCATATGCTCACATCGTTTAAAAAAGTAAGGTTAAAAAAGTCGGAGGTGTATTTAAATGGCAGCTAAAGGACCAAGAGAAAATATCATATTAGAATGTACAGAATGCAAAAACAGAAATTATATGACATCAAAAAATAAAAGAAACAATACAGATAGACTAGAACTAGTTAAGTATTGTAAATTTTGCAAAAAACGTACAACTCATAAAGAAACTAAATAGTATAAAGCTATTTTAAGGAGGAAATAAAATGGCTAAAAAAGATAGTAAAAATGAAAACAAGGCTAAAAAGCATTTTTTCAAAGACTTTAAAGCAGAACTAAAAAAAGTGATTTGGCCAACACCAAAACAATTAGTAAATAATACTAGTGCAGTTGTTGCAATAGTGTTAATAACTGCTGCAATAGTATTTGTGTTAGATGTTGTATTCGATATGGGAAACAAATATGGAATAAGCGAAATGCAAAGCATAGTTAATGAAAAATATAATAAAGAAGAAGACTCTGATAATACTGATAATACAGACAGTACTGATAACGGAGAAGAAAATACTGATAATCAAGAAAACACAGATACAGAGAACTCTACTACTGAGGAAACAACAAATGATGGTGATAATTCAACAGTAGAAAGTTCAAATGAAACTGAGTCAAATACAGAAAATGTTACACCAACAGAAGAAACAACAAATGATGGTGAACAAACTAATCCGGAACAATAAGGAGGTCAAATAAATGTCACAAAAAGATTATGATATGTCACCAAGGTGGTATGTAGTACATACATATTCAGGATATGAAAACAAAGTAAAAACTGACCTTGAAAAAACAGTAAAAAACAGAGAACTTGAAGAATATTTCTTTGATATAGTAGTTCCTATGGAAGAACAAATTGAAATTAAAGATGGACAAAGAAAAGCAAACTTAAAAAAAGTATTTCCTGGTTATGTTCTAGTTAAGATGATTGTAACTGAAGAAACATGGTATATAGTTAGAAATACTAGAGGAGTAACAGGATTTGTAGGATCAGGAACAGACCCAATTCCATTAACTGATGAAGAAATTCGTGCAATGGGATTTGAAGATGCATCAATAAGTGTTGATTATGATGTAAATGATTCAGTACAAATACTAAATGGACCATTTAAAGATTCAATAGGAACTGTTCAAGAAATAAATAAAGAAAAGCATAAAGTAAAAGTTTTAATATCTATGTTTGGTAGGGAAACACCAGTAGAATTAGAATTTTCACAAATACAAAAAGTAGATTAAAGGAGGCGAAATTTGAAAATGGCAGAGAAAGAAATTTCAAATATGATAAAATTACAAATAGAGGCAGGAAAGGCAACTCCAGCTCCACCAGTTGGACCAGCTTTAGGTGGTAGTGGTGTAAACATTATGCAATTTGTTAAAGAATTTAATGATAGAACAGCAAATCAAGCAGGATTTATAATACCTGTTGTAATAACTGTATATAAAGATAAATCTTTTACATTTATTACAAAAGTTCCACCAGTAGCTGTATTAATAAAAAAGGCAGCTAAAATTGAAAAAGGTTCTGGAAAACCAAACAGAGATAAAGTTGCTAAAATAACAATGGAACAAGTTAAAGCAATTGCTGAACAAAAAATGCCAGACTTAAATGCTGCATCAATAGAAACAGCTATGAAAATGGTAGCTGGAACAGCTAGAAGTATGGGAGTAGTTGTAGTAGACTAATAATAAAATAAAAAAGTGGGAGAGTTATATTTAGCTCGTTAAAACCAAAGGAGGATAAAAAATGAAAAAATCAAAAAGATATGTAGAATGTTCTAAATTAGTTGATTCTAATAAAGAATATGATATTAAAGAAGCATTAGATGTTATAGAAAAAATGCCAAAAACAAAATTTGATCAAACAGTTGAATTACATGTTAAATTAGGTGTAGATTCAAAACATGCTGACCAACAAGTAAGAGGTACAGTTGTACTTCCAAATGGTACAGGAAAAACACAAAGAGTTTTAGTATTTGCTAAAGGTCCAAAAGCAGACGAAGCTGAAAAAGCAGGAGCTGATTTCGTAGGAGCAGAAGAATTAATACCAAAAATTCAAAACGACAACTGGTTCGATTATGATGTAATTGTTGCAACACCAGATATGATGGGTGTAGTTGGTAGATTAGGTAAGGTATTAGGACCAAAAGGTTTAATGCCAAATCCAAAATCAGGAACAGTTACAATGGATGTAGCAAAAGCAATAAAAGAAATCAAATCTGGTAAAGTTGAATATAGATTAGATAAAACTAACATTATTCACTTAGGATTTGGAAAAGTTTCATTTGGAGCTGATAAATTAGTTGAAAACTATGATGCTATAATGGGAGCTATAATAAAAGCTAAACCAGCAGCAGCTAAAGGACAATACATCAAAGGTGTATCTATATCAACAACAATGGGACCTGGACTTTCTATTAACCAAAAATAATTTATATATAATAATGACCAAAGACAGTAGGCAATAAAATAAGACCTACCGAGGTATATTGAGATGAACACAATCTTTATGCCTCGAATTATTTGGCATAGGGATTGTTTTTTAATTTAAAATATAAAAAATACATCTAGGAGGTGAATTATAAATGGCAAGTGAAAAAATCTTAAACCAAAAGAAAGAAGAAGTATCAAAATTAGCTGAAAAAATGAAAGAAGCTAAAATAATACTTTTAACAGATTACAGAGGAATTAATGTAGCTGATGTAACAGAATTAAGAGCTGAACTAAGAAAATCTAATTCTGAATATACAGTAATCAAAAATAATATAACAAGAAGAGCATTAACTGAAGCTGGAATTGAAGGACTAGAAAGTTTATTAGAAGGTCCAACAGCAGTTGTTATGAACAATGATGATTACTTAGAAACAGCTAAAGTAATATACAATTATAGTAAAGATAATGATTTTTACAAAATTAAAGGTGGTGTAATTGATGGAAAAGTAATGACAGCTGAAGAAATAATAACTTTAGCAAAATTACCATCAAGAGAAACATTACTATCTATGCTTGCTGGTGCATTACTTGGAAATATTTCAAAACTTGCAGTTGCACTTGATCAAGTTAAAGCTCAAAAAGAAAATGCTTAGTTTATCTATGCAATTTATAAAAATATGAAAATAATTAGAGTAGCGAGCTTATATCGCTTAGAAATAAAAATAGGAGGATTTTAAAATGAGTAAAGAAGAAATGATAGAAGAAATCAAAAAAATGACAGTAGTAGAATTAGCTGATTTAGTAAAAGCTATAGAAGAAGAATTTGGAGTATCTGCAGTAGCAGCAGCTGCACCAGCAGCAGCAGGAGCTGCAGCAGCTGAAGAAAAAACTTCATTTAATGTTGTATTATCAGCAGCAGGAGATCAAAAAATCAAAGTTATCACAGCTGTTAAAAATGCATTAGGATTAGGATTAAAAGAAGCTAAAGAAATGGTTGATGGAGCACCAAAAACATTAAAAGAAAATGTTTCTAAAGCTGAAGCAGAAGAATTAAAAGCTAAACTTGAAGAAGTTGGAGCAGTTATTGAATTACAATAATTTATAGATAAAAAGACACTTGAAATATAGTGTCTTTTTGCTTGCTATTTTGTGTATAATACGATAAAATATTAGCATAGTAATTTATGGAGATAAGGGGATTAAGGATATGAATATATATGGAATAATAGCAGCAATGCAAGAAGAAATGCAAGAAATAAAAAAAATAATGACAGATATAGAAGAAAAAAAGGTGTATGAATTGACTTTTTTTGAAGGAAAAATAAATACTAAAAATGTTGTTTTAGTAGAATCAGGAGTAGGAAAAGTAAATGCAGCTAGAACAACACAAATTTTAATAGATAAGTTTAAAGTAGAAACTATTATAAATGTTGGGTCAGCTGGTTGTGCAAATAATGAATTAGAAATAGGAGATATAGTAATAGGAAAAAAATTAGTTCAACATGATTTTGATATAACAGCATTTGGACATCCTAAAGGTTTTATAAGTAATGTAGGAGAAAATGTTGAAAGTGATAGTGAATTAATTATAAAAATGGAACAAACAATATCAAAGTTACAAGATAAAGAATTTAAAATAAAAGTTGGAACAATTGCATCAGGGGATATTTTTTGTACAGAAAGAACAATGAAGGACAAAATAAGAACAAAATTTAATGCGGATGCAATCGAAATGGAAGGTTCTGCAATTGCACAAGTGTGTAAATTAGATAATATACCATTTATTGTTATAAGAAGCATATCAGATAATCCAAATGGAAATAATAATATAACATTTGAACAATTTTTAGAAAAAGCTTCAAAAAGATGTGCACAAATAATTGAAGAATTTTTCAAGCAGGATGCTTTACAAATCTAGGAAAAAGTGCTATAATAGCAGTGCCATAAAGTATATTAATAAAAGCCCATGAAAAAGCAAAGTAAATATATTGAAATGTATTACAGAGAAAATAGCAAAGCTGAGAGCTATTTATACAAAATATATTGAAAATTCACTTTTGAGGTCTTACTTTGAATAATAGTAGAGGTAAGCGGTTGAACCGTTAAAACTATAATGAGGTTAATAAACGAGCTTTATAAAATATAAAAAAGCAAGTAATTAATAAAATTAGGTGGTACCACGAAAAGAACCATTCGTCCTAATAGATAGGAAGGAGGGTTCTTTTGTTGTTGGACAATTAGGATTATATAATTCTTTTCCAACCATAATTATGCCTAGAGAAAGGAAGGATAAAAAAATGCAAGAAAAAATTGAAGAAATTAAAAAACAAGCAGAAGAAAGAATCAAAGAAATAAAAAATTCACAAGAATTGCAAGACTTAAAAGTTAAAGTTTTAGGAAAGAAAAGTGAATTATCTAATTTACTAAAAAGTTTAGGAAGTTTAAGTCCAGAAGAAAGACCAAAGATTGGAGCACTTGTAAATGATGCACGAAAATCTATAGAAGAAAAACTATCTATCGCAGAAGAAAGCATAAGAGAAAATATGTTAGCTGAAAAATTAGAAAAAGAAACAATAGATATTACATTACCTGGAACAAAAATGAAAAGAGGAAGCAAACACCCTGTAAACAGAGTAATAGAAGAAATAGAAGACTTATTTGTATCAATGGGATATGATGTTGTATCAGGTCCAGAATTAGAAACAGATGAATTTTGTTTTGAAAGATTAAATTTACCTAAAGGTCATCCTGCAAGAGATATGCAAGATAGTTTTTATATAACAAATGAATATTTATTAAGAACACAAACATCAGCAGTTCAAGCAAGAACAATGCTTGCCAATACAGAAAAAACACCAATTAGAATGATATGCGCAGGAAAAACATATCGTAGGGAAGATGATGCAACACATTCACATCAATTTGGTCAAGTTGAAGGACTTGTAATAGACAAAAAAGAAAGAAATGTATCACTTGCAGATTTAAAGGGAACATTAGAAGTATTTGTAAAAAAATTAATAGGAAAAAATTGTGAATTGCGTTTTAGACCTAGTTATTTTCCGTTCACAGAACCATCTTATGAAGTAGATGTAAGTTGCTTTAAGTGTGGAGGAAAAGGATGTAATCTATGCAAACAAACAGGATGGATAGAAGTACTCGGATCAGGAATTGTACATCCAAATGTATTAAAAATGAATGGATATGATCCAGATAAATATAGTGGATTTGCATTCGGAACTGGTTTAGAGCGTTTAGCGATGTTTAAATATGGAATACCAGACATGAGATATTTATATGCAAATGATATACGATTTTTATCACAATTTGATAGAAAGGACGAAGAATAATTGTAAAAGGAGGTAAAAGAATGAAATTAAGTACGAATTTTGTAAAAGATTATGTAGATATAGATGTAGATATAAATCAATTAGCAGAAGATATGACAAGGGTAGGAAATGAATATGATTCTGCTGGAAAATTAATTAATGCCACAAAGTTAGTAATTGGTGAGATAATTGAATGTGTTGATCATCCAGATTCTGATCACTTACATTTATGCAAGGTAAATATAGGAACAGAAGTGTTAGATATAGTATGTGGTGCACCAAATGCTAGAAAGGGATTAAAAGTTATTGTTGCATTAGATGGGGCAGTTCTACCAGATAAGACTATAAAAAAAGGTATGATAAGGGGGCAAGAGTCAAATGGTATGTTGTGCTCAATTGCTGAATTGGGTATAGAACATAAATTTTTAAAACCAGAGGATTCAGAGGGGATTGCTGAACTTGGAAATGATGCAGAGCCTGGAGAAGATCCAATCAAATATATGGGAATGGACGATGGTGTAATAGATTTTGAATTGACTGCTAATAGAGGTGATTTGTTAAGTATATTAGGGATGGCTTATGAAATTGGTGCAATTTATGATAAACCTGTTAAAGAGGTTGATTTAAAACATAAAGAACAAGGAGAAGACTTTAATAAAACTTTCACATCAGAAGTTAAAACAGAAAATTGTAAAATGTTATTAATAAAAAAAGTAGAAGATGTTGAAATTAAAGGAAGTCCAGCTTTTATTAAAAATAGATTAATAGCTTCTGGAATAAGACCTATTAATAATGTTGTTGATATAAGTAATTATGTTATGCTTGAACTTGGTCAACCATTGCATTTCTATGATTCTGATAGACTTGGAAATAAGCTAGTTGTTAGAATGGCTGATGAAGGAGAAAAATTAACTACTTTAGACGGAAATGAAAGAATATTAAGCAATAATGATATTGTAATTGCTGATAATACACATAGTGTTGGGTTAGCAGGAGTTATGGGAGGACTAGAAACTGAAGTTGAAGAAAATACAAAAAATATAATTATAGAATCTGCAATATTTGATTCTGTAAAAGTTAGAGTGACTTCTAATAAAATTTTAAGAAGTGAAGCAAGCAATAGATTTGAAAAAGGACTTGACCCTAATAGAACATATATGGCAATTGAAAGAGCTTGTACATTGTTAGAAAAATACGCAAATGGGAAAGTTGTTACTGGAACAGTTGTATATGATACAACTAATAAAGATGATAAAGAAATTGATATAACATTTAAAAATATAAATGATGTATTAGGAACTGTTATACCAAACGAAGAAATTCTTAATGTATTTAGAAAATTAGGATTTACATATAAGGTTAATGGAGAAACAGTAACAGTTAAAGTTCCTTCAAGAAGATTAGATATTTCAATTAAAGAAGATTTGATTGAAGAGGTAAGCCGTATATATGGTGTTGATAATATACAAGGAAAATTACCTGTTGTTCCAATGAGAAAAGGAAGTTATGATAAAACACAAAGAGAAATAAGAAATAAAATGATTGCTTTAGGCTTAAATGAAACATTATCATATATATTAATAAATGACAAGGAAGTAAATGGATACACTTTAGATGAGTTCGAACCATTAAAATTATTAGCCCCAATTACAGAAGATAGAAATACTTTGAGATATAGTATAATTCCATCATTATATAAAATTTATGAATATAATTATGCTCGTGGACAAAAAGATGTATCAATATTTGAGATTGGGAAAGGCTTCTATAAAAAAAGAGAAATTTATGGAGAAGATACAAAATTGTGTGCATTAATGACTGGAAAATATTATTTTGGATTGAATAATACAAAAAATGTTGATTTCTATACAATTAAAGGTGTTGCAGAAGAAATGCTTGATTATCTGGGATATGCAGGAAGATATAGTTTTATGAAAAAAGATATGCCAAAAGAAATGCACCCTGGTCAAAGTGCTATTATAAATGTAAATGGTACAGATATTGGATTGATTGGAAAGATACATCCAAATGTTACAAATGAGGATGTTTATGTACTTGAAATCAATTTAGATGAATTATTCAAGAAAAAAGTAGGAAAAATGAAATATAAAGAAATTTCAAAATTTCCAAGTATAAAGAAAGATATTGCATTTGTTGTTGATAAATCATCAACATCAAAAGAAATTGAAAAAGTTATAAAAAATGCTGGTGGAAGTTTACTTACTGAGATTGAGGTTTTTGATGTTTATACAGGTGCTATAATTGGACTAGATAAAAAATCTATTGCTTATTCATTAACTTTTTCAGATAATAAAAAGACTTTAACTGATGATGAGGTTAATGGTTTAATGGAAAAGGTTATGGAAAATGTTTGTAAAAAATTTGGAGCTGAAATTAGAAAGTAATAAAAATATTTAGTAAAAAGGCTAGTTTAAAACATAACTAGTCTTTTTTGCAGATTGCTGTAAAGGTCTTGTCAAATAGTAAAAAATATTATATAATTATAAGCCAAGAAATGGCAAGGAGAAGATATGTTAGTAAATGATGAAATAATAGAGAGATTGCTTTGGGATGCTGAAAGTGAAAGGGTACAAAAAGCAAGGCTATATGTAAAAACTCAAAGAGTTGAAATAGAAAAAATAAATTATAATGATGAAAACAATTTTGATATAACAGGAAATGTAACAGGGCAAGATATATATAAAACACATATAAGCGTAGAAGATGGGGAAATAATAGATGTAACATGTGAATGTCCAGATTATCAGAGCAGATATGCAGCATGTAAACATATAGTAGCAACAATGATGGAATTTTCATCAAATGTTAAATATGAAAAAATGGTAAAAGGTTCTAATAATATAAATATAAATAAAATGTTACGAAGTGACTTAAAATATAGATGCTTTAAGCAAATAGTAAATGAATTTTATGCAGAAGAAATGCAAGAAATTGAAGAAGAAAAAGAGCAAGAGTCAAATTTAGAAAAAATAAGATTAGAACCTAAACTTATTTATGATAGATATTCAAACAATTTAAGAGTAGAATTTAAAATTGGAAATCAAAGAATGTATAAGTTAAAAAATTTAGATGAGTTTTATGATAGAATGATGACTGGAGAAAAATATAAATATGGTAATAAGTTGGAGTTTGTTCACAAAAAAGAGATGTTTGAGGAAAATGAGCAAAAATTATTAGAATTTATACTAAAACATTCTGAGATAATAAGATTTGTAAATTCAAATTCAAATTCGAATTATAGATATTATGGAAAAGCCATGAGTGATGGATATATTTTATTAAATAATAGTGGAATAGATGAACTATTTGATATATTAAAAGGGGAACAAATATCTTTTCAAAAAGAATATAAAGATGAGAAATTAGAATTAATAGATAAAAATCCTGATTTACATTTTGTGATGAAAAAAAAGGGAAAAGAAGAATATAAAATTGTACTAAATAAAGATATAGACATTATGAGAGATATTGAGCTATTAAAAGGAAAAGCGTATACATATATATTGTTTGACAATAAATTATATAGATGTGATAAAAAATATGAGCAAACAACTATTAAATTATTAAAAATGTTAAAAAACAATTATTTAACAGAATTAGTATTTGGAAAAGAACAACTACCAGAATTGTTTTCAGTTATATTACTAAAATTAAAAGACAGTATAGAATTTAAAGGAATTGATGAACAACAAATAGAACAATACAAGCCTAAAAAGCTTGGGGTAAAATTATTTTTAGACTTTGATGAAAATGATTATATATTAGCTGAAACGAAATTCTGTTATGGTGAAGAAGAATTTAATCCATTACAGCAAATAATAGATATAAAATATCCAAGAGATGTTGTATCTGAAAATAGAGCATTGAACTTGTTTAGAAAAACTGGTTTCATGTATTATGCTCAAAAAGAATGTTTTATCCTTCCAGAGGAAGATAAAATATATAACTTTCTAACAAATGACATAAATGAATATATGCAAAAATTTGAAGTAATGGTAACAGATAACTTTAAAGCAAAAGAAATAAAACAACCTAAAATAGGAAGTTTGGGAATAAAAGTTGAAAATAATTTGCTAACAATTGATTTAGCTAATTTAAATATAGATATTAAAGAATTAGAAGAAATAATGGCTAAATATGAGCTAAAGAAAAAATACCATAAACTAAAAGATGGAAGTTTTGTAAATTTAGAAGAAAATCCTGATATAGAATTTATTGACAAATTGATGACAGGGATGGATATAAGTTATAAAGACTTAGAAAAAGGAAATGTAAAATTGCCAGTTAATAGAAGTTTATATTTAAATCAATTATTAAAAACTGTTCCAAATACTCAAATAAATAAAAATTCAGAATATAAAAAATTGATAAATGGTTTAGACAAACAAAATGGAGAAGATGATGTAGAAATACCATCAAGTTTAGAAAGTATTTTAAGATATTATCAGAAAACAGGCTATAAATGGTTGAAAACATTAGATAATTATAAATTTGGTGGAATATTAGCAGATGATATGGGGCTTGGAAAAACAATACAAATGCTATCAATTATTGCAGGATATATTGAAGAAAATTCGGATTGTGAGAAAAGAGCATCTATAGTAATATGTCCAAGTTCACTTACATTAAACTGGCAAAATGAATCTCAGAAATTTACTAATAAATTGAAAACACTTGTTATAAGAGGAAGTGCACAAGAACGAAAAAATCAGATAAAGAATATATATAAATATGATTTAATAATAACATCATATGACTTACTAAAAAGAGATATAGAAATATATAAAGAAAATAAATATCAATTTCGATTTGCTATAACAGATGAAGCACAATATTTGAAAAATAGCAATACTCAAAATGCAAAAGCTGTTAAAGAAATATTAGCAGATACAAGATATGCTTTAACAGGAACACCGATAGAAAATTCATTGGCAGAATTGTGGTCAATTTTTGATTATATAATGCCAGGATATTTATTTGGATATAAAAAATTTAAAACAGAATATGAAGTGCCAATAGTTAAAGACAATAATCAAAATGCAATGAAAAAGTTAAAGATGTTAATTGAACCTTTTGTTCTTAGAAGAACCAAAAAAGAAGTTCTAACAGAACTACCAGAAAAAACAATAACTGTTTTAAATAATCAAATGAAAGATGAACAGGAAAAAATTTATTTGAATTATTTAGCACAAGCAAAACATGATATCGCTGAAACTATAAGTTTAAGAGGATTTGAAAAAAGTCATATTCAAGTTTTGGCAGCACTTACAAGATTACGCCAAATTTGTTGTCATCCAAGCTTATTTATTAAAGATTACCAAGAAGGAAGTAGTAAGCTGGAACAGTGTATAGAAATAGTAAAAGATGCTACAGAAGCGGGACATAAAATTTTACTATTTTCTGGATATACTTCAATGTTTGAACTTATTCAAAAAGAATTAGAAAAAAATGATATAACATATTTTAAACTAACTGGTTCAACAAAAGTTGATGAGAGAATTAGAATGGTTGATGAGTTTAATGAAAATAAAGATATAAAAGTATTTTTGATTTCACTTAAAGCAGGAGGAACAGGACTTAACTTAACAGGAGCAGATATGGTTATTCATTATGATCCTTGGTGGAATGCATCAGCAGAAAATCAAGCAACAGATAGAGCATATAGAATAGGGCAGAAAAATAATGTTCAAGTATATAA
Source organism: uncultured Clostridia bacterium (assembly GCA_934167755.1). Classification (GTDB taxonomy): domain Bacteria; phylum Bacillota; class Clostridia; order TANB77; family CAG-508; genus CAG-269. The sequence goes on from CAKPLT010000021.1 coordinate 14,179, forward strand.
ATTAATTACAAAAAATTCAATAGAAGAAAGAATATATGATTTACAGCAAAAAAAGTCTGAACTTATTGATAATGTACTTGATACAAAGACATCATTTATTAGTAAACTTTCGAAAGATGATATTATGAAATTATTTAAATAAAGGAAGTAATTATGAAAGATTATATAACTGTAATTGGAGGTGGCCTTGCAGGTTGTGAGGCTGCATACCAAATTGCAAAAAGAGGAATAAAAGTAAAATTATATGAAATGAAACCTGTTAAATTTACAGAGGCACATAGTAATAAAAATTTAGCAGAAATAGTATGTAGTAATTCATTTAAATCAAATTTACATACAAATGCATGTGGTTTATTAAAAGAAGAACTTAGGTATTTAGATTCTTTGTTAATAAAAATTGCAGATGAGACACAAGTTCCAGCTGGACAAGCACTAGCAGTTGATAGAGAAATATTTGCTCAAAGAGTAACTGATAAAATTAAAAGAAATCAATTAATAGAAGTTGTTTATGAAGAAGTAACAAATATAGAAGAAATGTGCAAAAATGGAATTGTTATTATAGCTACTGGTCCACTAACATCTTCTGGAATGGCAGAAGAAATATCAAAAATTACAGGACAAGGTAAATTATATTTTTATGATGCAGCAGCACCAATTATTAGAAAAGATAGTATAGATTTTGATATAGCATTTTTCGGAAATAGATATGACCAAGAAAAGCAAAAAGATGAATCATTAGAAGAATGGAAAGAAAGATTAAAAAATCAGAATGCTAGTTATATAAATCTTCCAATGAATAAAGAAGAATATGAAAATTTTTGTGATGAATTGATAAATGCTGAAATAGTTACATTACATGAATTTGAAAAAAGAGAAATTTTTGAAGGATGTATGCCAGTTGAAGTAATGGCAAAAAGAGGATTGGATACATTAAGATATGGACCGTTAAAACCTGTTGGATTTGATGATCCTAGAACAGAAAAAAGACCTTATGCTGTTGTACAATTAAGGCAAGATGATACAGATGGTATAATATATAATATTGTTGGATTTCAAACTAATTTGAAGTTTGGGGAACAAAAAAGAGTATTTAGTATGATACCAGGACTTCAAAATGCTGAGTTTGTAAAATATGGAGTAATGCATCGAAATACATATATAAATTCAACAATATTATTAGATGATACATATAATCTAAAAAGTAATCCTAATATATTTTTTGCAGGTCAAATTACAGGAGTTGAAGGATATGTTGAGTCAATTTCATCAGGTATGGTAGCATCAATAAACGCATGTAAAAAATATAATAATTTAGAAAAAGTTAGATTTCCAGAAACAACAATGATTGGAGCTTTAGCAAGATATATTTCAACTGAGAATGATAAATTTCAACCAATGAATGCAAATTTTGGAATAGTTCCAGAATTAGATGAAAGAATAAAAGATAAAAAGGTAAAGTATGCAAGGCTTGCTGATAGAGGAATAAACGATTTAAAAAATATGAACAAAGAACACTAATAAATCCAAAAAATTTATGGCTCTATGTCAATAGTTGGGGTGGAAAACTTTAAAAGTTTTCTGCCTCAGCTTTTTTAGTACAATTTAATGTTT
>CAKPLT010000022.1 GCA_934167755.1 uncultured Clostridia bacterium
GAAAGAATATTTGAATTCTTAGAAGAAGATGAAGAAGTTGAAACTTATGTAGAAGGAACAACAACAGAAGGCTTAAAAGGAAATGTAAAATTTGAACATGTAAAATTTGGATATAACCCAGAAAACACTGTAATAAAAGATTTTAATGCAGATGTACATGAAGGACAAAAAATTGCAATTGTAGGACCAACAGGAGCTGGAAAATCAACAATGGTAAAACTTCTTATGAGATTTTATGATGTAACAGATGGAGCTATATTGCTAGATGGGCATAACATAAAGGATTTCAAAAGAGGAGAACTTCGTCAAATGTTTGGTATGGTATTACAAGATACATGGCTATTTGATGGAACAGTAAAAGATAATATAAAATATAGTAGAGAAGATGCAACAGATGATGAAGTTATTCAAGCTGCAAAAGCTGCTAGAGTACATCACTTTATAAAGACATTGCCTAATGGATATAATTCAGTATTAGGAGACGAAACAAGTGGAGTTTCAGCAGGTCAAAAGCAATTACTTACAATTGCAAGAGTAATTTTAGCAGACCCTAAAATATTAATTTTAGATGAAGCAACATCAAGTATAGACACAAGAACTGAAATAGAGATTCAAAAAGCTATGGATAATTTAATGAAAGGTAGAACATCTTTTATAATTGCACATAGATTATCAACAATAAAAAATGCTGATTTAATATTAGTTATGGATCATGGAGATATTGTTGAACAAGGAACACATGAACAACTTCTTGAAAAGGGAGAAGAAGGATTTTATTATAAATTATATAATAGTCAATTCCAAGACTGTATTGATGAAGTTGAATAAACAGCTGTTTTATGGTAAAATGTAGATAAGAGGTGATGAGTATGAGTATAATAGAAGATATTTCACAATATTTTAGTAAAACTTTTGGTTTTTATAATGAGTATGTAGAATTATTTATATTAACAATTTTAATATTTGCGTTTTTTGGAGTTTTAAAAGCTATAGTAAAAGCACTATATTCAAAATCTGATGTAAGTGATAAAAAGAAGTATTTTAGAAATAGAATGATAAAGATAACATTAAATATTATAGCTATTATACTTGTTATATTACTATGGGGACACAGAATTTCAGGAATGGTAACAATTATTAGCTTCTTATCAGCTGGAATTGCAATTGCAGTTAAAGAATTAATCTTTGATTTCTTTGCAGGGATATACATTAATATGAAAAAAATATTCGAATTAGAAGATAGAATTGAAATTAATGGAATTAAAGGTGATGTAGTAAATATTCGATCTTTAGGATTTGAAGTACTCGAAGTAGGAGATAGAGTAAATGCGGAACAGAGCACTGGTAGAATAATACATATACCAAACTCATTTGTATTTACATATCCACTAAAAAATTATACAAAAGCATTTAAATATATATGGGATGAAGTTACAATAAAAGTTCCATTAGATGCAGATATTGAGAAAACAAAAGAAGTTTTATATAATATTGTTAATAATAATGAGATTTTAAAAACTATTCCTAAAAAAATGGAAGATGCAGTTGCAGATGTTACTGTAGAATATAGAATTTACTATAATTACTTAGATCCTATTATTTATACTGAAATTGTAAATTCACATGTTGAATTATATATTAGGTATATTGTTCATCCCAAAAAAGCCAGAATTGTAGAAGATGAGATTTATTTAAAAGTTCTAGAAGAATATAGAAATGGAAATATAAAATTATATAATCCATAAAATAATTCTTTAATACTAATCAAAAAAATATCATTTTGTTGTTTAGCTTCGGACGCTCCGCTATTTTAAATTTATTTTTTAAACAAATTTAAAACACCTTGTTAAACTTTAAAATGATATTTTTTGATTTTGTTAAGATGGATAGATTATTTTATGTAATTATTTTTAGTTGAGTGTACTAATAAAATGATATTTTTGGGGTTTATTAATAGGGATATTCAATTTTGCTTGATTGCTTGCTAAAAAATATTATTTATGTTATTATACTCATATAAACAAAAATCGAAAGAAAGGGTGTATATATAATATGGAAGAAGAAAGTTTTGAAAAATTATATAATGAATCATTAAATGAAAAAAAATTTGACAAAAGAATAACAGGAACAGTAATCCAAGTTTCAAGAAAAGGAGAAATATTTGTAGACTTTAAATATAAAGCAGATGGAATTATAACAAAATCAGAGTATTCAGATGATGCAAGTAAAAATCCAGAAGACGAATTTAAACCAGGTGATACAATAACTGCAGATGTATTAAAATGGAATGATGGATTAGGAAATGTTCTTTTATCTTACAAAAAATATAAAAGAGAAGAAGATATAAAAAGAGTAAAAGAACAAAAAATAAAACATACAGAAGAAATAAAAAGAAAAAAAATAGAAAGGGCTAAAAATCTTGAAGAATTTTGGAACAACATACAAATAGGAAAAACATATAAAGGAATAATTACAAAAATTGTAGATTATGGAATATTTGTAAATTTAGGAATAACAACAGGATTAGCTCATAAATCAGAATTAGTATGGGATAAAAACGAAAAACTTGAAGATAAATTTAAAGTTGGTGATGAAATAGAAGTCAAAATAAAAGACTTTAACAAAGAAGAAAAAAGAATAAGTTTAGAATATCCACAAAAAGGAGAAAATCCTTGGTATACATTAGCTAATAAATATAATGTAAATGATATTATTACTTGTAAGGTAGTAAAATTTGCACCATTTGGAGCATTTGTTGAATTAGAAAAAGGGTTAGAAGGATTAGTACACAATTCAGAAATAACAGGTTTAAGAAGAGTAGTAAAACCAGAAGATGAATTAAAATTAGGACAAATGGTTAATGCCAAAATTATAAATATTGATAAAGAAAAATTAAAAATAGGATTAACTATTAAAGAACTTGAAGGAACTTCTTCTCAATATGGATATGAAGAATATATAAGATAATAGTTCACATAGAATTCATATTAGTTTTATATAATATTTTTGTCGAAGAGGTGAAAATATGTTTAATGTTTTAGTAGTAGAAGACGATAAAAATCTAAAAAAGCTTATGGTCACATACTTAAAAAGAAATAATTATACAGTATTTGAAGCAAATAATGGAGTTCAAGCATTAGATATAATTGATAAACAATATATAGATTTAGTAATTAGTGATATAATGATGCCAGAGATGGACGGATATCAATTATTAAATGAATTAAGAACAGCAAATTATGAAATACCGATAATGCTTATTACTGCAAAAAGTGATATAAGAGACAAAAAACAAGGTTTTATTTTAGGAGCAGATGATTATATGGTAAAACCTATAGATATGGAAGAAATGGTTTTGCGAGTTTCTGTTTTATTAAAACGCGTAAAAAGTGCTAATAAAAGAAAAATTGTAATAGGTGATTTAGTAATTGATTATGACCAATTAAGTATAACAAAACATAGTAAAGTATATAATCTTGCACAAAAAGAATTTTATTTATTATATAAGCTTATAAGTACACCAAATACTATATTTAGTAGACAAGAACTGATAGAGGAGATTTGGGGACTTGAAAGTGAATCTGAATACAGAACAGTCGATGTTCATATTAAAAGATTGAGAGAGAAATTAAGTGATTTAAATGAATTTGAAATTGTTACTGTAAGAGGAGCAGGTTATAAAGCTATTATAAATAAGTGAGGGGAAAAATGAAAGATAAAATTTTTGGAACAAAAAGAACAATACAAAGAAAATTAGTTGTTCAATTAGCTGTTGCAATCATATTAGTAATTATTCTTTCAGCAATAGGATTATATATATTTACACATCAAGCCATATCACAATATCTAATATTTAATTTAGATGACAAGGCAGAAAAAGCAGAACTATGGAAAATTTTCGAATTAGGTGTAGGAATAATAGTTATAAATACTGTACTTATTAGTTTTGCAATTATAAAAATATCAACTAAAATGTTAGCAGATCCATTAAAAAAGAGTATTGAAGCAACAAAAAAAGTTGCAGAGGGAGATTTTTCAGTTAGACTTGAGACCAAAAGAGATGATGAGACCAAAGAATTAGTTGATAACTTCAATAGAATGGTAAAACAACTGGGAAAAACAGAAATATTACAAAAAGATTTTATAGATAATGTATCACATGAAATTAAAACACCTATTAATTCGATACAAGGTTTTACAAAGCTTTTAGATGATAATAATTTATCAGAACAAGAAAGAAAAGAATATATAAACATTATACTAGAAGAAACTAATCGACTACTAAAATTATCAAGCAATATATTAAAACTAGCAAGATTACAACATCAAGATAAAGCTATAAATAATGAAGAAATTAATTTATCAGAACAAATAAAAAAAGCGGTTCTATTGCTAGAGCCAAAATGGAAAAGCAAAAATATTAATTTTTCAATAGATGCAAAAGAAGTTTATTTTTATGGTGATGAGGATTTATTGTTTCAAGTATGGACAAACTTATTAGATAATGCTATTAAATTTTCAGATGCAAATGGAAAGATATCAGTAAAGATTGAAGTAATACAAAATAAGATTGAGGTAAGCATAAAAGATAATGGTATAGGTATGGATAGTGATGAACTAGAGATGATATATACAAGATTTTATCAAATAGATAAATCTCATTCCGGTGAAGGAAGCGGACTTGGCCTTGCAATCGTAAAAAGGATTGTTGAAATTTCAAATGGAGAAATAAATGTTGAAAGTGAAAAAGGAAAAGGAACAACATTTACTGTAGTTCTTCCCAAAAAGGAAGAAACAAATAAAATTGTTATATAAAAGAAGGGTGGAATTTTTATGGAATATTTAGACAGTGTTTTAAAAAAGACAGGGAAGGCATCTTTAGTATCATCAATTATATTTGCAATATTAGGAATAATATTAATAGCATATCCAGAAGGGACTGTTAAATTTATATCTTATGTAATTGGAATAATGTTTATTGCAGTTGGGTTATATAAAGGAATAAATTATATTAAAAATAAAGAAATTTATAATATGTTTAATTATGATATGGCATTAGGAATTATAGCTATCATTATAGGTGCTGTTACTATAGCATATAGTAATCAAATTGGTGCTATTTTTAGAATTATGATAGGAATTTGGATAGTATATAGTGCAATTATCAGAATGAGTTTATCTGCTAAATTAAAAGTGATAGAATCAAATACTTGGATTTATAGCTTGATTATTGCATTTATTATGATAATATGTGGTGTATTCATTATATGCAATTCTGGAGCTATTGTAGTTACAATTGGAACTATTATTTTAATTTATTCTATATTAGATATTATTGAAAGTATTATTTTCTTGAAGAATGTTAATAGTTTGACTAAATAAATTAGAGAGAGATTAGTTAATGAGAATTGGCTAATCTTTTTTGTTACTATATTTTGATTGAATTTTTATAAGAAAGACTTTAAATATAAACTTTTCATTACATTCCTCGGTTTATTACGAAATTTAAGAAATTCTAATTTGTTTTATGGCTCCCTTCCACTATCGTGAACTCTTTCCATAAAACTACATAAGAATTTCTAAAATTTCTCCATGCACATTCGTCATTTCATTCAAAGTTTATATTTCAAGTCTTTATTTGTGTAAATTATTAAAAATTTTGTATTAAAAGTATTAAAAAGAGATACTATTGGTATAAAATCAGCAAAAAATGTGAAACAAAATTGATGAAAATTCATAAAAATGTTTCACATTTTTAGCGTTAAGATATTTGCAAATTATAAAATTTTTAACAAAAACAATAAAACTACTTTACCTCTAAGGTAAAATATGATATAATTCTAAATTAGAAGGGAGGAGTCGAATTGAAAGATGAAGAATACATTTATAGTATAGATGTTGAATATGGATATTAATGTTCCAAACAAAAAATTAGAGAAGATATTAAAAAGTGAGAAAAATATAAAAAAGACATATAATATGTTAAGTCAAAGAATTATGATGAGAATTAATACACTTCAAACAGTTGAAACTCTCTCTTTAGTTCCTACAGATAAACCAGAGAGGTGTCATTTGCTGGATGGAAATTATAAAGGTTGTTTTGCAGTATGCATAGATTCTAATTGGAGGATAATAATAAAACCAAGAGGATATGAAATGCCTTATGATAAAAGTATAATAAAAGAAATAGATATAATAGATTATCATAATTAAAATAAATAATATGAATTGTGAGGAGATTTTTATGGGAAGTTTAGTAACAGATTATTTTGTACCAACTTCAGAATTAATAAAAGAAAGATTAGAAGTTTATAATATAAGTCAAAAAGAATTAGCTATAAGATTAAATATGAGCGAAAAACATATAAGTGAATTGTTAAACAATAAAGTGTTATTAACTATGGATATGGCAGTTGCTTTAGAAAAAGTTATAAATATAGGATATGATGTCTTAATGAACTACGAAATCAAATATAGAGGATATTTGGAAAAGAAAAGGGAAATAGAAGAATTAGAGAAAGAAGATTTAAACGAAATTTGTTCAAAATTTCAACTTGATTTTATGAGAAAAAAGAAATGGCTAAAATTACAAGATGGTTCATCTAAGGCTGAAAAAGTTTATGAGCTATTAAAATTTTTTGGAGTAAAAAAAGTAGAAAATATATTACCAGTATATGCGAATCGAGTTTATGAGTATTCATTTAAAGAAGATGGGTATAGTATAGAACCTCTATTAGTATGGATTCGAAAATGTGAAATAGAAGCAAGAAAACAAGATGTTAATGAATATAGTAAAGAAAAATTTGAAGAAGCACTAAAAGATATAAAAAAGCTTATGGAAAAAGAAGATGTGCATATTTTTTCACAAATAAAAGATATATGTAATAAAAATGGTGTATATTTTGTGATGGAAGAAGCTGTACCCAATAGCAAAGTAAGAGGAGCGTTTACTTGGATTGGAAAAAATCCAGTTATTCAAATTAGTTTAAGGTATTGTACAAATGATCATTTTTGGTTTGCTTTTTTTCATGAAATTGGACACTTGCTTTTACATGCAAAAAAGAGTGAAAATTTTATAGATTATCAACAAAAAGATTTAAATATAAAAAAAGAACTAGAAGCTGATGAATATTCGAGAAATACAATATTACCTGATGAGGTATATAAAAATTTTGTAAAACAAGAAATTGAAAATTTAGATAGAGAAAAAATAAAAAAATTTGCAAAAGTAAATTCTATTCATCCAGGAATTCTAGTAGGAAGATTACAACATGATGGCTTTTTACCATGGACTAGATATAGTGATTTAAAACAACGCTATAAATGGGTTGAATAGTGAGTGAAATAAAAAATATTTAGGAGGATACTAATTATGATAAAAAATATAATATTTGACTTTGGAAATGTTCTATTTGAATGGAATCAAGATGAAATTGTAACAAATTATTCTAATAATAAAGAAGAACAAGAAATATTAAAAAATGTAATTTTTAAGTCTGATGAATGGTTTAAACTAGATGATGGTTCAATGGAATATCAAGAAATTATTCCATTATTTAAAGAAAAATTACCTAATAATTTAAAAAATAAAGTAGAAGAAATAATAAGTACATGGTATACAAAAATGCCAATAAATCAGGAAATTTGCGATTTGATTAAAGAATTGAAGAAAAGAAATTATAAAATATATGCGTTATCAAATACACATATACCTGTATATGAATATGTAAAAAAATTAGAAATAGGAAAATATTTTGATGGTTTTTTAATATCGGCAGTAGAAAAGATGATGAAACCTAATGAAGAAATATACTATAGATTATTTGAAAAATTTGATTTAGTTCCTCAAGAATGTTTTTTTATCGATGATAGTGAAAAAAATATATTAGTTAGTAGAAAATGTGGTATGGAAGGATATATTTTCAATATAAAAGATTTTCAAAAACTAAAAGATAAATTAATAAACGATAATATACTAATATAGAGTGGAGAGATTAATCATGGTAAAAAATATTGAAAAAACAATTACAAAAATAGAAATTAAAGATGAACAACTTGAATTACCAGAAGAAATAAAAAGAAAAATAGATGATTTTTGGAAACAATGTGAATCTGAAAATTCAAATTTATGGAATGGAGAATTAATGTGTGTAGAAAAATGCACAAGAGAAGGTAATCAAATATTAATTACTTGCAAGAAAACAAATTATGCACATTATTTATATGATGAGAGAATAGGATTACCTAAAGAATATGCTTGTAGTAGTTTAGTTGGTGGATGTTTATTAGAAACCAATGATAATTATTATATTGTAGGAGAGTTAGCTGATAATACTTCTTTTCCACATTGTATGCAAATATCAGGAGGAAGTGCAGATAATGATGACATAAAAGATGGGAAAATAGATATATTTAGTACTATAATAAGAGAATGCCAAGAGGAACTAAATATTAATTTACAAGATAAAAGACAAGTAAAGAAATTTGAAATAGAATATATAAGTTTACCAAGTGAAGCGGTTCATACATACATATTATTTGCAAAAGGTGAACTAAATATGAGTAAATCTCAAATGCAAGAATATTATGAAAATTATTTAAAATATTTAAAAGATAATAATTTAGAAGTAGAATTTGGTAAAATTCATTTTATAAAAAAAGGGAGAATATTAGAAGAATTAAATAAATTTAATAATCCTAAAAGAGAGTACTTAAAAAGTTTACTAGAAATTGATAGCAAAGAAATAGAACAATAAAATTTTCCAAAAATGGAATTTGTTAACATAGAGTTCACAAAGAGGGAGTATAATATATAATTGTAAAGAGGCAAAGAGATTTGCTTCTTGTTTAATGTAACAAGGAAGGTGATTATTAGATGAAGAAAATTTCAAATTTTATTGTAGAAAAGAGAAATTTTATTATTCCAATATTTATTATACTCGCAATTATATGTGTATTCACATCACAAAAAGTAAAAATAAACAAAGACATAACAGAATATTTACCTAGTGATTCTGAAACTAGAATTGGATTAGATAAAATGGACGAAGAATTCTCAGATGTTAATACAACAAGTTCATTTAGTATAATGTTCAAAGGATTAACTGATGACGAAAAACAAACAATTTTAAAAGAACTAGAAGAAACAGAAAATGTTGATTCAGTTGACCATGATGACAGTGAAGATTACAACAAAGGAGATTATACATTATATACTGTTAATGTAAATGATAAAAGTGATTCAGAAACAGCTAAAAATGTATATGAAGGTATAGAAGAAAAGTATAAAGATTATGACATTGAAACAGATGGTGACATTGCAGACGAAAATGAAGTTGTACTACCAACATGGATATTAGTAGTTGCAATATCTGGGGTAATAATTATATTACTATTTATGTGTGAATCATATATTGAGCCATTTTTATTCTTATTTTCAATATTAATAGCAATTTTATTAAATAATGGAACAAATATCATATTTGACAGTGTATCAAATATTACAAGTTCTATATCTGCAATATTACAATTAGCATTATCAATGGATTATTCAATAATGTTAATGAATAGATTCAGACAAGAAAAAGAAAATGAGCCAGATATTAAAAAAGCAATGAAAAGTGCTTTAAGTAATAGTATTCAATCAATATCAAGCAGTTCAATAACAACTATAGTTGGATTAATCTGTTTAGTATTTATGAGTTTTACTATTGGTAAAGATTTAGGATTAGTACTTGCAAAAGGTGTATTATTTAGCTTATTAAGTATATTCTGTGTATTACCAGGTTTAATTTTAAAATTTGATAAAATCATATCAAAAACTAAGAAGAAAAGTCCTAGTATAAAACTCGACTTGCTAGGAAAATTTAGTAATAAAGCAAGATATCCTTTAACAATAGGATTTGTGGTAGTATTTATAGCAAGCTTTTTCTTAAAAGGAAATCTAGATATTGCATATACAAGTTCAGATAATGATGAAGTTGGAAAAGTATTTGGTAAAAATAATCAAATAGCAATAATTTATAATACAGCTGATGAAGAAAAAGTTGCAAAACATTTAAATGAAATCAAAGAAAATGATAATGTAGATCAAGTACTAGGATATTCAAATACAATTAATGAAAAATTAAAATATGATGAAATGATACCAAAACTAAATGATTTAGGTTCAGATACAGATGTAGAAAATTATCTTTTAAAAGTTATATATTACAAATATTATAACCCAAATGAAGGTAATAAAATGACATTTAATGAATTTGTAAATTTTGTTCAAAATGATGTTTTAAAACAAGATGACATGAAAGATAAAATTGATGAGCCAACAAAGAATAATATAGATAGATTAAAGAATTTTACAACAGAAGAAAATATAAATAAATTAAGAACCGCTTCTGATATAGCTAGTATATTAGAGATTGATGAATCAGATGTAAAAGATATATTTACATATTATAACTCTAAAAATAATAATTTAAAACTATCTATAAACGAATTTATAAACTTTATGAACACACAAGTGCTTACAGATGAAAAATATGCATCTGAAGTAGATAGCCAAACAAGAGCAGATTTAAATAAATTATCAAAATATATATCAAAAGACACTATAAACAAAAAGATGACATCAACTGAAATGGCAAAATTATTTGATATGAGTGAAAAACAAACATCTGATTTATATAAATATTATGTATTATGTGGCAACATAGATACTAAAATGAGCATAAATGAATTTACTAATTTTGTATTAAATGATGTTTTAAACAGTGAATATGCAAGTGACTTTGATAATGAGACAATAACAAACATCAAATTATTAAATGCTTATAGTAATATAAATACAATTAATAAAGAAATGACATCAAGTGAACTTTCAAATTTATTTGGATTAGATGAATCATCAGTAATAAAATTATTGTATTTAAAATATTCTGCACAAGATAGTGAAACTAAAATGAGTATATCAGATTTTATAAATCAAGTTAATACAATAAATAGTACAACAGATTATTTAAAATCTTATGACTTATCAGCATTACAAAATGTATCATTCTTTGCAAAAAATGAAAACAATATAAATAGTACAAAACTACCAAAAGCAAATTTAGCACAAATATTTGATACAATAAGACCTAATTTAGTAGAAACAATTTATTATATTGGAGGCTTACCTGATTCATATATGATGACACCACAAGAATTTGTTAATATGATAATGCAAATTGCAAACACATCAACAGAAGGTGGTCAAGATTCAGGAGTATTTAGTTTAGATGAAACAACAACAAATAATCTAAAACTATTGAAATTAATAATTGATGATACATGTGCAGAAAACAAAACTTTATATACATCTACACAGATTTCAAATATTTTAGGATTACCTGCACAACAAGTTAATCAATTATATAATTTAATAGATATGTTAAGTGGAAATACATCAAATTGGAAATCAACACCATATGAATTTGTAAATATCATTTTAAACAATATTAATAATGCAGAAGTATCAAGCAGTATAGATGAACAAACAAAAGCAAAATTAGTATTATTAAATCAAGTTATGACAAGTACTATAAATAATACAACTTATACATATTCAGAACTTGCCACATTAATTAATAGTGATGAAACAAATCTAAAAAGTGTGTATATGCTTTACACAACTAAAAATAATACAATAAGTTTAACACCTTTAGAATTTGTAAACTTTATACTAAATCATCAAAATGATGGGGCATTGAAAAATCAGTTATCAGCTGATACAATTTCAGAATTAAATTTAGTTAAAACTGTAATGAAAGATGTATTAAACAATAAGAAATATACATATCAAGAACTTGGAAATTTATTAGGAACAAATAACGAAAAATTAAAACTATTATATGGTTTATATGTATCTAAAAATGTAAACACAAATCAAACAATGCCAGTAAATAATTTTGTAGAATTTTTATTAAGTGATGTTATGCAAAATCCTGATTATTCTGATAAATTTGATGCAAATACAAAAGATAAATTGCAAACAGTTAATGGCGTTATGAAAGCATCTTTAGAAAATAAAAAATATTCTGCAACAGAAATATATGGAGTATTATGCAATTTATCTGATACAGAATTAGATGAAAAACTAATTGAATTAGTATATATGTATTTTGGAAGCAGTTATGATTTCGATAATAATTGGACATTAACAGTAGAACAGTTTGTAGAATTTTTAAATAATGACATTTTAAAAGATGATAGATTTACAGATTTTATTGATGATAAAATGAGAAATGAAATAACAGATAGCAAAGAAACTATTACAGATGCAAAGAAATTATTAGTAAGTGACAAATATTCAAGAATTGTTATAAATACAAGTTTTGAACCAGAAACAGATAATACTTTTGAATATATTCAAAAATTACAAGATACATTTAATGCAGAAGGTATAGAATTTAATATAATAGGTGATTCGCCAATGGCTTATGAAATGAGCAAAACATTTGGTACTGAATTTGATAAGATTTCTGCATTAACAATAATTGCAATATATATAGTTGTAATGATTACATTTAAAGACTTTTTAGCACCAATCATATTAGTTGGAGTTATACAATGTGCTGTATACATGACAATGGGCATATTATCACTTTCAGGAGGTTCTGTATACTTTATAGCATTACTAATAGTTCAAAGTATATTAATGGGTTCTACAATAGATTATGGAATTTTATATACATCTTATTATTTAGAGTTTAGACAAACAAAAAGTAGAAAAGAATCTTTAATTGAAGCATATAATCATTCTATTCATACAATACTTACATCAGGCTCTATTTTAGTAATAGTTACATTTATAGTTGGTATGTTTGCAACAGCTATTACAGCTAAAATTTGTATTACTTTGTGTAAAGGAACATTATGTTCTATTATATTGATAATGTTATTCTTACCTGCAATACTTGCTACATTTGATAAATTTATTGTTAAAAAGAAAAAGATTTTTAATAAATAGAATCCTTATAAAAAGAGAGCGCTTTTGCTCTCTTTTTGGCGTATATGCACAAAAACAACCCATATTGAATATAATGAAAATAAGGGGGAGTACATCATGGATGAAGAAGAAATATTAATTGAAAATACTGAATTAGTTGAATATACAGATGAAAGTATAGATGATATATTAGAAATGGAAGGAGTTGAAAAATAATGGCAACCAAAATATGTTTTACAGGAGATTTTAAGGTAACTTGTGAATATGGTAGGAGCGGAACAGCTTGGAAATCTGGATATCATCAAGGGATAGATTTAGTTGGAATTACAAGTCAAAAAGTATATTCAATATGTAATGGAATTGTTGAGCGTGCTGGGTATGACAAAGGCGGATTTGGAAATTATGTAAGAATAAAAGAAGATGGTACAGAAAATAGAATTTATTTAGCTCATTTAAACAAGATTTATGTTAAAATAGGGCAAAGAGTATCATATACAACAGTTGTTGGATTAATGGGAAGTACAGGTAATGCTACAGGACCTCATACACATGTTGAAATTAGAAGATTTAATAATGGTGTGGCAATAAGCAAACTAAATCCTGCAAGTTATATGGGAATACCAAATAAAGTTGGCAAATATAATAGTAATAATTATCAAATAAATATAGTACAAAAGCCAACCCAAACAAAAGTTTTAAGGACTTTAGCAAGAAATACTAATTTAAGAAGTGAACCTAATACAAAGTCAAATGCAACATTATATTTAGCTAATACAACTTTGTATGTCCTAAGTTCTTCTGTTTTTCAATCTGATGGATATACTTGGGATAAAGTGCGTATCAGAACAAATGGTCAAGAAGGATATATGATAAATAGTAATTATAAATAATATATAAAAAATAAGAAAAATTAAAATTTTTCTTTCTTATTCGCTTTAGCGTGTTGAGCCAAAAAGCGAAACAAAATCACATACAAAGTGGAATTGCAAATGTCATATAATATTTATACCAAAATACAGAAGAAAAGTAATATATAATAAAATGAAGCAACAATTAGAAAATATATAAGAGACCGAGAAAAGGAAGATGTGCCAGCACCTTGAGGTGCTGCAATGTTATATGCCCATGTGGGGCATGTAAAAACCACCCGTGAAACGGGTGGTTTTTATTTAATATACTATAATTCTTGTTCCCCATAATTTTGATCTATTATTATATATATATGTATATAATTTATCTGGAATACGAACACATCCTGCTGAAGCCGGTGCATTGTATATATGTCCCTTATGTAGTGCTCTATGTGAAGAATGTGGTTCAATTATATTTGTGCCATCAAGTCTACGTTTGCTAAAATCCTTATCTAAACCTTGCCAGAACTCATGTATTTGCACTGAGCCTTCATTATAATAAATAGCGCCTAAATAAAAATCAAATCTATTATGACCACGATTCAAATATTTTCCTGTTGAAACATCATATTCTTTTATTTTCTTCCATACTCCATTTTGCTTTTCAAACATATATATTTTTTGGTTTGTTGTTGTTGTTAATATTAAGTAATTATTTGCACTTAACCCTTGTTTTTTATTTATTGTTGTTTTTCCACTTGTTCCATTTTTATACACAGGTAATTTTGCAGCTTCTGATTCTGGATATTTTTTATAATCTCCTGTTTTACATAGCATTTCTGCATTGTTTACATATGATTCAACTTGTTCTGTACTAAATTTTTCTTTCTTTACCATCCAATATCCTGATGCATTGCCTATTCCTTTTACTGCTCCTGGAGTACCTTTTGAGACTGCTGTCATATGAGTTATTACTTTTAAACTACATTTTGCTGTTTTTCCATTTGCTGTTTTAGCTGTTATTGTAACTGTTC
>CAKPLT010000023.1 GCA_934167755.1 uncultured Clostridia bacterium
AAACATTAAATTGTACTAAAAAAGCTGAGGCAGAAAACTTTTAAAGTTTTCCACCCCAACTATTGACATAGAGCCTAAACTACACCGATTTGCTCAATCACTATGCTTTTGCTCTGTACAACCTCACAGTTGAAACATGATAACCTTTGTCAAATACTATTGATGTGAAACTGTTTTTAAAAAAATCATTCTTTGCTTGAGGACTTTCGATAATTTCAAAAGCTTTGACCCAAGGAAGGATAATATCATCTATCTGGGCAAGAACTTCGCTGATACTTGGCTTGAAAAAACCATAGTATCCATAACTGTGTAAACAAACGAACTCAGCATTTTCTATAATTTCAAGTTCGTCTTCATCAACTTCTTCTCTCACATCCTCATCTCTATTAAATAAATAACTCCTATTACTAAGTTCTTCGAGAGTATACTCTCGAAAATAGTGAAGCTTGCCATCTACATTGACAACAGGCTTAATTTGTTTGTACCGTTTCATCATCTCTTCACTAGAAATTTCAGGGATTGATACATTAAACATTGTGATACCTCCTTAAATTTTCTTGGAGGTTAGAAACCTCCAAGTTGTTGATTTATTGGTTTCTAAACAATACTGACATTTGTATTTTACTACTTTTTACATAAAATGTCAACATTTTTAATATTTCTTAAAACTTACTCAAAGCCGCTATAGTATAAATGTATTAAGCGGTTCTCAAGAAACTTTGAATGGAAAAAAGTGAAAACTTAATGTAGTTTTCACTTTTTTGAGTGCATTCTTTGTTATTAATTATCTAAAAGAATAGCTCATACCTTCCATATAGAATTGTATTTTTCCTTTAGTTGCATCTTTGTAAAATTTTTCAAATAGTTTTTCAGTCATTTTAGTTCTTCCATAGTAGTTCAAAATATCATTTTTCATATTAAAAGTATTTTTTCCAGTTGAATTTTCTAATTCAACATTTATTCTACAAGGTCTACTTAAAATCCAATAGCCATCCCTTTCTTCTACTACCCTGTATCCTTTGCCTATATACTTTTTTATCTCTGTCCGATTTCCTTGAATACTTGTATTACTTGATTCTACATATTTAGCATTTTTAAAAATAGCCTTTTCCATATGAAAGTCCTCCTTTATATTTTATGTTACCACTATATCACTATTTTTATCAATTGTAAAGATATTTTGTGATTTGGGTCATTGAGGACCGGGTACATAATTGCCCTAAATTTCTTTTTTATACTTTTTAAATTCTTGTAAATTCTCTTTTGTATATCCCTTTAAGCAATCTGCAGGAGCCTTTTCACATATTTTGTTAAATATCTCTAAAAATTCATCTGTTGTTTTTCCTTTTATTTCTACACATCCCATCTGTGTTTTTCCATCTTTCAAATGTACAATTATGCTAGATGAAACAATCAAAACACCATAATATTTTACATTATGAATATGCACCCATTTTACATCATCATAATTAAAAATAGGACCATTTGTACTTTTTAAATCTACCAAAAAATTTTTTGTTAATATTATTTTATCCTTATAATGTTTTTCTTCAACACAATCATCTAATTGATGTATCAATTCTTCTCTATATCCATTTTCATTAATATATTTTTGCACTTTATGTTTAGCAATTTTAACTATAATTTGCACTATAAATATTACCATTATTCCAATCACACCAAGTATCATAAATGCATCTTCTGTATTTGTATCTATTGGTGTCCTTCTAACATTTAGCAAAACACTTCCAAAGTTTGCATCAAAATTTTCTATGCTAATCTTGTTTTCTTCTTCTAATCCTTCATTATAATAATCCACAAGCAATTGTTTTAATTGTTCAGAAACTTTTTCTGTCATCCCATATATTTTTACTGATTCTGGTGCAACTGCATTTTCATCAGTTGAATATGTGTATTCTTGTATTTGTTTTAATTTTTCGATTGTTTCAAAATTCAAGTCTACAACATACCAGTATCCATTATTTATTGCTATATAATATCTGTCATTTGTTGAATTTTCCTTATTATCAGTGTCCCCATATATCGCAACCTCATCTGTTAATCCCTGTACATCTAAATATGCATATTGATTTTCCTCTACCCCTATTGCTCCATTAGTTGCTAAATTGATTGCTTCTGGTATTTGTTGTTGTTCTTTATTGTCCATTAATATACTTGATATTATTATTATCGTTGCACATATTATGTATCCTATCCATATACCAATCGGTGTTTTTTTTGCTTTTTTTAATATATCTTCTCCCTTTATTTCCATACTTTTTTAATCAATTTTATATAACTATTGATTAGTTCCTCCTTTTACATTTTTATTTATTAATATATTTTTTTGTAAAGAAATATTGCTATTGCTAATCCAATTATACTTGCAATATTTATGTTTAATGCAAATGCAAATGTTAAGCTTAATACATTCATATTTAGTACAAGTGGCTCATTTATTCCAAAACTTTGTCCATATGATAGCCAACTAAGCCATTCTACCTGTGATGCAACTTCTCCCAATAAGCCTCCTATTACTAATCCTGCAAATATAAATAGTATTGCAATCCATGCGTTTTTGCCTTTCATGTTATTTTCCTCCTTTGTTTTTTTCGTTTTATCTTCCGATACTTGTTAACCATTCTTCTATGTCAATTACTTTTTCATTATTACCATAAGTCATGTAGTATTTATTTTCTCCTGTTTCTGAATTGTATTTTATGTATACAGAATTTAATACATAAGTAGGTATTAGTTGTTCTCCACTTGATGTAATTAAATTATAGTGTTTGTCTTTTTCAACCACAATGATTTTATAACTTGGCATTACTACTGCTGGATAAAGATTTGATTCTTTTACATTATTACATCCTATATTTGAAAATTCAAAATCTTTTATTTTTTCTCCTTTTATGTTGAATAATCCCCATATGCCTTCACTATTTTTTATTGGTATTATTTCATCTAACAAAACATATTGATTTTCAATTCCATTTTGCTGATATTTTGTTGCATCTATCCCTATTTGCGCATATGCTGGTTCAATTATTGTTTTTCCATTTTTGTCTATTACTCCATATAAATTATTTTTCTTTACTAAATATAATCCATTTTGATTATCCATAATTTTTATTTCATCATATGTCATTCTTACTTTTGTTGATGCGTCTTTTCCTACAATTCCGTATTTTCCATTACTTTTTACTAAAAAATCTGATGTTGCAGGTAAATACTTAATTTCTTCATATTTTGTTTCTAATACTGGTTGCCCTGTGCTTGCTGTTATAACACCATATTGCTTGTCCTTAATTATTACAATCATATCTTGAAAGATTGCTTTTTTATCTGAAAACTCTTCTGAGACTTGTTCTGTTTCATTTTTTTCTGTTATCCCTAAATTTCCTGCATATAAATTATTCAAATATTCCATTGTATATATATTTATTTTATTTTTTTGCAAATCTTTTTCAAATAAAACATTAAATGCTTGCTCTATTCCTTCTGTTGTTGTATACAATTCTCCATCTTTTTCGATCACATTTTCATCTATTTTGATGTATTCGTAATCAGAGTCTCCTCTTGTCTTTACTAATATGTTTGAATCTTTTGTGAACATTGCAATTTCATATTCATTTTTTACATAGCATTTATTTTCATCTTCTGATTTTACTGTATAGTCTCCCCTATAATCCTCATAATTAAAGTATTTTGCAATTGCTCTTATCGGTATATATAGTTTTTGACCATTGTCATCATTTGTAATATATAATATTTTTTCTATATCATTGTTTTTTTGACCATCCATTTTTATTGATAGTACTGTGCTTTGCAAATATACTATTGCAACAATTATTGCTATTATTAAAAATATTAATATCCCAATTGAAATTCCTATAATTTTAGGTGCTTTCGATTTTTTCTTATTATCAACTTCTTCATACAATTCCATATTAACCCCATTCCTCTCTATGGCTCAAGCCTATTTTTCATATCCGTATTTCTTATAAAATTCATCTTTAAATGTACCTAAATTATCATTTTCAATTTCTATTCTAACTCTTTCCATTAATTTAGTCAAGAACCTTAAGTTATGAATTGAAAGTAATCTTACTCCTAAAATTTCATTGGCTTTTACTAGATGTCTTATATATGCTCTTGTATAGTTTTTACATGTATAGCAATCACATTCTGGGTCTAATGGTCCCCAATCTCTTTCATATGTTGCATTTCTTACTACTACTTTTCCATGTGATGTCATTGCTGTTCCATTTCTTGCTATTCTAGTTGGTAAAACACAATCACACATATCAATTCCAGCCATTGCCGCTTCTATTAAATAATCTGGTGAGCCTACTCCCATTAAATATCTTGGTTTATCTTTAGGCATAAGTGGTGCTGTATATCTCAATATATCTATAAATTCTTCTTTTGGCTCTCCTACACTTATTCCTCCAATTGCATATCCAGGTAAATCTAATTCAATTAAGTCTTTAGCTGATTTTTCTCTCAAGTCCTTGTAAAATCCACCTTGAATTATCCCAAATAATCCTTGGTCTTCTGGTCTTTTGTGAGCCTCTATACATCTTTTAGCCCATCTAGTTGTTCTTTCCATAGAATTTTTTGTGTATTCATATGTTGATGGATATGGACAACACTCATCAAAAGACATTATTATATCTGCTCCAAGAGAATTTTCTATTTCCATAACTTTTTCAGGTGTAAACATATGCTTACTTCCATCTAAATGTGATTTAAATTCAACACCTTCTTCTGTAATTTTTCTTAAATCGCTTAAACTGAAAACTTGGAATCCTCCACAGTCTGTTAGTATAGGTCTATCCCAATTCATAAATTTGTGTAATCCTCCAGCTTCTTCTACAATTTTATGTCCAGGTCTCAAATATAAATGATATGTATTAGATAATATTATTTGCGCTTCCACTTCTTCTTTTAATTCTTCTGGTGTTAATGATTTAACAGTTGCTTGTGTTCCAACTGGCATAAATATTGGTGTTTGTATATCTCCATGTGGCGTGTGAACAACTCCTCTTCTTGCTCCTGTTTGTTTACATTCATGTAATAATTCATATGTTATTGCTTTTTTCATTTTTTCAACTCACTTTCTATTTTTTGAAATTTAATACTAGGTAATTAGGGACCGGGTACGTAATTTCCCGGACATTTGGTACCAGGTAATTAGGGACCGGGTACATAATTTCACATTTTTATTTTATGAACATTGCATCTCCAAAGCTAAAAAATTTGTATCTTTCTTTTACAGCTTCATTATATGCTCTCATTATATATTCTTTTCCTGCTAATGCTGATACTAGCATTAGTAATGTTGATTCTGGTAAATGAAAATTTGTTATTAATCCATCTATGCATTTAAATTTGTATCCTGGATATATAAAAATTTTTGTGTCTCCTTCTGTTGGTTCTACTAGTCCATTTTTTTCAGATCCAATTGTTTCTAACACTCTACATGAAGTTGTGCCTACTGCAATTACTTTTTTTCCTTGCTTTTTGGTTTCGTTTATTTTGTCTGCATCTTCTTGTTTTATATAAAAATGTTCTGAGTGCATATTATGTTCTTCTATATTTTCTACTTTTACAGGTCTAAATGTTCCTATTCCAACATGAAGTGTAACATTTGCTATTTTTACACCTTTATCTTCTAATTTTTTTAATAATTCATCTGTAAAGTGTAATCCTGCTGTTGGTGCTGCTGCTGAACCTTCATATTTTGCATATACTGTTTGATATCTGTCATTTTCCTTTAATTCCTCATGTATATATGGTGGTAATGGCATTAATCCTATTTGATCTAAAATCTCATTAAATATGCCTTGATATTTAAATTGTACTTTTCTTGTTCCTCCAGGCATTATATCTAGTATTTCCGCTTCTAATAATCCATCTCCAAATATTACTTTTGTCCCTATATGTAGTTTGTTTCCTGGTCTTACAATGCTTTCCCATATATCTCCTTCAATTCTATTTAATAATAAAAATTCAACATTTGCTCCTGTTTCTTTTTTTCCATATAATCTTGCTGGTAGCACTTTTGTGTTATTTCTTACTAAACAGTCTCCTGGCTCTAAATAGTCTATTATGTCTTTAAATACTCTATGCTCTATTGTTTGCTTTTTTCTATCTAATACCATTAATCTTGATTCATCTCTTTTTTCTATTGGTATTTGTGCTATTAATTCTTCTGGTAATTCATAATTAAATTCTGATACTTTCACTTTTTTATTTGCTAGCAATCTCCTATTTTATTTGATTTGCTAACTTTTCTCCCTTCTTTATTTTTACTTATATATTGTACTATTTTTCCAATGATTTTTCAAGTTTTATAGAACAAATAAGAAAAATTTCAAATTTTTCTTTAGTTTGTTCTAGCACGATTTGAGTTTCTGAGCAAAGCTATTAAGTCTCAAATGGCTGGCGATTGTAGCTTTTTATATGCTAGTAAAGTAGAACTTTCCTAGTCTAGTATATAAAAAAATAATATCTAGTTCCTTTTTGAACTAAATATTATTTGATTTTAGGTGTACTTCTATTTTTTCTCATTACATTTTTAATATTTTTTTCATTTTATCTACATTAGGATCCCCTATTTTCTTTGATATTACAATATCGTATTTTATGAATACATCCATAATTTCTTGATGGTCATTTTTTCTATTAATTTCATATTGAATCCACCTTTTTTCATTTATTTTCCAGCGTTTCTCATTTTCTTCCCAACGCTTTTCATTTTGCTCCCAGCGCTTGTCATTCTCTTCCCAACGCTTTTCATTTTGCTCCCAGCGCTTGTCGTTTTCTTCCCACTTTTTCTTATTTTCATCCCAGCGTCTTAAATTTTCTTGCCAGTGTTCATTTTCAATCTCTCTACTCTTTTTTATCTCTAATCTTAACTCATTAAAAGATGCGGCAGTTTGTACTTGAAAATTATTTAATGTTTGTAGTATTTGTATTAACATTTCGTTAGTATCTACCATATAATTAATCAACCTCCTTGAATTTTATCGAAATTTAATAATTGTCTAAAAGATTTAAATTTTTTTATATTTGAATTAAATCCTCTTCTGAAATAACAAAAATAAGTACACCTTAGGATAATATATGCTATATGAAAAAATAGAAGCATATACTAATAATATGCTCCTATTATATATTCTCATTTTTCTATTGTCAAGAACTTTTAATCGACAAATTCTGACATTCGTTTTATTTAATAACTTCAACATCAAGCATTAATTTTTCACCATTTATACTTACTTCTGTATAAGTATCTCTTTTTGTATTAAATGCTACATTTTCAGTTAATGTTTCTTTTTTGATTTCTGTTTCAAACTTCTTTACAAGTTCTTCTAACATCTCGTTTTCAGATACATATAGGTTTATTTTATCTAAAACTTCAAATCCTTTATCTTTTCTCATATTTTGAACCTTTGATAAGATTTCTCTTACATATCCTTCTTCTTTTAATTCAGGAGTTATCGTTGTATCTAGTACTACTCCTATTTCACCTTCACCAGCAAATGCAAATCCTTCTTTTCCTTGCATTGTAACAAGTAAATTTTCAGATGTTAATTCTATTTGTGTTCCATCAATATCTATATACTCTACTCCACCATTTTTCACTTTATTTGCTAAGTCCATTTGGTTTAATTTTAAAATTGTTTCTCTTATTTTTGGTATTAATTTTCCATATTCTTTTCCTAATACTGGTAAATTTGGTTTTATTTCAAAATGAACATATTCATTCATGTTTGCACCTAAATCTACTTCTTTTACATTTAATTCTTCTTTTACTATATTTCCATAGTATTCAGGTAAAGTATCTACAGATATTAACATTTTTGAAAGTGGTTGTCTATTCTTAATATTTGCTGAATTTCTTGCACTTCTTCCTAATTTTACTAATGAATAAGCTAAATCCATTTCATTTTCAAGTTTTTTATCTATAGCTTTTTCATCAACTTCTGGCCATAAGCATAAATGAACACTTTCAGGTGCTTTTTCATCTAATCCTACAACTAAGTTTTGATAAATTTCATCTGTCATAAATGGTACAAATGGTGCTGATATTTTTATTAAGTTTACTAATACTTTATATAATGTTGTATATGCTCCTATCTTATCATCTGTTAATTCTTCTCCCCAGAATCTTTCTCTGTTTGTACGAACATACCAATTTGAAAGTTCATCTGTAAAGCTTTCTATTTGTAATGCTGCACTTGTTATATCGTATTTATCTAATTTTTCTGCCACTTCTTTTATTAATGTATTTAATTTTGACATTATCCATTTATCCATTATGTTTTCAGATTTAAAATCAGAATATTTATTAGGATTAAATTGGTCTATTTCTGCATATAAAACATAGAATGAATATACATTCCATAATGTGCTTAAAAAGCCTCTTTGTGTTTCTTGTACATTATTTAGTCCTAATCTTGTAGGTAGCCAAGGTGCTGAACATGTATAGAAATGCCATCTTGTTGCATCTGCCCCAACTGAATCTAATAATACCATTGGGTCTACTCCATTTTTCTTTGATTTAGACATCTTTTGTCCTTTTTCATCTAATACATGACCTAATACTATACAATTTTCATATGATGGCTTATCAAACAAACATGTTGATATAGCTAGTAATGTATAGAACCATCCTCTTGTTTGGTCAATTGCTTCTGAAATGAATTGTGCTGGGAAATGTTTTTCAAATTCTTCCTTATTTTCAAATGGATAATGTAATTGTGCAAATGGCATTGAGCCTGAATCAAACCAGCAATCTATTACTTCTTTGAATCTTGTCATTTCTTTTCCACACTCTGGACATTTTAAGTGTACATTATCAATATAAGGTTTGTGTAATTCTATTTCGTCTGGACAATCAATTGCTTTTTCTTTTAATTCAGCAATTGATCCAATACACTCTTCATGTCCACATTCGCATTTCCAAACTGGTAGTGGTGTTCCCCAATATCTATCTCTTGAAATTCCCCAATCTATTACATTTTCAAGGAATTTTCCAAATCTTCCAGTTCTTATTGTATCAGGATACCAATTTATTTTGTTATTATTTGTAACTAGTTCATCTCTTAGTTTCGTCATTGCAACAAACCAACTCTCTTTTGGATAATATAAAAGTGGTGTGTCACATCTCCAACAATGTGGATATGAATGTAAATGTTTTTCTTTTGCAAATAATTTTCCATTTTCTGCTAACCATTTACAAATATCTTCATTGCAATCTCTAACAAATTTCCCTGCCCATGGTTCAACTTCTGGTACAAATTTTCCAGATTTATCTACTAAATTTACAAATGCTATTCCATTTTGTTTTGCAACTAAACTATCATCTTCACCATAAGCTGGTGCTATATGTACAATTCCAGTACCATCTTCTATTGTTACATAATCTCCATGTATTACTTCAAAAGCTTTTCCATCTACTTTAGCAAATGGCATTAATTGTTCATATTTGGTTCCTAATAACTCTGTTCCTTTAAATTCTTTAACTATTTCATAAGGTGTTTCTTTTAATACATTTGTTAATAAATCCTTGGCTAATATATAATTTTCATATATTGGTTCATCATCTGTTCCAATATTTGCTTTTACTTCAACATATGTATATGCTTTGTTAACACATAAAGCTAAGTTTGATGGTAATGTCCATGGTGTTGTTGTCCATGCCAATATATATTTATCTTCTCCAACCACTTTGAATTTTGCAATACAAGTTAAGTCTTTTACATCTTTATAACCTTGTGCAACTTCATGTGATGATAATGCTGTTCCACATCTTGGGCAATATGGCATAACCTTGTGTCCTTCATATAATAGTCCCTTTTTCCACATTTCTTTTAAAGCCCACCATACTGATTCTATATAATCATTATGATATGTTACATATGGATTTTCCATATCAACCCAATATCCAACTTTATTTGTCATTTCTTCCCACATATGTACATATGTGAATACACTTTCTTTACATTCTTTTACAAATTTTTCTACACCATATTCTTCAATTTGTTCTTTTCCTGATATGCCAAGTTTTTTCTCAATTTCAAGTTCAACTGGTAATCCATGTGTATCCCATCCAGCTTTTCTATCAACATGATAACCTTTCATAACCTTATATCTTGGGATAATATCTTTCATTACTCTTGTTTCGATATGTCCAACATGTGGCTTTCCATTTGCTGTTGGTGGTCCATCATAAAATGTGAAATATCTTTTTCCTTCATTCATATCAAAATTTTTCTTTATGATATTTTTTTGTTTCCACATCTTTGCAACTTCATTTTCCATTCCTACAAATCCATTTTTTAATTCTACTTTTTTGTACATAAAATTTCCTCCTTACCAGTAGGGACACTCATAAATGGTAATTTTTTTTACCACTAGGGACACCCTTCTTCATATTTTTAATTTAATTATTTTATTTCTATATTTATCTTTTGAATTCTTTTGCTACACTTTTAATGTCTTGTAGCTCAAATCTATATTTTTGCTTTACATTTGGGTATTTTTCATGGTCCACCTCTGATAAAAACATATCTTTGGGTCTTATCCATAAACTCCCGTCATCATATAGCTTTCTATATACAACCATTTCTTCTTTTGTTTCAGAATATTTCGCAATATCTTCTACTAAATAATAATCTCCTTTAAAATGCTTGTAGATTCCTTTAATTTTTAGTTCTCTCATTTGCTACCTCCTAAAATTTTACCAGTATAGATATCTTTGATTAATATTAAATATTTTTAGTTAATGGGTGTCCACATTGATAAATTTTTTTACCATTTATGAGTGTCCCTACTGGTAAAAATAAAAAATCCTAATATGAAATAATCATATTAGGACGAATTTTTATTTTTCCGCGGTACCACCTATTTTAATATTTAATACTAATAATGTTTTGCTTATTAGTTATTATATTCTCTCAATTATCTTTAACGCAGATTTACGGCAAACTTATTTTTTCCTTCTTTTTTTCAGTTTTGCAACTAACTTGGTGATAATAAATAATTTTTACTTTCAAACTCACACCATTTGTTTGATTCTCTCTTAAGATATTACATTATTTACCTTGTCCTCGTTTTTGTTTTTGTTTATTGTTTTTATGTATAGTATTATATCATATTTTTTTCCTTTTGCAAGTTTTTTTCGTAATTTTTTTATTCATATTTAATTTTTTTTGTGCATATTTTTTCTTTTTATGTATATACTTATTATATATTTTAAAATTACATAAGTAAAAACATTATTATTATATATTATTGCACTTTTATGTAATAGAATGGAGGTTTTTATGAATTATAATAGAGTTAAAGATATTCTAAATAATAAAGAAAAAGTTGATATTTTTTGTGATGAAAGACCTGTTTGGATTCAAGGAATAAATAATCATATTGCTAAAGTCGGTTTTGTTGATAATTTTGAAGAGCGTGATGTTTTTATTGAAGATTTATATGAACGAAATTTATATAATTAAATTTTTCGAACACAAAAAAGGAAATTCAGAAATATTTCTGATTTTCCTTTTTATTTTTTAGTCTTTTGATGCATATGGTAATATTGCAATATGTCTTGCTCTTTTTACAGCAAGTGTTATGTCTCTTTGATGTTTTGCACAAGCACCTGTTGTTCTTCTTGGTAAGATTTTTCCTTTATCATTGATGAATTTTTTTAATTGTTCAGGATTTTTATAATCTAATACAAAGTTTTTGTCATTACATAATGCACAAACTTTTTTTCTTTGTTTTCTGAACTTTGGATTGAAATCATCATCATAATTGTTGTTTCTGTTATTTCTTTTTTTACCTTTTTCTGCCATTTATATTCCCCTCCTTGTTTTAAAATGGTATATTCTTATTTTTTATTCTTTAAAATGGTAAATCATCACTTGAAGACATTTCAAAATCTGAGCTTCCTGATGATATGGCACCTGGCATAGCACTGCCAAATGTATTTTCAAATGAAGAGCTTGAAGCTTCTCCATCTCTCTTGCTATCAGCAAAATATGCTTCCTCAGCAACTACTTCTGTAACATAGTGTTTTTGACCTTGGTCATCATCCCATGTTCTTGTTTGAATTCTTCCTATAATTCCAACTTGTTGACCTTTCTTAAAGTATTTACCGCAAAATTCTCCTAATTTACTCCAAGCAACTATGTTTATAAAATCTGCTTGTCTTTCTTCTCCTTGTCTTACAAATCTTCTGTTTACTGCTAATGAGAATGATGCTACTACTGTATTGTTTGTTTGTGTATATCTTACTTCTGGGTCTCTTGTTAATCTACCCATTAAAATTACTTTGTTCATATTTTATCACTTTACCTTCCTACTTTATTTCAGGCCCCTATGTTTCCTATTTTTTTATCTTTTCAATTATTTTTTAATTGTGATGAATTTTAGTATTTCATCTGTTATTCTGTAGATTCTTTCTAATTCTGCTATAGCTTCTGGATTAGATTCAAAATTGATTTGTACATAAAATGCTTCTTTATTTTTTTTGATTTCATATGCTAATTTTCTTTTTCCCATGTCTATAACTTCTTCTACTTTTCCATTTTCATTTATTAATCCTGTAAATTTGTCTTCTAAAGCTTTTAATCCTGCTTCGTCAACATTTGGATTAATAATGATAACACTTTCGTATTTGTTCATTATTTTCACCTCCTCTTGGATATATAACCCATACTTTGTAATAATGTATGAGCAAGGTTTGGCTTTGTTATTGTAAAGCCACTGTTCTGTCTATATTTTCTTTATGCTAAAAATAAAAACAAACGATTTCCCGTTTGTTTTATCTGGAGCAGGTAGTGGGAATCGAACCCACGTCATCAGCTTGGAAGGCTGAGGTTCTACCATTGAACTACACCTGCATGTACAATACAAGGAAATTCCATTTAGATTTATTTTTGGAGCAGGTAGTGGGAATCGAACCCACGTCATCAGCTTGGAAGGCTGAGGTTCTACCATTGAACTACACCT
>CAKPLT010000024.1 GCA_934167755.1 uncultured Clostridia bacterium
TAAACATTAAATTGTACTAAAAAAGCTGAGGCAGAAAACTTTTAAAGTTTTCCACCCCAACTATTGACATAGAGCCTTTTTTATATATAGAGTTATTTGTATATAAATTAAATTTTTTATTCAAATGTATATGAACCATCTATTGTATTTAAGTCTATATCAGCTTCTTTTTCTTTTACATCATCTATATATACTTTTACAGTAATTACTCCTGTGCCTGTAACTTTATTATTTCCAGTATTAAATTTAGTTTCATTTTTATCAACATCTTTATTATAAATAGTCTCACCATTTGCTTCAACTCTTAATTTTGCTGTCTTTTTTACGCTAGTTGAATTATTATTTGATGTTGTATTATTTTTATCTTCTTCTTTATCGTCTTTTTCATCATATCCACCTGTAATAGATTTCATATTGACATAAATTGTAGCTGTTTTCTTTTCTACTAACTTATTAACTGTTATAGTAATTGCAGTACCTTCGTCAACCTTTTCACCAGAAGCTATACTTTGTTTTAAAACAACTCCATTGCCTCTAGTTTTATCTTCACCATATTCAACAGTTACTTTTAATCCTAAATCTTCAAGATTTTGTTTAGCTGTTGCTTCCTCTTGATATAAAACTGATGATACTACAACTTGTTTTATTCCTGTACCAATACTTATATAAACTTTTACTGTATCTCCTGCATTTACTTCTGTATCAGTATCTATTTCTTGTTTAATTATTATTCCAGCTTCTACAGTTTTACTTGTTTCTTCTATAAATTCAAGCTTAATTTTAGCTCCATCAGCAGCATCTTCTGCTTCTTCTTTTGTCAAACCTTTTAATTTAGGTACCTTAGTTTTTTCTGTTCCTAAACTTACTACCACTTTTACTTCTGTCTTTTGTTTGATTTTTCTACCTTCAACAAAAGGTGGTGTTTGAGATATTATTTGTCCTGCTTCATATTCTGTACTATATGTTGATTCTTCTTCAACATATGTTAATTTGCTTTCATCTAATATCTTTTTAGCTTCATCAACCGTTTTTCCAACTAAGTTTGGAATTGCTACATCTTTTGGTCTTGTTGCATTTGATATTCCAATAGTTAATCCTATTGTTATAATAAATAATAGGATTAATCCAATAATTGAAGACAATGCCTTATGAGCTTTTATAAATTCGACAAACTTATTAGGTTTTTTTCCATTTTTTTGTGCTCTATTAGAAGATATCCTTTCATTTTCAATATCTATTGTTGAAATTCTTTGTGTTGGAAAATCTTCTGCATAATCATTATCATCAACAAAATCTCCATTTGGCTCTTTTAAAGCTCTTTTTAAATCTAATAACATTGCTGTTGCATTTTGATAACGCAAATTTGTATCTTTTCTTAGTGCTTTCATTATTATATCATTAACAGCTGATGGAATATTAGGATTTAACTCAATTGGTGGCTTTGGATCTTCCTGCATATGTTTTAATGCTATAGATACAGGTGTATCTGCATCAAAAGGTACTTTTCCTGTAAGCATTTCATACATTACAACTCCCAATGAATATAAATCTGATTTTTCATCTGTAAATCCACCTCTTGCATGTTCTGGTGAAAAATAATGTACAGATCCTATTGTTGTTCCAAATGCTGTAATTGTTGAATTTGAAACTGCTTTTGCTATTCCAAAATCTGTTACTTTTGCAACTCCATCTTCTGTAATTATAATATTATGTGGTTTTATATCTCTATGTATTATATGATTTCTATGTGCAATTTCCAATGCTGATGCTATTTGAGAAGCAATATTAACTGACCATTTCCAAGGAAGTGGTCCTTTTTCTTCTATAATAATTTCTTTTAAAGTTTTTCCTTTTATAAGTTCCATTACTATATAATATAAATTCCCGTCAACACCTACATCATATACTGAAACAATATTTGGATGAGTTATACTTGCTGCCGATTGTGCTTCAACTTCAAATCTTTTTATAAATTCTTCATCTGTTGTGAATTCGTCTCTTAATATTTTTACTGCTACATATCTATTTAAAACATGACATTTTGCCTTATATACTGTTGCCATTCCCCCACTACCGATTTTTTCGATAATTTCGTATCTATTTCCCAACAATCTACCTTTTAAATCCATTTTTTAATCTCTCCTTATAGGTTATATGTTTTTCAATACTACAACTGTTATGTTATCTAACCCACCATTTTCATTTGCTAAATCTACAAGCCTGATAGGTGCCTTTTCTATATTTCCTTTTGCAATTCTGAATATATCTTCTTGTTTTACCATATTTGTTAATCCATCTGATGAAATAAGTAAAATGTCATCTCTCAAAAATCCTTTTACAGATACATCTGGCTCAACAAAAGCATTACATCCAAGTGCTTTCATAAGCATATTCTTTTTTGGATGCTTTTCTGCTTCTTCTTTCGTTATTGTTCCATCTTTAACTAATTTTTGAACATAACTATGGTCTTGTGTTAATTTTCTTATAAAATCTTTTCTTATTCTATAAATTCGACTATCTCCTATGTGTCCAATATATGCCTTATTATTATATATTAAGCAAACTTCTAAAGTAGTACCCATTCCTTCATATTCTTTGTTTTCTTTTGCTCTTTCATATACTACCATGTTTGCATATTCCATACTGCTTGCTACTAACTGTATTAGACTTTCTTTGTCTTTTGGAGTTTCTTTAAAATTGTTTTCAATATAACTTTTCGTGCATTTTATTGCTAAGTTACTCGCAATTTCTCCACCTTTATAGCCACCCATTCCATCTGCTAATAAGTATAATTTGACCTCACTTGTCGAATCAGATATATAATACGCATCTTGGTTCATTTCTCTAGCTTTTCCTATATCTGATTTTGCATAAGCTATTATCATCGTTTCACCTCGTATCCTTTTTTTATGTTATATCATACTTTATTATTTTTTTCAATCATTTTTTAAAACATTTTTATCTAAAAAGACCATTATGTATTAAGTACATTTTGGTCTTTTATATTAATTATTTTTTAAATTTTTTCTCCTTAACTGTCCACAAGCTGCATCAATATCTGAACCGAGTTCTCTCCTAATTGTAGCAACAATTCCATGTTCATTTAAATAATCTCTAAACCTCATAATATTTTCATTTGAGCTTTTGGTATATGCACCATTTTCAATTTTATTAATTGGTATTAAGTTCACATGGCATAACATCCCTTTTAAAAGATGTACTAATTCTTTGGCATCATCTAAATTGTCATTATTATCTTTTGCCAATGCATATTCAAATGATATTCTTCTATTAGTTTTTGCAATATAATCTTTACAAGCTTGCAATAACTCTTCTATCGGAAAAGCATTATTTACTGGCATCATACTACTTCTTTTCTCATTGTTTGTAGCATGTAATGATATTGACAATGTACATTGAATATTTTCATCTGCTAGTCTATAAATACCTGGAACAAGACCACTTGTTGAAATACTTATATGTCTAGCTCCTATATTAATTCCCTTTGGATTGTTTATTATTCTAATTGCATTTACTACATTAGTATAATTATTTAGTGGTTCTCCAATTCCCATAAAAACCACATTTGAAATTCTTATATTATTATCTCTCTCAACAGCCAATATTTGTTCAACAATTTCACCTGATGTTAAGTTTCTAATAAAATTAATTCCTGTTGATGCGCAAAACTTACACCCCATTTTACATCCGATTTGCGATGAAACACAAATACTGTATCCATGATGATAACTCATTAAAACAGTTTCAATTGCATTTCCATCTAGCACATCAAAAAGATATTTTTTAGTACCATCAGAAGATTCTTGTTTTTTTAATATATTAAAATTATGCATATCATAATTTTGTTTTAACTTTTCTCTTAATTCAAGTGAAAGATTTGTCATTTCATTAAAACTTGTTACTTTGTTTTCATATAACCATTTAAATACTTGTTCTGCTCTAAATGGCTTTTCTCCTAATTCTATAAATTCTTGTTTTAATGCTTCTAAATCATAGTCTTTTATATTTTTCATTTTTACTCCAATCTTACCAGTAGGGACACTCATAATTGGTCAAAAAAGTTACCAGTGGGGACACTCATTAATGGTAAAAACTTATTATTTAAAATTGCTAATTAATAAATATAATAGAATAAGTATTAATTAAATTAACTTTTACGATACTTTTTACCATTAATGAGTGTCCCCACTGGTAACTTTTTTGACCAATTATGAGTGTCCCTACTGGTAAATCCCTACTAATAACTATTTTCTTCTTCTTAAAATCCAATCTTTTTCAACTTTAATTGGAAGAATCATTTTTACTTTTTGGTCTTTTACCCCAGGACTTACAGCTTCAATTTCTTGATCAGTATCTATGTCCCATAATTTCTCTATTTTAAACTCAATTGGTTCAAGTTGATATGGTACCAATATCTCCATTGTGTCTCCGACAGCAAGTCTATTTCGTATGTCTACTATTGCCTTTTTAGAATTCTCCTCATATCCTACAATTTTTCCGCCAAATTGATATTCTTCATTATATTGGTGACCATCATATTCTTGAATATCTGTATTTTTTCTATCATTAAAATAAAATGTTGTTAATTCTCTTGTTTTTATTTTTTCAATTTCTCTCATATATTTTTCAGAATCATAATGTGTTGGGTCTTTTTTATAATCATCTATTGCATTTCTATATACATTTACTATACTTGCTACATAATATTCTGTTTTAAGGCGTCCTTCTATTTTTAAACTATCAACTCCCATATCTATTATTTCTGGAAGTTCATTTATTAAGCATAAATCTTTTGAAGAAAATATGCTTGTTCCATATTCATTTGTTTCTACTGGCATAAACTGTCCTGGTGTGTTTCTTTCTTCAGCATATAAATTATATGACCATCTACAGCTTTGTGCACAATCACCCAAATTTGCACTTCTACATGTTAAAAAGTCACTTAAGAAACATCTTCCTGAATATGCGAAACATATTGCACCATGTATAAAAATTTCTATTTCCATGTCTTCAGGTTTGTTATCCATTATATATTTTAATTGCTTTTTGTTCATTTCTCTTGCTAATATCATTCTTTTTGCACCATTTTTACGCCAAAAATTACAATCATGTAAACTCACAATATTGGCTTGTGTACTTACATTTATTGGAACACTTGGAACATATTGTTTTAAAACTTCAATTACTCCTCCATCTGCTGCAATAATTCCATCAGGCTTCAATTCTTCTAATTTTTTTGCCATTTCTATTATTTCTTCATATTTTTCATCCCATGCAAATATGTTTAGTGTTACATAAACTTTTTTTCCTATACTATGTGCATATTTTATTGTATTTACTAAATCATCATCTCCCATATCTGCTCTTGTTCTTAATGATAGTGATGATGTTCCACAATACACTGCGTCTGCGCCATATAGAAAAGCTATTTTTGCTTTCTCATAAGACCCTGCTGGTGCTAATAATTCTACTTCTTTCATTTTTCTTTTCCTTTCTTTATACTTAATCTATATATTTTTAACTAAAAATCTCTATACAGTTTATCCTGTTGTATTAGTCATTTTTCCAAAATATTATATCTTATTTTCATTATTATGTCAATTTTTTCTTTGATTTTATAGTTATTCTATGATATAATAGGTATTACTTATGAATTTTTAACAAATTTATACATTTGAAAGGAATGAGATTAATTATGATAGTAAAAAATCCGAGATTTGAAATTTCAGCAGTAAAAGAAAGTCAATATCCAAAAGCAGGACTACCAGAAGTAGTTTTAGTAGGAAAATCTAATGTTGGAAAATCAAGTTTTATAAATACATTGATTAATAGAAAAAAATTAGCCCGTACAAGTAGCGAGCCTGGTAAAACAAGACAATTAAATTTTTATAATATTGATGACTTGTTTTATTTTGTAGATCTACCTGGTTATGGTTATAGTAAAATGTCTAAACAAGAACAAGTTAAGGTTGGTGAATTTATTGAACATTATCTAACAACTAGAAAGGAAATTTGTTTAATTGTGTTCCTTGTTGATATTAGGCATAACCCTACTTCAAATGATTTTTTAATGTATGATTATGTTATTAGAAGTGGTCTTCCTTGTATGATTATAACAAATAAGGCTGATAAGATTGCAAAAACTAAAGTTGATGATGCTTCTAAAAATATTCAAAAACAACTTAATCCTATTGGTGATATTACTACTTTACCTTTTTCTTCTGAAAGAAAAGTTTATAGTGATGATGTTTGGAAGGTTATTGAATCTTATTTATAATTTGCTTGACATTAAAAAAGGAGACTATAAAATGAAGTCTCCTTTTTTATAGTTTCTTTAGTTTTACTTTATGTCTCTAAAATTTTTATATTTCTTATACATACCTACTGTTATAAAAATCATTATAATAATTCCTATACAAATAATCATTGTAATGCTTTTTCCTGCTTTAGGAAGTATAGTTTGTGCTATAGTTTTGTCTCTTATTTCTAATGGTTCTTGTTTTGAATTGGTTACTGGATCAGATTGTGGTGGATCTGGTGTTTGTGTTGGTATTTGGGATGGTACTAGAGTAGGATCATTTCCACCTTTTACTTCTATATCGCATGAGTCTGTAACAATTTCGTCTTCAGGAGTTTTATATTTAGCTGT
This sequence comes from uncultured Clostridia bacterium, assembly GCA_934167755.1. Classification (GTDB taxonomy): domain Bacteria; phylum Bacillota; class Clostridia; order TANB77; family CAG-508; genus CAG-269. Next base: position 6,671 of record CAKPLT010000024.1, read on the forward strand.
TATAGTTGCCTTTCCTTCTTTGATTGCAGTAACTAGTCCATTGTCATTAACATTTACAACACTTTCATCATCGCTTGACCATATTACTCCTTTTGATGAAATATCTCCAACACGATATGCCATTCCGGAAACTAAAATTGTAACTAATTTCAATTTTTCACCTTTTTTCATACTCGTTCCCTCTAGCTTCATATCGTCTTCTCTTTCAATTTCAATCCTATAATTTGATTGGCGAACAGTTGTTGTGATTTTACTTGTGTAGTTAACTCCATTATACACTAAACTTGCAATTATATCTGTTGTTCCTAGTTTCTTTCCTTTAATTTTTGCTGTAATTACAGGATTAAATTTTTCTTCATAAGTTATCTCTTGTATTTCAGCGATATTTTCATCTGCTATAGTTAATTTAATGTTTTCTTTTTCACTAAGAGGAATATTTTTCATCATAACATAGCATGTTCTCGTATTATGTAATGTTAAAAAATCATCATCTTCATAGTCATCGCCAAAACCGCATAAAAAGATTTCACATTGTGAATCATCTACAGCATAAGAATTAATACAAAATATATTAGATATCATTAATAATATACTTAATAAAAAAAATATTTTTTTATTTTTCATTTTAAGCAATCCCCTTTTTCTTTATTTTTTATGTTATATTTCATAACCAATTATTACACAATTTTATGAAAGTTGCAAGTCATTTTTTATTTATTTTTCAAAAAGCAAATAAACTTACTCTATTTTTTCATAATGCTATTCTGCTAATTTTTCTGTATCTCTTGCATTTCGGTTGGTTCGAGTATATTGCAATGTAATGGAAAACTGGTTTCATCCTTATAAGGATTGCTATCTCCCAGAAAATAGACCAGCATTACCATTTATGAAAAAATAGTTAAATGAGCATCCAAACGAGAAATAAAAAAGGTGCACTGCTCTATGACACCTTCTTTTTTAGGTTCTATAATAAATGTTGGGGTGATATAAAAAACCACTTCAACATTTTTTATTATTTTAAATAAAATAAACACACTTATCAAAATACCTGATATAATGTAATTGCTACAAAACATTAAATGGGGTATTGAAATGTGCTGAAACTTATCAACATTGGTCTTATGAAATTAAGAATTCTTTAGAAGTTCCCTATTCTAATGGACCAATTGAGGGAACAAATAATAAAATAAAAGCTTTAAAGCGTGTAACTTTTAGTATGACTAAGTTTGATAACTTTAAAGCACGAATAATATTATTAAATTAATTCAACTATAACAGATTAACAGTTTTTACCAATTGTTTAGATTGGTTTATTAACTGAGCAAATAATTACATATTTTTAGGTATTTCTTAGTTTAAGCATTAAATTGTACTAAAAAAGCTGAGGCAGAAAACTTTTAAAGTTTTCCACCCTAACTATTGACATAGAGCCCTTTTTTACTATTTCATTCAGCTTTTTTTTCTATTTTTGTTATTGCTTTCAATGCTTTAGGTCTTTCAAGAACTACAACATGACCACACCCTTGACATTTTAGTTTAAAGTCAACACCAATCCTTGTAATTTCCCATAGTTTGCTTCCACATGGATGTGGCTTTTTAGTTCTAACTATATCTCCGATATCGTATTCCATATTGAGTTCCTCCTTTACCTTTGATTATTTCAAATTCTCCTTAGCAACTTCAAAACGCTTAGTAATTCTATCTTTTCCAAGTATTTGCATAATTTCATACATATCAGGAGTATTAGTTCTAGAAGTTAATGCAACTCTTAAAACTGTACTAACATCACCAACATGAGCCTTATACATACCAGGGTTTGCTTTAAATTCTTTAACTTCTCCTACATATCCCATTTCTACAGCTAATGCTTTAATTTTATCAAACCAAGCTTGTTTATCATCATTTTCATCATAATATTTTTGAATATATAAATCTAATATTTTAGAAATATCTTTTATATCTGAAATTGCTGGTTGATATGGATATTCTTGAGTCTTTCCATAGAATTTATCATCATACATATATTCAATATTTTCTTTAACATCTGACCATTTTGCAATATCTTTTCTAGGTTTTTTATTTCCTCTTTCAATTCCAAACACTTTCAAAGCATATTCTTTATCTTCTAACATTTCAGCAAGTTCTTTATCAAACTCTTCTGCCCATTCTAAAGAATACTTATAAACTTCTTCAGCTGTCATTTTAGATATTACTGTCTTTCCTATGTCTAGTAATTTTACCATATCAAATAATGCACCACTAACACTCATTTTATTTAATTGAAAATCGAATTCTTCCATTTGTTTGTCTGGATTTGCTCTTCTCCAATTTTCAAAAGTAGAATTGGCAATATTTAATAAATATTCTTTAACTGCTTCTGGTGGCATTCCTAATTTCTTATAGTAAGATACAGCCGCCTCTGGATCTTTTCTTTTACTTAATTTACGTTTTCCGCCATCATCATTTTTCATAATAGGTGAAATATGAGCATATTTGGGTGCCTTAAATCCTAATTCATGAAATAATTGTAAATGTAATGGAACAGAAGATAGCCATTCATCACCTCTAATAACATGAGTTGTTCTCATTAAGTGATCATCAACAGCATGTGCAAAATGATATGTAGGTAATCCATCAGCTTTTATAATTACTATATCTTGGTCATTTTCTGGGAAATCAACATTTCCTTTTATAACATCTTTATGTTTAATTTTTCTATCTTCTCTACCTGGTGATTTAAATCTAATAATATAAGGAACTCCTGCTTTAATTTTTTCAGCCATTTCTTCAACTGAAAGATTTCTACATTTAGCCCATACACCATAATATCCAGGTCTTACCTTTGCAGCTTCTTGTTTTTTTCGCATTTCTTCACCATCTTCTGGTGTACAGAAACATGGATATGCTTTTCCTTGTTCTATCATATATTTAGCATAAGCTTGGTAAATATCTTTTCTTAAGCTTTGTTTATATGGTCCATAATTTCCTATTTCCTCAGTATCTGAAATCATTCCTTCATCAGGCATCATATCAAAATCCTTTAATGAGTTCACAATATCTGTTACTCCATTTTCAACCTCTCTTTTTTGATCAGTATCTTCAACTCTTAAGAAAAATACCCCACCAGTTTTTTTAGATACCTCAATTGCAACTAATGATTGATATAATCCACCTATATGTACATAACCTGTTGGACTAGGAGCATATCTTGTTACAACTGCTCCTTCAGGTAAATTTCTTTCTGGATATTTTTCTTCATAATATGATATATCTTTCGCATCTGGAAAGATTAAATTTGCTAAATCTTTATAGTCCATTTCATTTCCTCCTTTAAAAAGTATGTTTCTCTATACTTCCATAATAATTGGTATAATCATAGGATTTCTCTTTGTTTTAATAAATAAATAATCTCGTAAATTTTCTTTAACAGTAGACTTGATTGTTGACCAATCTCTAACTCTTCTTTCTTCACACTTAGAAACCTCATGTCTAACCACACTTTTTACATCATCCATTAAATTTTCTGATTCTCTAACATATACAAATCCTCTTGAAATTACATCAGGTCCTGCGACAACTTCTCCTGTTTGAGAATCCATTGTTAATACAATTACTATCAATCCATCTTGTGCAAGATGTTGTCTGTCTCTTAATACAATATTTCCAACATCTCCAACTCCAAGACCATCAACAAGAACTCTTCCACTTGGTACTGTTCCAGTAAATTTAGCCTCATTTTCATTTATCTCTAAGACTCTACCATTTGTCATCATGAATATATTGTCTTTATCAATTCCCATCAATTCAGCTGTTTCTTGATGTGCTCTTAATTGTCTATATTCACCATGAACAGGTATAAAATATTTAGGTTTTGCTAAAGCTAATATCAATTTTTGTTCTTCTTGGCAAGCATGTCCTGAAACATGTACATCAGCTAAAGCACTATATACAACCTCTGCGCCTAATTGCATTAAATCATCAATAACTTTTGAAACATATTTTTCGTTTCCTGGTATTGGTGTTGCAGAAATTATTATTAAATCATTTGGTGTTATTTTTACTTTTCTATGGTCTCCTGCTGCCATTCTCGTTAAAGCTGACATTGGTTCACCTTGACTACCTGTTGTTATTATTACAAGTTGGTCATCTGTATAACTTCCAATCATATCAATATCTATAAATATATTTTCTGGACATTCAATATATCCTAATTCAACAGCTGTAGTTATAATATTTATCATACTTCTACCACATACTGCAATCTTTCTACCATATTTTACTGCTGAATTTACAATTTGTTGAATTCTGTGTACATTTGAAGCAAATGTTGCAACAACTATTCTTTTTGTACAATTCATAAATAATTTCTCAAATACATCTCCTACTGAAGATTCAGACATTGTAAATCCTCTTCTTTCAGCATTAGTACTATCTGACATTAATGCTAAAATTCCTTGTCCTCCTAATTCTGCAATTCTTCCAAAGTTCATTATTTGACCATCTATTGGAGTATAATCAACTTTAAAATCTCCTGTATGAAGAATTGTACCTGCAGGTGTTGTTATTGCGAGCATTACTGAATCTGGTATACTATGTGAACTTCTAATAAATTCAACTTTAAAATTATTTCCTAATTTAATTGTATCTCCTTGATTTACTATGTGCATATCTGTACTTCTTAACAATTTATGTTCTTCTAATTTATTACTTATTAATCCTGCGGTTAATCTTGTTGAATATATTGGCACATTTATTTGTTTTAAGAAATATGGAATTCCACCTATATGATCTTCATGTCCATGTGTTATAACCATTCCTTTAATTTTCTCTTGATTTTTCACTAAATATGTTACATCTGGTATTACTAAATCAACACCTAACATATCATCTTCTGGAAATGAAATACCACAATCTACAACTATTATTTCATCTTCATATTCAAATACTGTTATATTTTTTCCAATTTCATGTAATCCACCTAATGGTATAATTTTTAAATTTGATTTTTTGAATATTTCTCGATTTTGCTTTTTATTTGTACTTTTTGTAGTTTTAGTACTTGCAGTCGTATTTGTTTTACCAGTTTCTTTCTTTTCTCCTCTTATATTCTTTGTTCCCTTAGTATTTTTCCTTATTGTTTCTTTCTTATTTGTGTTTGTTTTTCTCTTTCTTTCCGTTAAAATTTTTTTTACTTCGTTTGCTTCATTCACTGTCTCATTTGAAGCATTGTTTTCATCTGTCATAATTTTAATTTTCTCCCTTCTTAATTTGTTATATTTCAATTTCATTTTACGTACAAATACAAAATGGAAGAACAAAGCTTATTCTTTACATGAACTACCGCTCTTTCATGTTTATAAGCTCTTCCCATTTTTTGCTATTTTAATTATTCGCTTTTTCTCTCTTTTTAATACACTAAAACAAAATCTCTTTTTTTGCCCTTTTGGCAGTCTGTTAATAATTATAACAAATTTTCCTATTTTTGTCAAGAAAAAACGACCAATTCAGAGTTCCCTCCGAATTGGTCTAAAATCACAATTTACTAATATACAATTGCTCTTGCTCCTAGTAATTTTGTTCTGTTATTCCACATATATTTAAGTGCTGCATTTGTAAGATGATTACATCCTGCTGAAGAAGGTACACCTATTATTCTATCTGGATGGAATGTTCTACCAGAAGAACGTGGTTCTATTCTACCTGTTCCATCTAGTTCACGTCCTCTTACTGTTTTACATTGCCAAAATTCATTTAATTGTTTGCCATTTGTTGACGGATTTACATATGCTGCTCCTATATAAAAATCAAATCTATTATGACCACCACCAAAATAACTTCCTGTTGAAGTATTATATTCTTTTATTTTCTTCCATACTCCATTTTGTTTTTGCATTATATATAATTTTTGGTTTGTTGA
>CAKPLT010000025.1 GCA_934167755.1 uncultured Clostridia bacterium
GCTCGTATAGCAGGAGTAGACTTACCTAAAGAAAAAAGAGTAGAAATAGGACTTACATATATTTATGGTATAGGAGTTGCTAGCTCAAACAAAATTTTAGCAAAAGCAGGAGTTAATCCAGATACTAGAATAAAAGACTTAACTGATGATGAAGTTAATAGCATAAGAAAAGTTATTGACGAATCATACAAAGTTGAAGGTGACTTAAGAAGAGAAGTAGCGCTTAATATAAAAAGACTAACAGAAATTGGATGCTATAGAGGATTAAGACATAGAAGAGGACTTCCAGTAAGAGGTCAAAGAACAAAAACTAATGCTCGTACAAGAAAAGGTCCAAGAAAATTAGTAAGCAAATCAAAAAAATAATAAGATAGATTTTGATAATAAAAACAAATCGTATAAATAATTAATACAAAAAATCAAACTTCAAATAACATGTTTGATAAATGTATTATTTAAAGGAGGGAAATAAAGGCAATGGCTAACAGAAATGTTGCAAAAAAACCAGTAGCTAGAAGAAATAGAAAAAACATTGATAAAGGTGAAGCTCATATTCATTCTAGTTTTAATAATACAATAGTTACAATAACAGATACAAAGGGAAATACAATATCATGGGGAAGTGCTGGTGGACTAGGATTTAAAGGTTCAAGAAAAAGTACACCATTTGCAGCTGGAGAAGTAGCTGAAACAGCAGCTAAAGCAGCAATGGAACATGGGTTAAAAACTGTTGAAGTATATGTTAAAGGACCTGGTGCAGGTAGAGAAGCTGCAATAAGAGCACTTCAATCAGCAGGATTAGAATTAAGCAGTATTAAAGATGTAACACCAATCCCACACAATGGTTGTAGACCACCAAAAAGAAGAAGAGTATAATGAATAATATAGTAACCCTGCGCGGGACATTTCTTGTCCGCAAAGGAATACCAGGGGGAAAGAAGTACCCCGTTAGAGTATATAAACAAGATTGAGTAGAAATATAGAAAGAGGTGTAAATAAAAAATGGCACGTTATACAGACGAACAATGTCGTATTTGCCGTAGAGAAGGACAAAAATTGTTCTTAAAAGGTTCAAGATGTTATTCTGACAAATGCAGTATTTCTAGAAGAAATTATGCTCCAGGACAACACGGACAAAAAAGAGCAAAACTTTCTGAATACGGAACACAATTAAGAGAAAAACAAAAAACAAAATCATACTATGGAGTTGGAGAAAAACAATTCAGAAGATATTTTGAAATGGCATCTAATAAAAAAGGAGTAACAGGTGAAAACTTATTACAAATATTAGAAAGCAGATTAGATAATGTAGTTTATAGATTAGGATTTGGAGCTTCAAGAGCGCAAGCTAGACAATTAGTAAACCACGGACAATTCGAAGTAAATGGAAGAAAAGTTAATATTCCATCATATTTAGTAAAAGCAGGAGATGTAATTACAGTAAGAGAAAGCAAAAAAGATAATGGAGCAATAAAAGTTAATGTTGAAGCAAATTCAGCAAAACCAATTCCAGCATGGCTAGAATTAAACAATGAAACTTTAAGTGGTAAAGTGGTAAGATTAGCATCAAGAGAAGATGTTGATATCCCAGTTGAAGAACATTTAATAGTAGAGCTTTACTCTAAATAGTTTTTAAAATATTAGGGAGGTAGAAATGATAGAATTTGAAAAGCCAAATATTGAATGTCTAGAGGTTGATAATGCAAATAATTATGCAAAATTTGTATGCGAACCATTAGAAAGAGGATATGGTGTAACAATAGGAAATTCATTAAGAAGAATATTACTTTCATCATTAACAGGATGTGCATTAACAAGTGTTAAGATAGAAGGAGTATTACATGAATTTTCAAGCATACCAAATGTTGTAGAAGATGTACCAGAAATTATAGTTAACTTAAAAAATGTTAGACTAAAATTTGCTGAAAACGAAGAAAAAGTTATGAGAATTAACTTTAAAGGAGAAGGAGAAGTTACTGCAGGAGATATCATAACAGATGGAACTGTAGAAATCTTAAATCCAGACTTACATATAGCAACTGTATCAGAAGGTGGACAGTTGATAATGGAAATGACAGCAGATATGGGAAGAGGATATTCCCCTTCAGAAAAAAATAAAAAACCTAACCAAGACATATCTGTGCTTCCAATAGATTCAATTTATACACCAGTTAAAAAAGTAAATTATCAAGTAAAAAACACTAGAGTAGGCCAAATGGTTGACTATGATAAACTAATTATTGAAGTATGGACAGACGGTAGCTTAAAAGCTCATGAAGCATTAAGTTTAGCTGCAAAAGTTATGACAGGACATTTAGAATTATTCATAGATTTATCAGAAGCAACAAAAAATACACAAGTAATGATTGAAAAAGAAGAATCTAAGAAAGAAAAAGTATTAGAAACTTCAATAGAAGAATTAGAATTGTCTGTACGTTCATTCAATTGCTTAAAGAGAGCAGGAATAGCTACAGTTGAAGATTTAACAAATAAATCTGAAAATGATATGATGAAAGTTAGAAACTTAGGAAAGAAATCATTAGATGAAGTAATTGCAAAATTACATTCATTAGGACTAAGTTTCGCAGAAGAAGACGAATAAAAAATATTGTGAATAATGTAAATAGAGGGTAATCACTTTCTCATAAGGGGAGGGGACATATATTGTCCCATAAGACAGACCCTAGGGAAAGATGTGTCCCCTGACAATAGAAAAAGGAAGGTGAAAATAGTGGCTACAAACAGAAAGTTAGGTAGAACTACTGATATAAGAAATGCAATGTTAAAAACTTTGACAACAGATTTAATATTACATGGAAAAGTTGAAACAACAGAAGCAAGAGCAAAAGAAGTAAAAGCAATAGCTGATAGTATAATATCATTAGCAATAAAAGAAAAAGACAATTTTGAAACAGTAGATGCAAAAGTAGTTAAAGCTAAATTAGACTCTAAAGGTAACAAAGTTACAGAACTAGTAAAAAGCAAAAATGGTAAAGAATACTTAAAAGTTGTAAAAGAAGAAAAAACAGAAAAAAGACAAAAAGATATGCCATCAAGATTAAATGCAAGAAGAAAAATGATGACAAAAATCAATAAAGTAAAAGATGAAAATGGAAACAATATTGATTTAATTGCAAAATTATTTGATGAAATTGCTCCAAAATACGAAGGTAGAGTTGGAGGATATACAAGAATAATTAAAGCTGGACCTCGTAGAGGAGATGGAGCAGAAGTTGCAATATTACAACTAGTTTAATTTACCACTAGGGACACTCATTATTGGTAAAAATATTTACCATAAGGGACACCCATTAAATAAAGAAAATTAATTAAATATAAATTATCAAGAGTGGAGTAGAGAACGGCTCGTTAATTCCACAGCAACCTACCTAATGGCAAGGTGCTAAAACCGGCAAAGCAAAAGCTTTGAGTGATGATTATTAATAAAGAACTCTTAGCAAAAATGCAAAGAGTTTTTTATTATGTTTAAGCAAGTTTGGAACAAGAAAGGAAGTAATAATATGAAAAAATTTTATTTTACATCTGAAAGTGTAACAGAAGGACATCCAGATAAATTATGTGATTACATTTCAGACACAATATTAGATGAAGCTTTAAAACAAGACAAATATTCAAGAGTAGCTGTAGAAACATTTGCATCAGCAAATCAAATAACAATTGCAGGACAAATAACAACAAATGCCAAATTAGATGTTGAGAAAATAGTTAGAGATAGAATAAAAGAAATTGGATATGATAATGCAGAATTAGATATTGATTATAAAACTTGTAAAATAGATATAAATATAACAAAGCAAAGTTCAGATATAGCACAAGGAGTTGATGTTGGAGGAGCAGGAGATCAAGGAATAATGTTTGGATTTGCTTCAGATGAGACAGAAGAATATATGCCATTTGCAATATCAATGGCTCATAAATTATCAAAAAGACTTACAGAAGTTCGAAAAACAGGAGTATTACCATATTTAAGACCAGATGGTAAAACACAAGTAACAGTAGAATACGAAGGAAATCAAGTAAAAAGAATTGATACAATATTAATTTCAACACAACACAATGCAGATGTTGATATAGATGCATTAAAAACAGATATTAAAGATAAAGTAATAAATGCAGTAATTCCACAAGAGTATCTTGATGAAAATACAAAATACTATATAAATCCAACTGGAAGATTTGTAATTGGTGGACCTTTAGGTGATACTGGACTAACTGGAAGAAAAATAATCGTAGATACATATGGAGGATATGCTCGTCATGGTGGAGGAGCATTTTCAGGAAAGGATGCAACAAAAGTAGATAGAAGTGCAGCATATATGTTGCGCCATATTGCAAAAAATATTGTAGCAAATGGATATGCTAAAAAATGTGAATTACAAGTTGCATATGCAATAGGGGTTGAACAGCCAATGTCAATATTTATAGATACATTTGGAACAAATACAATTCCAGAAGATAAAATTGAAGAAATTGTTACAAGAAATTTTGACTTAACTCCAAAGGGAATAATAGAATATTTAGGATTGCGTGAACCTATTTTTACAAAAACAACAAATTATGGACATTTTGGAAAGCCAGAATTACCTTGGGAAAAAATAATTGAATTGAAATAATTAATCACATAAAAATAAAAATTACATATAATAGCCATAAGGAGGAAATCTATGGAGAATTTTATTATAAATTCTATACTTTGGACATTTGCTCTTTATGGCTTATTTGAGTTAATTAAACAAATTATATATGTATATACATATACAAATATGAAAGAAAATGGAATATATATAATAGTTGCAGTTAAAAATCAGGAAGAAAAAATAGAAGGATTTTTAAGATCATTACTATTTAAAATTTTGTATGGAAAAGAAGAATATATTAAAGATATAATTGTTGCAGATTTAAATTCAACAGATAGAACTAAAAAAATTATAGACAAAATGTCAGTAGATTATGAATGTGTTAAAATTACTAATTGGAAAGAATGTAAAGATATTATTGATAATATTAATGAAATGAATGGAAAAATTTGATATGATTGACTTATATAACATAATTTGATAAAATGTGCATTGAGAATTTTTAGAAAGAGAAATATAAATATGTTAGAAAAATGTACAATATGTCCACACAAATGTGGAATAAATAGAACACAATATATAGGAAGGTGTAAATCAAAAGATAAAATAAAAATAGCATTATACTCAACACATAATTTTGAGGAACCGTGTATTTCAGGCGAGAATCGGCTCTGGAACGATTTTCTTTTCAAACTGTAATATGAATTGTATATTTTGTCAAAATTACGAAATTAGCCAATTGGGCAAAGGGAAGGAAATAACCATACAAGAACTTGCAGATATAATGATAATACAACAAGAAAAAGGAGTAGAAAATATTAATTTAGTAACACCAACAAGTTATGCAATACATATAATAGAAGCAATAAAAATAGCCAAAGCTAAAGGGTTACATATACCAATTGTTTATAATACAAATGGGTATGAGAGTGTAGAAACATTAAAAATGCTAGAAGGGTATATTGATATATATTTACCAGATTTTAAATATTACTATAATGAATTAGGAAAAAAGTATTCAAATATTAATAATTATTTTGAAATAGTAACAGAAGCAATAAAAGAAATGTATAGACAAGTGGGGAATCCTAAATTAAATGAAAATGGAATGATGAAAAAAGGTTTGATGATTAGACATTTGATTCTACCCAATCAAATAGAAAATAGTAAGCAAGTTTTAAAATGGATAAAAGAGAATTTAGGCAACAATATATATGTAAGTGTAATGGCACAGTATTTTCCTACATATAAAGCTAAAGAACTGGACGAGTTGAATAGAAAACTTACTAAAAATGAATATGAGGAAGTTGAGAATTATTTATATGAATTAAATTTGGAAAATGGATATATACAAGAACTTGGAGAGCATGAAGAAGAGTATGTGCCTAAATGGGATGAATAGAGAAAAAGTATTAAATTTGTAACTTTTTTGTAAAAATAATTTACAAACTAAATATATTATGTTATATTAAAAATGAAGTATAAAATGCATAGAAAATTTGATAAAATATGGGGGAAAAAATGAAAATAGTAGAACCTTGGATAAAAGTTGAAAAAATAGATGGTATAAAAATAATGAAAAGATTAGAAAGAGCATGTAGAACATGTTATCGTACTGAAGGAACAATAACAGAAGACAGTTATAAAAGGCTTTTAAATAATTGCATAACATCAGGTCATGAATCTGTATTAGAACATGAAAAAATAACAGTAAGAATATATAATGATATTGGTTCTTATAAAGATTTAACAAGACACAGATTTGCAAGCTTTTCAATAGAATCAACAAGATATTGTAGCTATGATAAAGATAAATTTGGAAATGAAATAACATTTATTAATCCTAAATATATAGAAGATGAAAAAATATATGAAACTTGGAAAAAAGCTATGCAAAATATTGAAAACGCATATATAAAAATGAAAGAATTAGGTGCAACAACAGATATGTGTAGAGAAATATTGCCACATTCAGCGGCAGGAGAATATACAATGACAGCTAATATAAGAGAATGGAGACATATTTTAAGTTTAAGAACAACAAAACATGTGCATCCATCAATTAGACAAGTTTTAATACCACTATTAAAATATTTTCAACAAGAAATGCCAGAATTATTTGGAAAAATAGAATATGATAAACAATTTAATCCAGAATACTATGCAAATATATCAATAGAAGAAGAAATATAAATAAGGAGTAAGCAAAATGTTAAGTATAATAGTAGAAAAAGCAAAAAATAATACAATTGGAAAAAATAATAAATTATTATGGCAAATATCAGATAATAAAAGAAGATTTGAAGAACTAACAACAGGGCATGTTATAATAATGGGAAGAAAAACATTTGAATCATTAGGAGGAGTATTGCCAAATAGAAAACATATTGTATTTAGTCAAAATCCAGACTTTAAAGTAGAGGATGAAAATGTAGAAATAGTTCATTCAATGTTACAACTTCAAGAATATATAGAAGATGATAATGAAAACTTTGTAATAGGTGGTGCAATGATATATAATCTATTAATGCCATATGTAAAAAAGATGTATGTAACAGAAATTGATAAAGAATTTGAAGGAGATACATTTTTCCCTAGAATAAATGAAGAAATCTGGGAAGAAGTTAGTAGAGAAAATGGACCAGAAGATTCAAATAACTTTAAGTATGAATATGTGATATATAAAAGAAAATAATGTGAAAGGTTGAGAATAAATTGTTATTATTATGACTTATCAGTTCAAAAATTCACTTGACATTACAATAAAATAATAATATACTGAAAGCAAGTTTTGGAAGGAATTTCAAAACTTGCTGTTTATGTTTTATAACATAAATCAAAAAACAAAAAGGAGGCTAAATTCAATGAACAATTTAATTGAAATTAGATGGCACGGAAGAGGCGGCCAAGGCGCAAAAACAGCTTCATTATTATTAGCAGATGCAGCATTTAATACTGGAAAATATATTCAAGGATTTCCTGAATATGGACCAGAAAGAATGGGAGCACCTATAACAGCATACAACAGAATTAGTGATGCACCAATAACAATACATAGTAATATATATGAACCAGATTATGTAGTAGTAGTAGATGATACATTATTAACATCAGTTCCTGTTACAGCAGGACTAAAAAAAGAAGGGGCAATTGTAATAAATACAACAAAATCACCAGAGCAATTAAAAGAATTATTAAAAGGATATGAAGGAGCAGTATATACAATTGATGCAAGAAAAGTATCAGAAGAAACATTAGGAAGATATTTCCCTAATACGCCAATGCTTGCAGCAATTGTAAAAGTAACAGGAATAATGAGTGAAGAAGCATTTTTAGAAGATATGAAAGGTTCATTTAAGCATAAATTTGCTAAAAAACCTGAAGTTATAGATGGCAATATGAAAGCATTAGAATTAGCTCTTAAAGAGGTAAAGAAAATATAAAAATCAAGTCAGCAAATAGAAAGGAAGATGAATAATGACAGAAATAAATGCAAAAACACCTATGGAAGAATTAACAATAGGTGGGAATATATATAATGCAGGAAATGCAAGAGAATTTAAAACAGGTGACTGGAGAAGTATGAAACCTATTTGGATTGAAGAAAAATGTAAACAATGTGGATTGTGCTTTCCTGTATGTCCTGATAATTCAATTCCTGTTGGAAAGGATTTGAATAGGGGAGAATTTAATTACGATTATTGCAAAGGATGTGGAGTTTGTGCTAAAGCCTGTCCTTTTAATGCAATCGAAATGAAGGAAGAAGGTGTTGAATAATGAGTATAAGAGAAAGATTAAGTGGAAATGAAGCAACAGCAATAGCAATGAAACAAATCAACCCAGATGTAGTGGCTGCATTTCCGATAACACCATCAACAGAAATACCACAATATTTTTCAACATTTGTTGCAAATGGAGAAGTTGATACAGAATTTGTAGCTGTTGAAAGTGAACATAGTGCAATGTCTGCAACAATAGGAGCAGAAGCCGCAGGAGCAAGAGCAATGACAGCAACATCTGCAAACGGACTATCATTAATGTGGGAAATGATATATATAGCTTCAAGTTTAAGATTGCCAATAGTTATGGCATTAGTAAATAGAGCAGTTTCAGGACCATTAAATATACACAATGACCATTCAGATGCAATGGGGGTTAGAGATGCTGGTTGGATAATGCTATTTTCAGAGAATAACCAGGAAGCATATGATAATATGTTAATGGCACATAGAATTGCTGAACACAAAGATGTATTATTACCAGTAATGATTTGTCAAGATGGGTTTATAACATCACATTCAATTGAAAATATCCAATTAGAAAATGATGAAGAAGTAAAAAGATTTGTAGGAGAATATAAACCAGAACATTATTTATTAAATGATAAAGAACCAATGGCAATAGGCCCATTAGACTTACAAGCATATCTATTTGAACATAAGGCACAACAAGGTGAAGCAATGAAAAATGCAAAAAAAGTTATAAAAGAAGTTGCAGAAGATTTTGAAAAATGGACTGGAAGAAAATATGAATTTTTCGAAAAATATAAATTAGATGATGCAGAAATTGCAATTGTATGTATGAATTCAACTGCAGGAACAACAAAAGCTGTTGTTGATAAATTAAGAGAACAAGGAGTGAAAGCAGGACTTTTAAAAGTAAGAATGTTTAGACCATTCCCAGCAGAAGAAATTGCAGAAGCATTATCACATTTAAAAGCTGTTGCAGTTTTAGATAAAGCAGATTCTTTAAATGCAGCAGGTGGGGCATTATTTGAAGATGTAACATCAGCAATGTATGTAAATAAAAAACAAGTTCCAATGGTAAACTATGTATATGGAATTGGTGGAAGAGACACAACAGAAAAACAATTAGAATCAGTATATTCTGATTTAGCTGAAATTGTACAAAGCGGAAATTTGGGAGAACCATATAGATATTTAGGACTAAGAAAGGGGGAAAAATAAAATGGCATATAATTTAAAAGAAGTAATGGCAAATAAGCCATCAAGATTCACAGAAGGACACAGAATGTGTGCAGGATGTGGAGCCCCAGTAGTAGGAAGAATGATAATGAGAGCATTAAAGTCAGAAGATCATGCTGTTGTTGCAAATGCAACAGGATGTATGGAAGTATCGACATTTATATATCCATATACAGCTTGGACAGATTCATTTATACATACTGCATTTGAATGTTCAGGAGCTACATGTGCAGGAGCAGAAGCAGCATATAAATCAATGAAAAAGCAAGGAAAATTACCACAAGATAAAGATACAAAATTTATAGCATTTGGTGGAGATGGAGGAACTTATGATATAGGTTTACAAAGTTTATCTGGAGCAATGGAAAGAGGTCATAATATGGTATATGTATGTTATGACAATGGAGCATATATGAACACAGGAATTCAACGTTCATCAGCAACTCCAAAATTTGCAGATACAACAACATCACCAGCTGGAAAAGTATTACCAGGAAAAATGCAAGTTAGAAAAGATTTAGCAAAAATTATGGTAGGACATCATATACCATATGTTGCTCAAACACTTGCAATGACAAATTTCAAAGATTTGTATGAAAAAGCTGAAAAAGCAATTTATACAGAAGGACCAGCATTTTTGAATGTAATGGCACCATGTCCAAGAGGATGGGGATATCCAACAGAAGATTTAATGAAAATTAATAAATTGGCTGCTGATACATGTTATTGGCCATTATATGAAGTTGTAGATGGAAAATATAAAATTACATATAAACCAGCTAAAAAACTTCCAATTGAAGAGTTTTTACGCCCACAAAAGCGATTTAAACATATGTTTAAACCAGGTAATGAATGGATGATTGAAGAATTTCAAAAAGAGGTTGATGCTAGATGGCAAGAACTTCTTGATTTGGAAGAGATGACAAACAGAGAATAAAGTCAATATTTATTGGAGTGAGGAAAATTCGTTACATAACCTCACTCTTTTTGTTGACTGATTTGAGTTTTTATTATTAG
Source organism: uncultured Clostridia bacterium (assembly GCA_934167755.1). Classification (GTDB taxonomy): domain Bacteria; phylum Bacillota; class Clostridia; order TANB77; family CAG-508; genus CAG-269. Next base: position 10,601 of record CAKPLT010000025.1, read on the forward strand.
AAAATAATATTTTTTTAAGTCTTTATTTTTTTTTACATTTATAATATAATAACTATAGAAAAATAAAAGGAAGGGATAAGAGGTTGAAAAAGAATTACAATTTTGGCTATGTCAAATTTCATTTAAAACGCGGTTACATACACCATGTATGCGCCCTTGCCTTTTAAATAAAACTTTCCTTGCCAAAATTTAATTCTTTTCCAACTTAGTTTGTGCCTTGAGAAAGGAATGAAATAAAATATGAAAAAAAAGAAATTAAATTATATTATAGCATTAGTAATTATTTATTTTGTATTAGTATATTTTTTTAATGTCATATCAGACCATATCAATATAAAAAACATAGGAATAAACAAAATATCTGACAAAACATTTAAAATAATATCAAGTACAGAAAATAAGGATATTGAAGAAATACTAAAAAAATATGCAAAAGAAAATAAAATTGACTTACAAATTGATTATGCAGGAACAATTGAAATAATGGACAAACTAAATAATGGAGAAAAATATGATGCAGTATGGTGTTCAAATTCCATTTGGCTATATATGTTAAATGACGGAATAAGTGTAAAAAATTCTAAATCAACAAGTATTAATCCAGTAGTATTTGGAATCAAAAAATCAAAAGCACAAGAACTTGGATTTATAGACAAAGAAGTGTATACAAAAGACATATTAAATGCAATAAGGGAAAATAAGTTAAAATTTAGTATGTCATCACCAACACAAACAAATACAGGAGCATCAGCATATTTGGGATTTGTAAGTACATTAGCAGGAAATCCAGAAGTTTTAACAGAAAAAGATTTAGAAAATGAACAACTAAAAAAAGAATTAACACAACTATATACAGGAATGACGCGTTCTTCTGGAAGTGATGAGTTTTTAGAAGAAATGTTTTTAAATGGAAACTATGAAGCAGTTGTAACATATGAAACATCAATAATAAATATTAACAAACAATTAGAAAGCCATGGAAAAGAGCCAGTATATATAATTTATGCAAAAGATGGAGTATCAATATCAGATTCACCATTTGCATATATAGATAACAAAAATGAAGAAAAAGCTGATGAATTTAGTAAATTGCAAAAATATATTTTAAGTAATGAAGGACAAGCAGAACTTGTAAAAACAGGGAGAAGAGTATGGTATGGAGGAACAAATGAAAATGCGGATAAAACAGTATTTAATCCAAACTGGGGAATTGATACAAGCAAATATATTGTTCCAGTAAAATATCCAAGTACAGAAGTAATAAAAAAATCACTTGGTATATATCAAACAGAACTTAGAAAACCTATACATACAGTATTTTGTTTAGATTATTCAGGAAGCATGTATGGAGAAGGAAATAATCAATTAACAGAAGCTATGGAATATATTTTAAATGAAGAAGAAGCATCAAAAAATTTACTTCAATTTTCAGCAAAAGACAAAATTACAATAATTCCATTTAATCACAATATATTAGGAACATACACAACAGAAAATGGAGTAGATACAAAAGATTTAATAAATAAAATAACATCAACAAGTGTTAGTGGAGGAACAGACATATATTTACCAGCAATGAAAGGACTTGAAATATTATCACGAGAAGATTTAGAAACTTATAATGTATCAGTAGTATTAATGACAGATGGAGCATCAAATTATAATAGATTAGATGAACTAACAAGACTTTATAAACAAACTGGAAAAGATATACCAATTTTCAGCATAATGTTTGGAGATGCTGAAGAAGAGCAATTACAAGATATAGCGGATTTAACAAATGCTAAAATATTTGATGGAAAAACAAATTTATTAGAAGCATTTAAGCAAGTAAGAGGATATAATTAATCAAGGAGGAAAAGCGTTGAAAAAAAATTATATTTATTCAGCAATTTTAGGAGGAGCTTTTTTTGCAGTGCCATATGTTG
>CAKPLT010000026.1 GCA_934167755.1 uncultured Clostridia bacterium
TTCTATTAAATCTGGATCATTTTGATTTTTAGGTAAGTTATTCAAGTCAAAGAATTTCATTTCTTTAGATTCTTCATCCAATTTTAATTCTCCAGTATAATGTCTTATGCAATATAGGGCTGTATTATTTATTACAACATCACCATTTGGATAACTATTTTTTCTAGTTTTTCCCGATACTATATCTATTAATTCTAAATCTTTTTCTTCTACATCTAAATTAGTTTCTTCTTTAACTTCTCTAATTATAGTATCTTTAAAACTCTCTCCTAATTCTTGACACCCTCCAGGTAATCCCCATAGATCTCTATCAGCTCTACTTTGAAGTAATATTTTCCCTTCACTATTAATTATTATTGCTGCTGCACCATCTTGTAATAGAATAATTTTATGTTGTAATACTCCCATACATAATCTAATAAAAACAGGATATCCTATTATATTACTTAATTCAATTATTTCATCAGGTGTCATATATTCAATTATCTCCTTTAAGTTCTCATAATTGATTTTCCTTTTTTCTTCATTAGAAAGTTCTCTTATTTTTGCTAATATTTCTTTACTATTCATTTTATCTCGTCCTTTTTCACTTAACATTCTATCATATAACTTACTATTTATTTATTATAATTTTATCTTTTTTCTTGACTTTTTATCTTTAAATAGCTTATAATAAATATAGGAAATGACAAATCCACAAACATGGTTTTGCCGAATTAAGTTTGAAAAAACTCACACCTAACTCGCCAAAGTTACAGATGTGAGCTTTTTTTATTTATGTAGTTGCTTGTCAACCCAGTTCTTGTACAGAACTGCTGTTAAGGCAACGTTTAATGTTAAAGAAAACATTAAGGATAATATTAAAAATAGTATTACTTTAATCATAAACATCACCACCTCTCCTACGATATTTCGTAAAATTCAGGTGGCAAAACCACATCTGTTTCTCATCATTTCCTATGCTAATTATTCTACAATATTATTAAAAATTTGTCTATAATATTAATAAATTTTTATAATCTATTTATGTTTATAAATTCATAAATCTTATTTTTAATATGGCTATTCCCAAAACTATAAATTTCATTATAGTTGAAAAAATAGCTAAGTTTTTAATTTTAAAAAGTCTGCTACGAAAATTTTTCGTAGCAGTTTACTGTAAAGATTTTATTTAAGGCATAACCTCTAGATTTTCTCCGGGTACGAATCCATGCCATACTATATCATCTTTAACATAGTATGTTTCTAGCATTATACCTCTTTGTAGCATGGTTTCTTCTAATAAAAGTTCTCCATATAACAACTTATTTACCTCTTTTTTTTGTATAAAATAGTCTGATACAAATCGTCTCCACTTTTCAATAGAAACGAAAGTATATTCCCCTATTCTGTTTTTCAATATTATTATCAAGTTAAAATGCAAATATAATTTTTGGATTCTTGAAGAGGGTAATTCAAAAATTTTAGTATGTGGCAGCAAGTCTTCAGCCACAAAATAGTTATTCTCTATTTTACCAATATTGGTAATTGGTTTTATTTTTGTTATATTGTTTACAAAAAAAGTAATATCTTCTTGTAACAATTTTGAAAAACTTTCTTCTGGCATACAATTTGGAAGATTCCATGAAATACTTACTTTCTTGCATTTTGCATAACGCTTAAACAATACAGCTATATAGCATTCCAAAAAATGCTCTATAAATTTGTATTTTTCTATTGCTGTCATTTCCTTCTTATGTAACTTTGGGAAAAAAATATAAAACATATTAACTACATCTGATATAGCTAATGAGTCGATTTGAACCACTGGTGTAAAAACACAGATAAATTTTTCTCTATTATTCCAACTATAATTGAGAAATAATTGTATCTTATCGCCAAATTTTTTTACAATAAACTGGTCTCTAAAATAAAACACACCATGTTGCGTTTCCCTATAATAAGGATCTTTCCCAAATATTAAGTCTGGCATTAGATTTCCAATTCCAAGATATTCCAAATATCCTCCTTCTACTCTTTGTAAATTCAACATTTGTTCTTTGGTTAACTCAATAGCATCAGTGTGTATGCGGTTTTTATATCTCTCATTACACAGTGCCAGCAAAACTCGTTTTTGCGTATTTAACCAACTGATTACTGATTCAATCGCCACTTTTTGTATTGTGACCACTTTTATGAACTCTGAAAGTTCTTTGGGATCTTCTTTTTTCAGTATATAACTTTGAACCTCCAACTGAGTAAATCCTGATACTATTGCTATCAGCTTTACAGGACACTCATATTCAGCCATCACATTCTTCCATTTTTCAAAAGCAACTTTCCAATCTAGTACAGCAATGCAAACAATATTTATGTTTTCAGGCTTATCCGTCTCCTTCATTACTGGCATCCGCAAAGATGTATCCTTTTCACTAATCAACTCATACAATCGATAATCTGCTGGTTCCATAAAAAGTATTGATGCATTGTCTGTTTTCATTTCTTTTGCCGTTTTTTCTAAAGCTTCTCGTAGTAATGTTCCAATTGAAGTTGATAAAAAAATATCAATATATTTTTGTTTTTCCATGCTTTTTCTCCTTTTTTAGATATCAATCTCTATAGTTTACTAAATTTTGCCATACAGTTATTTTAACACTATGTGTAAATTATGTCAAGTTATTTTGGTTTTTTACAAAAGTTCTAGTGCAAGTTTATCAAATAATAATTATCACTTTAACTTAAAGGGTGTCCTCTGTGGTATTTTTTTACCATTAATGAGTGTCCCCAATGGTAAATTCCTTTAAAACTTCAAGTGTATTCATATTAGCAACTTTAACAAGAGAATTAGAAAGAGTATAATATGTTTCATTTACAAATACAATTCTTTTTACATTTTCATCGTATTTGTCAGTAACATTTGCTATTTCTCCTTTTAAAGAAAAACCTTTTTCTAAATCAACACTATATATAGCTGCTCTTGAATTTGTTTTTCGTCCTGATGAAGAATATATTGGAAATGCTATAATATTCTTTTCTTTAGAAAATAGTAATGCTTTATGATTATATAATAATTCTGAGTAAGTATATTTACTATCTCCTACTGCTATTTTAAACAATTCTTGTGGATTTTTAAAGTCTGATATATCAAACATAGCCATTTTTAGTCCATTTGTTGTTACCCTTGTTCCATCTTCTTTTGTATCATATCCAAATCCTATTAAATGTGTTTCATCATATGGATGTAAATATGTGCTATATCCAGGAATTTTTAATTCTCCTAAAATCTGTGGGTTATTTGATTCTGATAAATCTATTACAAATAATGGATCAGTTTGTTTAAATGTAACTACATAAGCCTTATCTCCTACATATCTTACTGAATATATCTTTTCTTCTTTTCCAAAGTTTTCAACTTTTCCTATTTCTTCTAACTTGTCATTTAAAATATATAAATTATTAGAGGTTGTTTTGTCTACCCATATATTTCCTGTAGTTGTTGCAATTCTAAATGTTGTATTATCTCTATTTTCACTTTCATCCATTGAAAATTGATTATTTACTTGGCCATCTACCGTACCTTCTGCTTCAAATTTAAATTTTCCGTTATTTAGATCTATTTTTAATAAATGAGTAGTTCCTCCTAAAACTTCATATCCTTCTCCATATGTCATTTGGTTTGTTGCTATATACATATTTTTTTCTGATGAATATACATATTGTCCTGCTCCTAGAAATGTTCGAATTTCCGCTTCTTCATTATTATTGATATTTAATCCCGCTATCATTAAATAACTTGCATCTTGTGTTTCTGCAAAGCAATATATTGAGTCATAATTTATATATTTTTCTTCTTGATTAATAGCTGTATCCTGATATGCAGGTTTATATTTGTCTTCATCTAAATCTTCTATTTTATTTCTTTGAATATTTGAAGTTATAATGTATTTGCTTGCTACATAATAAATATTGTCCTGTATCATTCTTGATGAAATATAACTTCCTTCTATCATTACTCTTCTAGTTTCTTTGGGTTCTTTAATATTTGATATGTCATAAATTATCATTCCACTTTTAGGTTTATTGTTCTTAGCAATGTCTATATCAATTGTTGCAACATCATCTGTATTCGTAATTTCGGTTTTACAAGAATTATCAAATTCATTTCCTATAACTACCAACTTCTGATTTTTTACATATATTTCCTTTGGATAAAAATTAGCATCTTTATAATTAATTTCTGATATTTTTTCTGATGTTTCAGGTGTTTGAGCATCTATTATTACTACATTATCTCCAGAAACATAATAAATATATTTATCATCTACTTTTACAATATCTGCTTCATCTACATTTTTTACTTGTGTATTTGTTTCTGATTCTTCCCCTTCAGATTCTTTTATTTCGTTTGTTGTAGATTTATCTTCAATAATTGATTCACTTTTGCTTACATCATTTTGAAACATATTACTTGAATCACATTTTTCTTTTATTACATTATAAAAGTTTTCAAAATTTCCTACTGTGGCTAATTTTATTTCATCTTCTCCTTTCATTTCATCTCCAATCATAGTTTTAGGAATATTTTCGCTTTTTCTTTCTGAATATACTATTATCGTTGAAAAAACTACAACGATAACTGCAGCTATACTAACAATTTTCTTAAGATTTTGTTGTTTAATCATTTTCTTTTCATTTAAATGTTCATCATACTTTTCATAAATTCCATTTATAAATTCTTTATTATTTTTCATTTTTATCACATCCCTTCCTCTATCAGAACTTTTCTTAATGCTTCTCTTGCTCTATAAATCAGAACTTTTACACTTGAATCTGTTTTTTTCAATATATGTGCAATTTCTTTGTAGCTTAGTTCTTCTATATCTGCCAAGAAAATTGCATTTTGATATTCTATTTTTAATTTTTGCATTGATTTTTTTAATTTTTCTGCTCTTTCATTTTTAAATATTTTTTCTTCAAGTTCTTCTAAATCTTCATATTGATTCTCATCCAATTGTACTATTCTTTTTTCTCTTTTTATATAATTTAATGCTTTTGATTTTGCTATTGTATAAAGATAGGTTTTTAGAGAATATTCAAATTTATAATTTTTTTTATGTATTAGAATATATACAAAAACATCTTGTGCAAGGTCTTCTGCTATATCTATACTTTTTACATATTTTTGAATAAAGTATATCATAGCATCTTTGTGTTTTATTACTATTTTCTCAAAACTTTCTTTATTTCCTTGTAAGAATTCTTTGTACAATTCCTTATCTGTTTTTTCTTCCATTTTCCTCCCCCTCTATCTTTTATACAATTTATTTTCTCAGAAGTTACAGTAGTTTGTCAATAAAAATTAAAGAGGAAAGCACTTTAATATGCTCTCCTCTTTGATTTTTGAAATTTAGATTACTTTTTCTTCGTTAAAAATTCTTTAAGTTCTTTAGCAAAAATTTTTTTAATTATATGCATTTCTCCTTCATTAATTACACATGTCGTAGTATATTTCTGTATAATACCATTTACAACTTCTATTTCAGAAAACACTTCGTCATCAATTTTTGCTGTGATATTCATAGATAAACTTTCCGTTTTTTGCAACATCCATTCTAATATTGGTAAAACATCATAATAATACCATTTTGTTGCAACATCTTCTAGACAATACTTGATAATTGACTTGCTAATTTCATCATTATGTTTCAATAAATATTTGATTTTTATTTCACCATTTAATGAACCTGAATACAATGTAATTTCTTCACTGTCTTCGTCATAAAAACAAAGCTTGCATGTTATATCACTGTTTGTTCCATCTTCATTTAGTTTAATAAAATTTTCACTTAATATCTTAATCGTTGCATTTTCTGTTATTTCATAACAGATTTCTCTATCTAATAATTCTGTTGAAGTATCTCTTTTTCCAATAAAATATTTATTCATATCAAAATAGTCTATTATTTTTCTCTTTGACATATAATATTCATTACCTTGATTATCAGTAAGCTTTATGTCAATTTTTCTTCCATAACATTCTTGTATGTTTATTGGAAATACTATTTCTTCAAATTTCATAAAAAAATCTTTAAATTTTTTTATTTCGATTTTTTTATGTTCTTTTAAATAGAACACCCATTCTGCAACTTTCTTTTCTACCATTTCTTTAACTGTGTCATTATTAAAAAAAATATCTTCATAAAAACCAGATCTTTCTAATCTTCTCCGCATCAATAATATTTTTAATTTCCGAAACTTCCATTTAATATTTCTCAATATTCTTTCTCTTCTAAATTTCATTTTTTTCCTCCTTTTGCAATTGCAAATTGAATTTTTTTACAAGTTTTCAATTATTTTATCACAAAAGTATACATAAGTCAATTTTTTCATATTAATACCATTAACAAAAAAAGTATAACATATAAGAGGCTGCTAAAAAGTAGCCTCTTATATGCCATACACTTTAATTTTTGAAATTTAGATTATTTTTTTAACATTTGAAAGTTTTCATTATTTTCTGTCACATCTTAATGTCATCTTTTAAAAATTCTTCAAGCTTCTTTGCAAAGACTTTCTTTACCACATGCACTTCTCCTTCATTCACTACTCTCGTAAAAGTATATTTGTGAACAATGCCGTTTACGACCTCTACTTCTGAGAACACCTCATTTCCAATCTCTGCCACAATATAAATTGATACATCATCTCCTGTAATTTTGCTTATCAGCCATTTAAATATAGGAAATACATCATAGTAATACCAATTTCTTTCAATATTATTTAAAAAATATTGAAAAATCTCATTATTAACTTCTATACTGCTCATCGGATATTTTACTGTTATTTGACTATCTTGTTCATATGAACAAACTGTAATTTCTTCAGTTTTGTTCTTGTATCTATAGTCGTAGATAATTTCATAATACAAATCATACTTATCTAATTTAGCTATAGTTATTTTTTCCAAATTGATTATTCCTTCTTCACTTATTTCATAGCAAAAATTTCTATAGATTGATAACTCTGGCTTGGTATTTATACTTCCTATAAAATATTTTGTGATATTATAGTAATCAAATATTCCGTTACTAGATATATGATATTTATTTTCTAAACTATCAATGATATACAAATTAAGTTCATATTTCGAAGATTTTTTAATTTTTATTGGAAACTTGATTTCTTCTAAATTACTAAACAAATCTATAAATCTTTTTATTTCAATTTGTTTATATCTCTTTAGATTAACCATCCATTTTGCAACATTTTTTTGTCCCCGTTCCTTTACAGTGTCATTAGCAAATACAACATCTTCATAAAAATTAGATTTTTCTAATTTTCTCTGCATTAATATTACATCAATTCTTTCAAAATTCCAATTGCTGACATTACTTAATGTTCTTTTCAATTTTCTAAATTTCATTTTTTTTCCTCCTTTTGCAATTGCAAATTGAATTTTTTTACAAGTTTTCAATCATTTTATCACAAAAGTATACATAAGTCAATTTTTTATATTAATACAGTAAACCTTGCAACAACAAAGTCATCATTAAATATCATCTTCTTTAATTACATTATATTCTTTAAGAATTTTTTCAATATCAGTACCTTTGATTTGTTTTAAAACTTCTTTCAAAGCAATTTTTTCTTTTAAGCCTAAATTCATTTCTGTAATTGGCTTTCCATCTCTTAATTTAACTGTTGCATTTAATAAATCTCTAATATCATAAGTGCTTCCCCAAACTTCTGGAACTCCTCTATCAATATTCAATAATGTATATACAGCAACCATCGCAGTTCTTATAGAATATTCTGTTGTAAATATTGTATCTCTTTCAGTTTCTGCAAATTGTCCTAAAAATGCAAAATTTACAGCTTGATTTGGAACTACTTTAGGTCTATCAGTTCCATTTCTTGGCATAAAGAATGCATCTATATATGGCATCATTACAGGTATTGTATTGGCACTCTTTTCTGCTAATTCTTCTATCTGATTCTCTGGCACTCCTAAATGATATAACCATTCCATACATATTTCTTTACCTGTACAATCTCTCATTGGCTTTTTAACATAATTTCCAGGTACATTACTAAATAGTCCATATATCCATCCAACTAATTGGTCTTTTGGTTGACTTCTAAATTGTGGTTGACGGTTAAATGTCCAACTTAATAACCAATTTGAATCTTTTACTGTTACAATTCCACCAGTTACTACTTTTCCACTAAATGGATTTCTCTTACAGATTTTTTCTACATATGGTGGAATTCTATCATCTAATGTTGTAACTGTTGCACTCATCCAATTTGTTAGCTCTGGATCATAGCAGAATTTATCTGGATTACCAAATGCAGAGTCTTGTTCAGCAATTTTACGCCATAAATCCCATCCTCCACCTAGTTTTATTTCTGTATTCATTTCTGCTGGTGTGTTTTGACTTCCCATACTTGAATTTTCAACACATCCTCCATTTGTAATAAATACTAAATCATTTTCCGTTAAATCAATACTTGATTCTTCTCCATCTTTTGTAATTATTATACTTTTAGCTACTTTTTTATAATCTGATATTTCAAATTTTACATTTTCTACTTTTGTTCCATAATGGAATTGAACATCAAATTTTTTCAAATATTCTATCATTGGTAAAATCATTGACTCATATTGATTATATTTTGTAAATCTTAATGCTGTAAAGTCTGGTAGACCTCCAATATGATGTATAAATCTTTTAATATATAATTTCATTTCTAATGCACTATGCCAATTTTCAAATGCAAACATTGTTCTCCAATATAGCCAGAAATTTGAATTTAATACTTCATCTGAGAAATAGTCTGTTATTTTTTTGTCATATAATTCTTCATCAGGTGTAAAGAATAAATGCATTATTTCCATTGCTCCTTTATCTGATATTGCAAATTTTTTGTCTGTATGTGCATCTTCTCCACGATTCATTGTTGCTCTCATTAATGAATAATTTGGATCTTCTTTATTTAGCCAATAATATTCATCTAGAACACTTACTCCTTCTGTTTCTATTGATGGAATTGAATGGAATAAATCCCACATACATTCAAAATGGTTGTCCATTTCTCTTCCACCACGCATTACATATCCTAATCCATCATAAAGATATCCATCACATGCTCCTCCTGGTATTGGTTCTTTCTCTAAAATGTGTACATTTTTTCCTTTCATTTGTCCATCTCTAACCAAGAAACATGCTGCTGATAATGCAGCTAATCCTGAACCTACTATATATGCAGATTTTTTGTCTACATCTGCTGGCTTTTTTGGTCTTGCAAAAGCCTCATAATTTCCACTACTATAATACATAGTTTATCAACCTCCTTATTTACTATGTGCTTTTATCCTACATATAATACATTAAAAATACAATAAACAAAAAAATGGATATGTAAAAATTTTTTACATAATACACTTTTTGTATAGTTTACAATTTTTAATTTGACATTTTTTTAACTGCTTCTTCAAAACTTCCTGATATCATTACATCTAATTTTTTTATTATACTTTCAGGACTTTCTTTCATTTCTGTAACAATCCAATTTTCTATTATTCCAGCAAATCCATATTTATAAAAATTTGCAATAAATACTTTGTTTTCTCTTGTTATATTGTAATTTTTCGATAAATCATTTACTATTTCTATAAATATTGTATTATATTGCTTAAATAAAAAATCTATTAGCGTTTTTCTACTTAAAGAATTATATGTTTTTATAATAAACTTTTTATTTTTTAACATATAATCTAATACATATTTAAAATTTTCTTGCCATGTTTCTATTGTTGTTTCTTTTTCTATTTTTTCTACTACCTCATTTGCAAAAATCCATTCCAATAAGTCATAAATATCTTTAAAATGGTAATAAAATGTTTGTCTATTTATTCCGCAATCATTTGTTATATCTGTTATTGTTATTTTGTCTAAATCTTTTAATAATAACATCTTTTTCAATGATTGTGCCATTGCTTTTTTCGTGATATTTGACATTTTATCATCTCACTTTCTTTTGTTTCATTTATTCCCCTTTTATAAACTTCAATATATCACTATAAATTTGTTCATATTCTTTTTCATTCAATATTTCATGCCTTAAATCTGGATATAGTTTGCTTTGAGTATTTTTATATCCTATTTTATTTAAAAATTGCTCTAGTTGTTTAAATTTTTTTGTGCTTTGTATTACAGGATCATTATCACCTGCTATTAAAAATATTCTAAGATTTTTATTTTGAACTTTATATAATTTTGCATCAAATGCTCTCTTTAGCAATTTATATAGATTTATAAATCCATTTGTTGTAAATGTAAATCCGCATAATTCATCATCATTATATATACTTATATTATTAGGATTTTTTGATAGCCACTCATTTTCTAATTGATATCCTTTGTTATAAGAATTAAATGTTAAATAATTTAAAATCTTATTAGGTCTTTTTCCCATTCCTATAAATTTAAATAAATATGCCATTGTAATTGCAAAAGGCGTGAATGGATTTTTGGTTGGTGTACCACATAATATAATTTTTTCTATTTCATTATCATATTTTTGCATATATCCTCTTGCAACTAATGTTCCCATACTGTGACTAAATAAATATGTTTTATAGTCTGGATATTTATTTTTTATATAAAATGTAACATCATGCAAGTCATCTACTATAAAATTTGTGTCCTCAGTATAAAAATATCCTAAATCTTTTTTATCTTTTACACTATTTCCATGTCCTCTATGATCATTTATTACACATACATATCCATTTTCTGCTAGATATTCCATAAATTTATAATATCTTTCTTTGTGCTCTGACATTCCGTGTGAAATTTGTACAATTCCTTTTATTTCATTTTCAGGAATTGCATATGCTAATTCTATTTTTAATTCATCACTACTTGATTTAATAAAATCTTTTTTTATCATAATTTCCTCACTTAATTTATATAGTTTACATTAATAAGCTTACTTCGTCAACTAACGAATTTTATCATATTTTATATTATTGTTTTACTAATCCGTTTTTATTCTCTTTTTCTAACTGTTTCAAGCTTTTTTGTGGTGTAGGTAACTCTTCTGGCATAGTCCCACCATTCTTTTTAATTACTTCTCTAATATTCTTTCCAATATTATAATGAACTTTATTTGCTTCTCCTTCTGCTTGTATATTATCTCTTTTTAATTTCTGCTCAGTTTGAGAAATCCTAAATAAATTTGCAATCAGTTCATCACTTCCCATGTTATCCAAAATATCTTCTCTATATCTTAAGCCCTTTCTTTTTGCAATATCATCTGCAGTTTCACCATTGTATAATCCTTTATATCCATAATTATGAAATTTATCAAAGTTTTTAACCCCTGCATTTTTAGCTGTTTGATTTAATGAATAATTACCTTTTCTTGTTAAGTTTCTTTGATAAAATCTTTTTTCATCTTCTGTTAATAAACTATACTCCTTTTCAATGATTTCTTGTTTTCTAGTCTGAATTGCAAAATATGTTTGTGCAAGTGCAATAACTTCTTTTTGTGGATCTCCATTTTGAACAATTAAATAACAAGCATACCTTGACAATTCATAATCAATAACTTTCTTTTTGGTTGCACCAGCTTCAACGATTTTGCTAACCTTAGCAAAATCGTAATCAGTATCCCTTTCACTATTTTTACATGCTAATTTTGCTTTATCAATTACTTTTGCAAAATTTCGCCATTGTACATATTGTAAAACTTTGCACAATTCCCTCGCATACCAATATTCTTTTCCATCTTCTCGTATATTTTTTATATCTTCAAAACTTTTATATTCTTTATTTTGTAGTTTTTTCAAATTTTTTCATCTCCTATTCTTATTTTAAATTCGATATAATTTTATCAAACATTTGTTTTTGTGTCAAGTTTTTTTCTATATTTCGGTAATTCTACACCCAAAAAAGAAAGCATTGTGAGGAGACTGCTAAAAAGTAGTCTCCTCACAATGCTTTCTTTTTTATGGTTCTATAATAAATGTTGGGGTGATATAAAAAACCACTTCAACATTTTTTATTATTTTTAATAAAATAAACACA
>CAKPLT010000027.1 GCA_934167755.1 uncultured Clostridia bacterium
CACATTATATATGGTGTTATTATCCACAATACACCAATTATTGGTAATAAGCTGATATTGCTTATCACCAACAATATTCCTAATATCACATTTGGTAACATCATTTTATAATAATTTCCAACTGTTGTCTTTGATTGCTTTTCCGCTTCTTCTGATGTCATCCATTCAAGTAAGTGTTTATGTGATATTTTGGTTCTATATATTGTTCTGCAAATTGATGTTAATTCTACATATGCTTTATATGGTACACATCCTAATGTAAGAATTCCTCTATATAACGCTCCTTTAAAACCAACTATTTGTGGTGTAAATGTTTTTTGTTTCTTTTCTCCTTCTTTTTTTGAAGCTATTAAATTTAACATTTCAAGTAAAAATGGATATACTACAATTCCAAGCATTAGCCAAATCAACCAATTTGTTTTTATAAAAAATGCCCATATTCCAAATATAATAACTGATATTTCAAATAAGCTTCTTCTTAAATTATCAAAGATTTTGAATTTTGAAAGTCTATTTAATTTGCCTTTTAGCCATCTAGTTATTTGCCAATCTCCTCTTGTCCAACGAGCAAGTCTGTTCATAAAACTTGCGTATTTAGCTGGGTATCCATCCATTAACATGATGTCTGTTGCAAGTCCACATCTTAGATAATTTCCCTCTAGCAAATCATGGCTTAAAACTGTATTTTCAGGTATTTCATTTTTCAATACTTTTGAAAATATTTCTACATCATAAATTCCCTTTCCAGTAAAAATGCCTTCTCCAAAATTGTCTTGATAAACATCTGAAATAGCATTTGTATAATTATCTATTCCTCCTGCTCCTGCAAATATTTTTGTAAATAAGTTTTTATGACTTGCATCTAAGTTTACACCTACTCTTGGTTGCATAAGTGCATGCCCATTAACTACGATTCCATTTTCTATCTCTGGTTTGTTTAATATATGTGCCATTGCTCCAATTAGCTCAAATGCTGTATTTAAGACTAAATCTGTATCTGAATCTAATGTTATAATATATTTTATTAGAGGTAATTCATCTTGATTTATTGTATTTATTTTAAATTTATTTTTTTCATGTTTTAAAACATATTCATTAAATTGAGTTAATAATCCTCTTTTTCTTTCCCATCCTAAATACTTTTCTTCTGCATCATTGTACTGTCTTTCTCTGTATATAAAGTGGAAAATCGGAAAGCCAATTTTTGAATATTTTTTGTTTAATTTCTCTACCTGTTTTAAACCTTCTTCAATAACTTCTTTATCAAATTTTTCTTCCTGAAAATCACTTTCTGAACAATCTCCTAAAACTGCAAAATATAAATTTTCACTTTTATTTGCCAAATAAAATACTTCAAGTTTTCTAAATAATTCTTGAACTTTTTCTTTTGTTTTTATTATTGTTGGAATTACAACAAATGTTGCATTTTCGGGCGTTATTCCATTATAAAAATCCATTTTAGGTATAAGTTTTGGTTTAACCGTTTTTCCTAATATATATTGAATTGATTGATTTACAAATTCTGATATTGGTATAATTAATAAAATCACTGTGATTATAAATTTAACTACATTACTTGTTACTGATTTTGCTATAAGAATTGAGATAACTATTGTTAATATGCAAAATAATAAAATATAGATTTGTGCTTTTGTTTGTTTATTAATTGCTTTTTCTTTATATTCTAATTTCTTATATAATTCATTTCTCCCTTCATCAATTAAATAATATCCAATATGACTTTGTTTACCTCCTACATTTTTTTTGTTACAAAGTTCTATTGTTTTTCTAGCCACATAAATTTCTGACATATTTGTTTTTCTTGCTATTTCTTTTATTGTATTTCTATAGTATTCTTTAGTTTTATATTCCATATTTTCATAAATTCCTGCTGGATCATTATTAAGAATTCCTTCAACTCCATTTATTTTTTCAAATATATCTAAAAAGTTTATTCTCTGAATCTTTTTTATACTTGTTATACAATTTCCCATTGAAATTTTTCTAATTGCTGTTGCAAAATGCTCTTTTTGTATTGCATCTGAAACTGTTATTCCAAGCTTTTCTACTTCCTCTTCTAATATATTCAAATATCCATATGCTTTTTTCCCATACTTTTTCAGTGAATATGACATATATTCTATAAATGGATATTTCATACTTCTAAATTCAGTAGACTTGATTTTTGCCCCATATGTCTGATTAAATTTAAGTTCACTTTTGTCTTTTTTTTCTACAAGCCTTTCAATTATATTTTTTACTTTGTATTTTTGAATTTGGCTACTATATATTTTTTCACATATTTCTGAAATGTTTTGTATTATTGCAATTTGTAAAAATATTCCTATATTCCAGATTTCTTCCATATTTAATGTTTTTTTAGTTTGATATGCTTGTAAATATTTTTCTAAATTTTCTCCATCTATTTTGTTATCTGTATATGCTATAATTTCTGTTGCTAATACATATATTCTTGCAAATCCTTCATACTTTCCATATTGTATTCCAACAAAGTTTGTATATTTTTTTACTGTCATTTCTTTTTCTATTTGTCTAACTGATTCTTCTACTATATAAAAATTATCTAAAATCCATTCTCCTGCTGGATGTATGCTTATTCCTAATTTGATATGTTCATTTAATAAATTGTATACACTTTTTATTTTTGCATAGTTTTCTAGCATTTGTGGTATTGGATATGTGCTTTTGTTTGATTTACTTTTTAATGTATGTTGTATTGCTATTTTTTCCATATGTGCCTTTAATTGCTCTTCATCTAATATTGCTCCTTCTATCTCTAATTTTTGATATTTTTTCAAAAAAATCCACTCCTTGCAAAATATGTTTTATACATATTGTTTGCAAAAAGTGGTTATTTATACATAATAAAGAAGACGTTACTAGCGTCTTCTTACATTCTTTCTTTTTTTGGATTGAGTACATAATATAGCAAGGTTGTGAACTGCTATTAATGCTAATACTGCATAGATAAAATATCTAATTACCTGATTAGATGCTTTATACTGTCCATTAATATATACTGGCAAAATTTCTGATGAAAAATACATCATTGCCATTCCACCCATTGCTACTACTGCTGTTACAAATGCCATAATCTTCTTCATGTTCTTTTCCTCCACTTTTCTTGACTATAACCCTAGTCAAAACTCTAATAATAAACTAATTTTATTATACTACTTTTTTTCATAAAATGCAAATTTAACAGTTTACATATTCTTAAGTTTGAATTCAAGACCAGTATTTCTTTTTTTACTATCAACATTTTTAATCATATAATCAACAACTCTATCATTACCAATAACAATCAACAACTTTTTAGCACGAGTCAAACCTGTATATAATAGATTTCTTGTAAGAAGCATTGGTGCAGCTTGTGGCACAATCATAATAACAACATCAAATTCACTTCCTTGTGCTTTATGAATAGTCATACAATAGCTGTGTTCTATTTGCTCTAAATCATTAAATTCATATTTACATACTTTTTCATCATCAAACTTCACACTTAGAATTTTTCCTTTTTCATTTATATTTGTTATTATTCCTGTTTCTCCATTAAATATGCCATTTCCAGTCTCAACACCACTTTCACATAGTCTTTCCCAATACATATCATAATTATTTTTTATCTGCATTACTCTGTCACCAATTCTAAAAATAGCTCCCATACTACTTTTTTCTGCTTCACCTTCTCTATGTGGATTTAATTCTTCTTGTAATGCTTTATTTAATTCTTTTGTTCCAAGTAATCCCTTTTTGGTTGGTGTAAGTACTTGTATATTTTCAAAGAAGTCATATTCTCCAAAATTTTTTAAACGACCATTGCATAATGATAAAACCTCTTTCAATATTTTCTCCTGATTATTTTCCTTTATAAAGAAAAAATCTTGATTTGCATCTTCCTCTAATTCAGGATCATCTTTACTTATAAATCCTTTTCCATTATTTACTCTATGTGCATTTACTATTATTTTACTTTTAGCAGCTTGCCTAAATATTTTATCAAGATGCACTGTTACTATTTTTTCTGATGCAATTAAATCTTTTAAAACACTTCCAGGTCCTACTGATGGCAACTGATCACTATCACCAACCAATATTAATTTTGTTCCTTGATATATACAGTCAAGTAAATAACTCATAATAAACATATCAACCATTGAAACCTCATCAACAATTATTATATCTCCATCAATTGGTGCCCCTTGATATTCATTATCTTTTTTAAATAATGATTCTTCATCAACTTTTCCTATTTCTAATAGTCTATGTAATGTGCTTGCTTCTTCTCCTGTAGTTTCTGACATCCTTTTAGCCGCTCTACCTGTTGGTGCACATAAAACAATTTTGTATTTTTTTTGTTTATATATTTCTATTATACTTTTAATTATTGTTGTTTTTCCTGTTCCAGGTCCACCTGTTATAATTGTCACATTATTATCATTTATTGCTTTTACAGCTTCTTTTTGTTTTTCTGATAAGATTATATCTGACCTTTCTTCAACAATTCTTAGTTCTTTTTCTATATTTGATACTTTTTTTACATTTCTTGCTTTATCTAATTTTGTTATTCTTTGTGCTATTTGATTTTCTGCATTATAAAATGTATATAAATATACCCATTCTTCTTCATCTCTATCTTCTATTACAATTTCATTATTTACTTTTAAGTTAATTATTCCTTCTTCTATGACTGGCTCACTTACATTTAAAAGTGTTTTTACATATTCTATTAAATTCTCTTTTAATGTGCAACAATGGCCATTATATGTTATTTTAATTAATGCATATTTAATTCCACTTTTTACTCTTTTTTGATTTTCTCTTTCTACTCCAAGTTGTATTGCCATTTGGTCTATTTGTTTAAAATCTACACCTCGTGATATATCTATTAATATATATGGATTTGCTTCTATTTCTGCTATTGCATTTATTCCTAGCAAATCATATACTTTTTTTGCGCTTTCAGCTCCTATTCCAAATCTTTCAAGAAATCCAACTATTTGCCATACTTCCCAATTTTCTATAAAGCTTTCTGAAATTTCTACTGCTTTATCCTTAGTTATTCCTTTTATTTGTGCTAATTTTTCCGGTTCAAATTTTAATACATATATTGTATCTTCTCCAAATTTATTTACTATTTTAGATGCTGTTGCAGGTCCTACTCCTTTTATATCTCCATTTGCTAAATATGTTTCAAGTGCTCCAAGTGTTTTAGGCATTAGTTTTTCAAATGTTTCTATTTTGAATTGTTCACCATAGTCTTTATGTTCTACAAATTTACCTACTATTTTTAATGAATCTCCTTTTCTTATAAATGGTAAATATCCTACAACTGTAAATTGTTCTCCTTCTGTTTCAAATACTCCTACTACATAACTATTAACTTCATTTTGATATATTATTTCAGCTAATACTCCTTCGATTTCTTCCACTATTATCCTCTTTCCATTAATATATTATTACTATAATAGCACTTTCTTGTATTTTATTCAATACTTACATTTATTATTGAAAAATCAATTTCAGTTAATACAAAAATATCATTTTATCGTTTAACTGCTGACACTCTGCTATTTTAAATTTGTTTAAAAACAAATTTAAAACACCTTGTTAAACTTTAAAATGATATTTTTTATTTTCTTATATTTATTTTTCAAAATAATTGCTAATTCCTTGCAAATCCTCAAAATTATGCTGTCTTAATATCTCATAAGTAATTATTGCAACAGAATTTGATAAATTTAATGACCTTAATGTTGGCAACATTGGAATTCTTATTGTTTTTTTATCCAAATATTTTTCTAAAAGCCATTCTGGCAATCCTTTTGTTTCTTTACCATATAATACAAATACTTCATCCATCTTTGAATAGTCTATATCTGTATATTGTGTTTTTCCCTTTGTTGTAGCAAAAAACATATTATTTTCTTCTGGTTTATATTTTTCTAAAAATTCATCTAATGAATCATGTTCTTCTATATTTAATTTATCCCAATAGTCTAAGCCTGCTCTTTTTAATGTTTTTTCATCTATCTGAAATCCCAAAGGATGCACTAAATGTAATTTTGCCCCTGTTATTGCACATGTTCTTGCTATATTTCCTGTATTTTGTGGTATTTCAGGTTCTACCATTACTATATTTAATTTCATTATTTACCACTCTCGATTTTTATTTCTAATAATTTATCCTTTAATTCACCTTCAATTTGTTCAAGTTGTTGTTCCGCTTCTTGTCTCTTAGCCTTACCATTTTCATGAATTTCAAGAACCTTATCTAATGTATCAATAATATCTTTATTAGTTTTCTGTAAAGTCTCAACATCAACAACAGCCTTTTCTGATTGCTCAGCAATATCTATTGTACCTTGTTTTAGAAGTTCACTATTTTTCTTAAGCATTTCATTAGTCATTTCATTTACTTGTTTTTGAGCGCCTAATGCATTTTTAGCATTTGTAATTCCTAATGCAATTACGATTTGATTTTTCCAAAGTGGTATTGTATTTATTAATGAACTTTGGATTTTTTCAACTAATTCACTATCATTATTTTGAATTAAACGAATTTGTGGTGCCATTTGAATTGAAATTATTCTTGTTGTTTTTAAATCATAAATTCTTTTTTCAAAACGATTTATTGTTGCAATCATATCATTTACAGCTTGTGCATCTGCTTGTTCTTTTGTCTCTTCTGCAACTTTTTGTAATTCAGGTAATGTTACATTTCTTAATTCTTCTAACTTCTTTTCACCTGCAATTATATATAAAGATAATTCTTTAAAATATTGTAAATTTTGTTCATACATAGTATCAAATATTGCAATATCTTTCATCATTTGAAGTTTATGATTTTCTAATTGATTTTCTATTGTTGATATATTATTTTCAACTTTATTATATTTTGCAAGTAATTTTTCCATTTGTTTTTTGGCTGAATTGAAAATACCAAGAATTCCTTTTTTCTCTTCTGTTGGTACATCAGAATCAAATTCTTTTATTTCACCAACTAAGTTACTTAATAAATTTCCAACCTCTCCTGTACTTCTTGTTCTTACATCTTGTAATACTGTATCTGAAAATTTAGAAATATTATTTTGTGCACTTGCTCCAAATTGTAATATTTGTGTTGTATTTTTTACATCTATTTTCTCTAAAAATGTATCAATTGCCTTTTTCTCATCATCTGTTAAAACATCATAATTTAATGATTTTTCTACAACTGCCTCATCTACTTTTTTTGTTGTTTCTAATGCTGTTTCAATTTCTTTAGTATCTACATTTGATACTACTTCTAGTTTAATTTCTTCGTCCATAATTTCCTCCTAATTTTTTTATTTTATTCTAAGATACATTATCTTAGATTTTTAACTATTCATTATTTCCTAAATATGAAATTAATTTTTCATATAAATTCATTTTTAAACTTGTTACTGTACTATCTATACTTTGTGGTATTCCATTTACATTAACTTGTGATACATCATAATTTCCGCCAGTTACACCTGTTCTAAATCCATATTTTGACCAAGCAATTTGACTGATTTCTTTATCATTATAAACATCATAATATTTATTTCCATTCTCAGTAAATGTTGCTATACAATGTGAATTCCATATTGTTGGTGTTGGATATAACACACGAATTTTATCTTTTACTTGTTCCCATCCATCTGGATTAGAATTTGCAAAATCTATAACACTTTTTTCATAATCAACAATCATTGGCTTTCCACCCATACCAGTTTTCAAATATAATTCAAATAAATCTGCTGGTGTATTATTCATATATCCAGATTTAGTATAAAATTCTTTTAATTTTGGTAAATTTGCTTCAGCTGATTCTTCTGTTACATTTCCATCACACATAATTGATAATAATAGTCCATAATAAGTTGCACCTGGTGATGATGTTACTGGATCTGTTGAATCTATATTTATACTTCCATATAATGTATTAAGTCCTATATCTGACCATTTTTTTCCTTCAAGTATATAAGAAATTAATTTGTTCATATCTGTTATATAATATACATTGTCTTTTTCTGTTACTATATTTTCTTTTATAAGTGCATCTACAACTGTATCCCAACTATATATTACTATTGGTGTATTTAAAGTTAATCCACCTTTTTGAACAGTATATCTTTTTGCTTCTCCTTTTGATGTATCTGGTGCTAATTTATAATAATCATAAAATCTCTGATCTGATGCAAACATTACATCATATTGTGTTCCATCTTCTCTTACCAATGGATTTTTTATAAGTTTACCATTACTCCAAGAATCATATACTACATTTAGTCCATATTTTTGTTTCATAACATTTATAACTTCTTCATCTGCTAAAAAGTTTTCTTTTCCTCCACCTGTTGCAACATATACTGTTGTAAGATCTTTATCTGATACTTCTCCTTTTTGACTTACTGCTTTTATACCTATTATTACTAATATTAAAATAACTAATATTCCTAGTCCTAGTAGGACTTCTTTTTTTCCTTTCATACATGCCTCCACTTATTTTTTTGTATTAATATTTATATCATCTAAAAAGCCATCTGATTTAAGCATTGATTCAAATACTTTTATTTCTGCATCTGTATCAATCATTTCTGTTTGATACATATTATTTAATTGTTCATTAAAAGCATTTTTTATTTTTTCGGTCATTTTCTTTACTGATTCCATAAATTCTTTACTTTCAGTTGTATTTAATCTTTGATTTTCTATTTCGTCATATCTAGTTAATATTTTTATTGTTACTGGAAGATAATAGTTCAAAAAATTTCGTGCTTGTCCTAGTTTATTAGGATTTTTAGAAAGTGTATCTATTATTTTATTTGAGATATCACATATTTGCTCAATATTTTCAACTACTTCTTTATCTTCTATTTGTTTAGAAATATTACTAATTTGTAGAGTTTCTTCTTTTGCTTCTTTTAGTATATCATATAAATTCTTTTTATCAATAGATAAATCTAATTTATTTCTATCTTTGAATATTAGGGTTCCAGCTCCATATGCTGCTGCACTTATTGCTAAAGATGGCAATAATTCTATTCCTAATGCAACATATGGCACTGCAAAAAAAGCTCCTCCTAAAATTGCTGAATAAATATAATTTTTTTTCAACGCTTTTCCTCCT
>CAKPLT010000028.1 GCA_934167755.1 uncultured Clostridia bacterium
GCAAATTCACATATAAATTCAAGTCTCTGTTTTAGACATTCTTCAAATTGTAATTCTTGTTTAATTATTTTCAATTTATACACCATCCTTTCGTTTGGATGATTTTTATATTGTTTTTAGACAACAAAAAAATCAACCAGATTTTATTTTCTGATTGATTTTTGTATCTATCTGTTTTATTAGTTCGAGCAGATACGCCATTGGTGCAGATGGCCGGAATCGAACTGGCACGGTTTATTCAACCGCAGGATTTTAAGTTATTCTATCATTTTAATGGTTAGTAATGAATAACACTCTTTAATCCTATTATTTATGTACTCAAAACCTTATTATTTCAAACTATTTCGATTGCTTTTATTGTAACATAAACAATTAAAAATTTATATAAATCTAACACAACTTTTTCAAGTTTTGTTAGAAATTTGTTAGAAAAATTTTAAATAGTATTTATTATAAAAAATCTCAAATTTATTTAAAATCAAATTTTGCATATTTAAAAATTTAAAACGAACGGGCATAGTTTATTACCTGTTCTAATTTTTCACCACAAAATCGATTGTCGTGCGAAGGAAAGGAAAATATATGCAAAATTTTAATTTTTATAAAGTTAACGAAACTTTAAATCATAAATATTATCAAATACCACAGGAATTATTTATAAATCCATTATATAAAAATGCTTTAAATTCTGATAGTAAATTGTTATATGGTTTTCTACTAGATAGATTATCATTATCTATTAAGAATAATTGGCATGATGAAAATGAAAATGTATATTTAATTTTTACTAGAAAAGAAGTACAAGACAAATTAAATCTATCTGATAAAACTGTTACTAAAGCATTTAAACAATTATCAGATGTTAATTTAATATATGAAAAGAAACAAGGTTTTAGCAAACCTAAACTTATATATGTTGCAAAAATACAACATTTAAAAATAGAACTTTCACATAATCGTAAAAATTACGATTATATAAACGGAGATTCTACGATTACCGAATCGGAAAATTTCCGACCTATCAATACTAATAATAATTATACTTATAAAAATAATAAGGCTAATAAAAATTCAGTGAAATATTCTGGTAGAGATTATCCTCCTGAATTTTTAAAAGGCTTATATGCTAATATATAATGACCTTAGCAAAACACAAAAGCAATTATGCTTTTGTGAAAATAGCAATATAAAAATTGGTTATCAATTTTTGTGTTGCTATTTTTTTACCTAAATTGCTATTAGCCAATTTAGGTAAAACGGGTGTAGGGTGTCCCTACCACACTGACACTTTTTCCAATAATGGTAAAAAAGTGTCGTAGTGTGTTACAACACAATTAAAAAAATAGAAAAGTTTTAACCAGCATAGTGTTATTTAGCTGTGCTAGAAATGGAGAAATTTATATATGAGTTATGCAATAATTAGAAATGCAAAATACAAAAGAGAAAATTTAAAAGGAATATTTAGACACAATGAAAGAAGGAATAAAAACTATTCTAATAAAAATATTAATAAAGAAAAATCCTATTTAAATTATTCATTAAAAGATACTCAATTTACTTATGAAAAAGAATTTGATAGAATACGAAAAGAATATAATTTAAAAGGTCAAATTAAAACAGTTAGTAATATTATTTGTGAATATATAGTTACATCTGATAAAACTTTCTTTGATACAATTGGAGAAGATGAGACTAAAAGATATTTTGAAACTGCCTATAAATTTGTATGTGAATATAAAAATTTAGGAGAACAATATATTTTGTCTGCAAAAGTGCATATGGATGAGGAAAGTCCACATATGCATTTAGTATTTATTCCTGTTGTTCATATTACAGATAAAAAAGGAAATGATATTGATAAAATTGCTTGTAGTGAATTTTGGAAAGCTAAAGATAGTTATAGACAATTACAAAATGCTTTTTACTCTTATATTACTGCAAATGGATTTGATTTAGAAAGAGGAAATACAAGTGAAAGAGTCCATTTATCTGTTGAAGATTATAAGAAAATTACAAATTTTGAAAATACTAAAACAGTACTTAAAGATATTAAACTGGAATTACCAGAAACACCTAATGTTAAAAGTTTTGGAAAATTAGTACGAAATAGAGATGAAAAAATACAAGAATTAGTTGTACAGCCCAGAGATAATATGATTAAAGAACAACAAGAACAAATTTCTCTGCTTTATTTAACACTACAAAATCAAGTTAATACTGTTGAAAGAGCGTCAAAATATGAAAAAGAAAGAAAAGCTATAATGTTTGAAAACAGAGAGTTAAAAGAAAAGTGCGAAAATATTAAAAAGGACTATTATATTAAACTTAAAGAAGAAATACGAAAAGTTGAAAACAAATATGAAGATGAAATTTATCAGCTTGAAAAGGAAAATAGCTTTTTACGAAAAGTTATAAATACATTTCAAAAAATAGTAGATAAATTTATACATTGGGTATGTAGCAAATTTTCAGTTTCTTCTGAAGAAGAATTTATTAGAGAGTTCCAAATAGAAAATGATATTTATCTTAATCCAGAAAAGCAAATTGAATATGAGGAAGAGTTAGAATATGAATAAATGGATATGTGATTTTAATATACAAAAAATTATTATTTAAAAAGCACCATAATTGTGTTATAGGTGCTTTCTTATTTTATTTTAAATATATTCTTTATTTTATTTAAAATTATAGTAAACAAATTTTCCTTATATTCTATAATGGAATTGTTTGAAATAGCATTAGTTATATCTTCTTTTTGACTCATATTTCTAAAAATATCATTATATTGAAAAGTTTTAGATTTCTTTTCTTCTATTTGTTGTCTTTCATACTTTTGTTTTGCAATAATTTTTTGTTTTTGGATTTCTGTTGCCCAATAATCTCTAAATAATAATCCAATAATTGCTTTGGCTCTTTTAGAAACATTTTGTTCATCAAGCGTCTTTGAAGGATTATATTTAAAATTATAGTTTTTATCCTGCATTGTTTTATATAATTCAATTTTTTCTATTGGAATTTTGTCATAATCTATTTTGGGTATATATTTTAATATTTCCAAAACTTCTTTGTAAGCAATAGCATATTCTATACTTTCCATAGCTTATCTCCTTTATCTTTTATTTTTCCTGTGTTTCTTTGTTTTTCATTTTTTCCATATCTATTTTTTCTTGTTTTTGTGTTTCATCTTCAATACTTGGATCCGACATTTCTGATATAACTTGTTTGCCAATATCACTTACTTCAACAATATTCTCGTTTTTTACTATATTATTTTCTATATAATTTGATAATACTTGCATTGTTTTTTCTGTTCTTGTTCCTGTAATATCAATTATTCCACCTTTAGATATAGCCATTGAAACCTCATAATCTTCAGTAAAATTTATAGCTTTTTGAAGTTTCAAGACATCAACAGTGGATTCATAAAGATTTCCTCTAGTTAAAATTTCCCTTATAGTTGTTGCATCATTAAATTTAAAATTATTAGGCTTTTCAAAAAAGTCCAAAATTGTATCAAGCATTCCTTCTTTTAGATTATTTGCAGTCTCAATTATTTTGAAATAGTCTTCTTTGTCGAATTGTGATAAATGTTCTTGTGCTGTTTCGTTTTCTCTATCAGCTGGTAAGCTTAACCCTTTTTCTTCTCCAAATTCGTATTTAGTCAAATCTCCTAGTTTTCCACTTCTTATTGATGCAAGTAATAATGCCATTCCACTTGTTGTAATTGTATTTCCATTGTTATTAGCTAATGAATTTTGTATTTGACTATATTGTATAGAAGATATTTGTTTTATTACATTATCAGGAACAAAAACAGGATTATTATTTGAACTTGTCATTTCATTCATATTGGGTTCTAATAATGTAGCTGCATCTGTTGTTACTATTGCTTTTTTTGTATAAAACTCTGTATTAGGTATAATACCTGACTTTATTAAAGCTTTATATAAAAAACAATTCGAACATATTTCTGCCGTTTCGCTTCCCTCAATATTATTACTTCTCTCAAATTCACCACTATCTATTTTAGCCGCATTAAATTTGTCATCATGCATTAATAAATCATTATTGTCAAAGGAAAAATTAGGATTATTTATAATTTCAAATATAGCTCTTGAAGTTCTCCCGTTTCCGTCTTCAAATAAATGTAATTCATTTATTAAATAATACATCATTGTTGCTCTGTCCTTTTTTACTTTAACATTTTTTAATGCATTTGATATTTTTTCGAAATATCTATTTTGAATTTCATTATCTGGAGAAACTAAACCACCTGCACACATTGTTTCTTCACAAAATTTATTTTCATCAACCGGTATATTTCTAACCCTACTATTCACATATAATAATATTTTTTTGACATCTTCACCTGTTAAACTTGAAAAAAATTCATCATGTTTTTTTTCATCCTTTAACATTGTTAAAACTTCTTCTTCAGAATATTTCATCATAAATTCTCCTTTTATATTAGTTATTTAAATGTATAATAACATAACTAAAATTTTATTTCAATTATTACATAATTTTTATTTTTAAATTTATTTATGATTTTTATTTATATCAATATGTTTGTTAATATCTTCCTCAGTTGGTAATTTTTCTAATACATCTTTTGGTAATTCATTTCTTAGTTCATAAGAAGTCACACCTATTGGAGTATTTGTACCTTTTAAGGCCCATTCTACTGATAATTTATCTTTTCCTTTACAAAGTAGTAATCCAATTGTTTGATTGTCTAGTTCTTTTCTTAATGTTTCATCTACAGCTGTCACATAAAAACTTAATTGTCCAATATACTCTGGCTTAAATTCTACATTTTTAAGTTCTACTACTATGTAACATCTTAAATCTAAATGATAGAATAACATATCAATGTAATAATCTTGATTTTCTGTTGATATTTTATATTGATTTCCAACAAAACTAAATCCTGTACCTAATTCTAATAATACATTTTTTATTTTTTCCATCATTGCATTTTCAATATCTTTTTCGACTGCATTTTCTTTGATTCCTTCTAATTCAAATATATAAGGGTCTTTTATGACATCTCTTGCTAATTCACTTTGAGGAGATGGTAACTTATTTTCAAAATTTGTTAATTTATCTGAAATAGCTTGTCTTTCATATAATTGCAAATCTATTTGATGCTCTAAAACAGTGTGTGACCAGCCGTTTTCAAGGCATTTTTCTGCATACCATTCTCTAATATTTAAATCTCTAATTTTATCTAACAATAAATTATTATGTGACCATGGTAATTTTGCCAACGCTATTGGCAAATTTGATAAATCTTTATATTCCTCATAAAATTTTTTCATTCTTGACAAATTTCTTGTGGAAAAACCAGTTGTATCTGGAAATTCTAATTTTAAAGCAATAGAAAAATCCTTAATAAAATTATTTCCATACTTTGCATTCTGACTTACAATTTTTCCAAGTCTAAAATATAACCTAATTAATTCCATATTAGCATTTTCTTGAACTTCATATCTTGTTTTTAAAATATCTTGTTTAGCATATAAAACTAAATCTTTAAATTCTTTATCTAACATATTATTTTTCTCCATTATAAACCTCCTGAAAATTAATATATTTTTGAATTTTGCCAACGCTATTGGCAAATTTGATATTACTTATTATTTAATAACCACTCATAAACTTCATCTTCGGTTAAAATTCTATGTTTCAATTTATTAACTTTATCTTTAGCATCTTTTTTCCATTTATCAAAATCTTTCTTCATCTGTTTGTTATCTTTATTCCTACCAACTGCCATTGATTTTAATTGATATAATCTTCTATATTCTGCAAGTGCTTTGTTTTGTTTTAGCCTTTCGTTATACGCTTGGAATGCACCTTTATCTCTACAAGTTTTTCCATCTAGTTTTGGGTAATCACAATAAATTTCATCTAGTCTTGAATTTGGAATAAAATACATTCCACAATTTTGACATTTTTTAATTGGATTATTTGTTGTTTTTACTAATTCTTCTAATACTGCATAACATATAGCCGATAAGTCATTGCTTTGATGTGTGTCTATCATAGAAACAAGCATTGTATTATTTTTGAAACTATCTAATAACTGCCTATCACTAAAATGTGATAATTCTAAATTTTTGTTTGAATAGCTATCTTGAATAATATTATCATTTTTATTGTATGTATATGCTTGTCCCTTATGTTTAATTAGATATACTGCAAATCTTTGGTTTGGTGTATATTCTTTTAATTCTTCTTGTTCATTGAGATTATATACATAGTTTACAAATACTTTCATTTCTTCTTGCACTTCTTGAATCTTATATTTTAATTCATTGTATATTATTTTCATCTCTTTTAAATATACTTCATCGTTTTCATATTTTCCTTTTAATTCAAAAGTATAATTTTCATCAATATCTTTTAATATTTCAAATCCATATGCAAAAAAGAAAGTTTCATAAGCTACCTGATATGTTTCTAAATTAGCATTTAAAAATTTTAGCAAAAGCATTCCAAATCTTTCGACATAAGGAAAGTACAGATTGCCTGGATATTTTAAGCCTTGTTCTTCTTTAGTTCTGCCTTTAATTTCACTTTTATCAAAATATAATGTTACTAGTCTATTTTCAAAGTCATCTTTCTTATTTACACTATAAAGATATAAAGGTGTTGAATAATATTCTTCTCTTTTTTCTTTATTAAACCAAATATAAAAACTATCAAAAAATTTATTTTCTGGTAAATTTGCTTTCATTTCAATATTTCCTCCGAACTCATAGTTAACAATTTTTATTTTTTTATAATTTGTTATTGACATTCTATTACAATTATACTATAATGCAATAATAATTACAATAGTTTTATAAAGAATAATTGTAAAAGTAAAAAGTACATTGAAAAATACACTAATATTCAGTGTCATATGAAAGTATTATGGAACACAATAATGATACTTCGGCTTGGCTTAACATGATGTTGAGGAGTCGCTCGGCTGATAGCGGAGAGGTGAAATTCCTATGTAGGTAAAACTATCTATAATATTCCCTTAAGTAGACGGGACATAGTAAATATAATCTACTAATCATATGCAAAATGTTGATTTTGAAAGATAAGGAGGAATGCGATGCAAAATAACAATTATACTCAAGAAATGTTTGCAGATTATCCTGATGTTGTTGATGTATCTGGACTACAATCAATGCTTGGTAATATTGGCAAACAAACAGCATACGAATTAGTACGAAAAGGTACTATTAAAGCAATTAAAGTTGGAAAGCTATATAGAATACCTAAGATAAATGTTATCGCTTTTTTAACTCAATAAAAATACTGTTTAAATTTAAGAAAGGAGATTTTAATGTATAACATAACAGCATATTTAACAATTAAGAATAAGACTTTTTATACAGTATTAACTTACTATGTAGATGGCGAAAGAAAATTAAAATGGGTATCTACAGGAATTAAAGAACACGAGAGTAAGAAAAAAGCTGAAAAGAAACTTATTCAAATAAGAGATGAATTTATAAATAAATTAGAAACAATTACAACTACAAAAACAGAAGATAAAAAGGTACAAATACTATTTTCAGATTTTATGATTAAATGGCTTGATATGATAAAATATCAAGTTGAAGAATCTACATATACAGGTTATAAAAGGCAAATCGAAGGCAGAACAAAAGAATATTTTACTAAAAATCCAGTAATGCTTGTAGATTTAAAACCAGTACATATTTTAGATTTTTATAATTGGTTATATTCTCAAGGATTAAAAGGGACTACTGTAACAAAATATCATGCTAATATTAGAAAGGCTTTAGATTATGCAGTACAAACAGACTTAATCCCCAATAATCCTGCTATAAAAGTTGGACGACCACAGCAAGAACAATTTATTGCTGATTATTACAATGAAGAAGAACTAAACAATTTATTTAAAGTTGTTAAAGATACTACTTTAGAAATAATAGTTTATTTAACTGCTTTTTATGGATTACGAAGAAGTGAAGTTTTAGGTATTAAGTGGTCTGCAATAGATTTTAATAATAAAACAATTACAATAAGTCATAAAGTAGTAACAGTTACAGATGAAAACGAAAATAATAAAACAAAAACTAAAACAATTACTAAAAGAAAAACAAAAAATAAATCTAGTTATAGAACATTACCTTTATTAAAAGAAATTGAAGAACTTTTGCTATACACTAGAAAAATGCAAGAATACTATATGTCTATATTTAAAGAAAGTTACAATAATCAATTTAAAGATTTCGTTTGTGTTGATGAAATGGGGAATTTAAGAAAACCTGACTATATAAGTCATAAATTTAAAGAAATTTTAAAGAAGAATGGTTTGAGAAAAATAAGATTTCATGATTTAAGACACAGTTGTGCAACTTTACTTTTGAAAAAAGGAATATCTTTAAGAGAAATACAAGATTGGCTAGGACATTCTAGTTCTAAAACAACTGAAAGATATGTACATTTAGATTCGAGTACAAAGATTAAATCTGCTACAGCTATTGAAAAAGCATTAAGTTTTACTGGCAATAAAAAAGATATATTAGATCTGGACTCTAATACATCTAATTAGATAAATATTTCAAATTGTTAGAAATTTGTTAGAAAATTCTATCAATTTTATTATAAAAGCACCAAGTCATATCTTACGAAAAGCTTGGTGCTCTTATGGTGCAGATGGCCGGAATCGAACCGGCACGGTTTATTCAACCGCAGGATTTTAAGTCCTGTGCGTCTGCCAGTTCC
>CAKPLT010000029.1 GCA_934167755.1 uncultured Clostridia bacterium
GTTGATAGGTTGGAGGTGTAAGTATAGTGATATATTGAGCTGACCAATACTAATAAATCGAGGGCTTAACTATAAAATAAAAATCCTAATAAAAATTTCATCTATGTATTTTTGAGTGTGCTTTTAAATGTAAGTTATTGTATAAATTTAAAAATTTTGAAAAAAACATTTATAAAGTATTGCTTTTTTAAAATTTATGTAGTATAATTACATTCGTATTAAGTAGATATTAATTTTCTAGTGACGATTACATGGAGGAAATACCTGTTCCCATCCCGAACACAGAAGTCAAGCTCTAATGTGCCGAAAATACTTGTGGGTTACCCTGCTGGAAAGATAGGTTGTTGCTAGTTTTATATATTCCTCTTTAGCTCAGTTGGTAGAGCGCTCGGCTGTTAACCGATAGGTCGTTGGTTCGAGTCCAACAAGAGGAGCCATTAAATCACTATATTTCTTATATATAAAAGAATATAGTGATATTTTATTTTATCCAAAAATTTTTCAAGGAGTGATATATTATATTAAAACAAATACTAAACATAATATATCCACAAGTATGTTCAATATGTGGTAGTATAAATTCTCAAGCATTATGTAGTAAGTGTAATACAAAATTAAATAAAGGATTTTCATTTCAAACAGATAATTATAGTAAAGATTTAAACAAAAATTTTGTAGAACATCATTATTTCTTTAAGTATGAAAATCTAATAAGAGATCAAATAATATCTTTAAAATTTCACGAAAAACCTTATATTTGCGAAACAATTTCCAATTTTTTTAAAAATAATAAAAAAAGTTTTGAAAAATTAAAAAAGTATGATATAATAATAATAGTACCGATAAGTAATGAACGAAAAAAAGAAAGAGGATATAATCAGAGTGAATTACTTATAAAAGAAATTGCGAAAATTACCAATTTAAAAATAATGTACAATATTTTATATAAAAACAAAAATACAGTTCCTCAAAGTTCATTAAGCAAAATACAAAGAGAAAAAAATGTTAAGGGAATATATTGTGCAAAGAACTGTGAAAAAATAAGAGATAAAAAGATATTATTGGTAGATGATATATATACAACAGGTAGTACAGTAAATGAATGTGCTAGAGTCTTAACACAAAATAAAATAAACAGAAATCAAATTGGAGTACTAACAATAGCAAAGGATTGATTACTATATAAAAAATAAATGTAATAAAAATTGAAAGGAAGTGATTTATTATGTCAGGAAACTCAACATTATCTGTAATAATAGCAATAGCTGTAGGATTAATGGTTATATGTATAGTACCACTTGTAACATTAGAAGAAAGAGTTGATGATGTAACACAACAAGATGTACAAAAAATAGTTGAAAGTGTTGTAACAGAGACATCTAATACGGGGGTGTTTACAAGGGCACAATATCAAGATTTGGAAGATAAATTAGCTGCAACAGGAAAGACTTACGAATATGAAATTGTTGCTAAATCATTAGATGAAAACCCTGGAAAAAAATTGGCACAAGCTAATTATACAAAAATAGGCGAAAACTTATATGTTGTAAATTACACAACACAAGTTTTATCTCAAATAGGTGTAAAAACTGGTAGTGAAAGTGCAAACACATCAAGTGATAGATTAGTATTTAAACCAGGAGACATATTTTCTATAAGTGTAAAAAGTAGTGACAGTGCTGCTAAAGATTTGAAAAGTAATTTATTTAGTTTCACAAATTCTGGAGAAGATGTAGTTTCAGCAAGTTCTTCTGCAATGATTACAGTTTATGGAAATAAATAATATACAAATACTATAAAAAAACAACTCATTTTGGGTTGTTTTTTTGCTATTTCAAAACTATTGCAAAATTAGCTAAAATCTGTTAATATATATGGAGAGAAAAGAGAGGTAACATTAATGTCAAAAATAATAGTAGCTGGTGGTGGACCAGCAGGAATGATGGCAGCAATAACTGCTGCGGAAAACGGAAATGATGTAATAATAATTGAAAAAATGCCACTATTTGGAAAAAAACTATTAATAACAGGTAAAGGAAGATGCAATATAACAAGTTCACTTTATATGAGTGAATTTATAAAAAATACACCTGGAAATGGAAAATTTTTATATAGTGCATTTCAAAATTACACAAATCAAGATATAATAGAATTTTTAAAAAAACAAGGATTAGAAGTAAAAGAAGAAAGAGGAAATAGAATATTTCCGATTACAGATAAATCAAGTGATGTATTAAATTGCTTTAAAAAGAAAATTGATGAATTAAAAATTAAATATAAATTAAATACTAGAGTTGAAAAAATCTTAATAAAAAATAATGAAGTACTTGCAGTAAGAACTGATAAAGAAATAATTCAAACAGATAAGGTAATATTAGCAACAGGTGGAAAAAGCTATCCTTTAACAGGTTCAACAGGAGATGGATACAAAATTGCAAAAGAAATAGGTCATACAATAATACCAATAAAACCATCATTAGTTCCAATGGAAGTTTATGAAAAAGAGATGTGTAAAAAACTTCAAGGATTAAGTCTAAGAAATATTGGAATAAAAATAGTAGATAATGATAGAAAAAAGATTGTATATGAGGACTTTGGAGAAATGATATTTACTCATTTTGGAATATCAGGACCTACAATATTGAGTGGTTCAGCACATTTAGTAAAATATAAAGATATAGACTATCTATTAAAAAGGAAATATATAGAACTAAATATTGACTTAAAACCAGCACTTACAGAAGAACAATTAGATGATAGAATTTTAAGAGATTTTAATGAATTTAAAAATAAACAATTTAAACATAGTTTAGATAAGTTACTACCACAAAAAATGATACCAGTTATAATTGAATTATCGAAGATAGATGAAAATAAAAAGGTAAATGAAGTAACTAAAGACGAAAGAAAAAGATTAGTGCAATTACTTAAAAATTTTGCAATTACAATAAAGAATTTTAGACCAGTTGAAGAAGCAATCATAACATGTGGAGGAGTTAATACAAAAGAAATTGACCCTAAAACTATGGAATCAAAAATTATAAAAGGATTATATTTTGCAGGTGAAATTATCGATGTAGATAGTTATACAGGAGGATTTAATTTACAAATAGCATATTCTACAGGTTATACTGCAGGAATAAATGTATAGGACAAAAAGAGAATATTCTATTTTGTCCTTTTTACATAATTTATAGGAGATGATGTTAATGGAAGAGTTCATAACTATTTTGAAAGATGAAACAGCAGATATTGTTGAAAAAAAATCAAAATTTATTGCAAATATTAGTTATGTTAAAAATGTAGAAGAAGCAGAAAAAAAAATAAGAGAGATAAAAAAGAAATATTATGATGCAAAACATAATTGCATGGCATACAGAGTAATTGAAAATGGAAGAATTGTTGAAAAAGCAAGTGATGATGGAGAACCATCTGGAACTGCAGGAGGTCCAATGTTAAATATATTACAAAAAAGTAATTTATGTAATTTGGTTGTTGTTGTAACAAGATACTTTGGAGGAATTCTTCTTGGAACAGGTGGATTAGTAAGAGCTTATTCTGATGCTACTCAAAAGGTAATTGAAAGAAGTATAAAAGTAGCTAAAGTAAAAGGAGTCGAAATAGAATTAAAATTAGATTATTCTAATTTAGAGATTTTTAAGCATTATTGTAAAAATAATGAAATAAATATTACTAGAATAGATTATTATGAAGATATTATTTTAAAAGTAGAAATGGAAAATAATAGAAAAAATACTTTTTTGGATGATATCAAAACAAAAACACTGAATATAAAGAAATTTCAAGTGATTGAAGAAAAATATATAAATAAAACTGTAGAAAAAAATAAATAAAATGGGAAAAATTTCCAAAAAACTCTTGCAAAAAGTTTTCTTTAGTATTATAATCAAAAATGTAAATATTTTACAGTAGAAAATTAGGAGGAAAAAACATGAGAGAAAAAATCACAGTTTTAATTGCAGATGATAATCAAGAATTCAGTATGACATTAGCTACATATCTAAAAAATCAAGATGATATGATGGTAATTGGAAGAGCCAAAGATGGGAATGAGGCTTTGGATATGATACCTAATTTAATGCCAGACATAGTACTATTAGATGTAATAATGCCCCATTTAGATGGAATAGGAGTTTTGGAAAAATTAAATATGATAAAAATGAACAAAAAACCAATCTGCATAATGTTATCAGCAGTTGGACAAGACAAAATAACAAGAAGAGCAGTTGAACTAGGAGCAGAATATTATGTTGTAAAACCATTTGATATTGAATTATTAATAACAAGGATAAGGGAATTAAAAAATTATAGACCATCACAAAACAATAATTTTATTTCAAGAGATATGCCTATGCAAAAACAACAATATATTGAAATTTCAAATGGACAAGAGAAAAAAGAAGAAAATTTAGAAGCTTTAGTTACAAATGTAATTCATGAAGTTGGAGTACCAGCACATATTAAAGGATATCAATATCTAAGAGAAGCTATAATAATGGTTGTAAACGATATTGATGTAATTAATCAAATAACTAAAAGTCTATATCCGAGAATTGCAGATAAATTTACAACAACACCAAGTAGAGTAGAGCGTGCAATCCGCCACGCAATAGAAGTTGCTTGGGGAAGAGGACAACAAGATGTAGTTGAAAACATATTTGGCTATACAATTTCAGCAGCTAAAGGAAAGCCAACCAACTCAGAGTTCATTGCGATGATAGCTGATAAATTACGCTTGGAATTAAAAAGTGCATAAAAATCGAGTGTAATCCTAGAGTACCACTCATTACATAAATAGTAAAATATTTCCATTATACCAACAAAATCGTGAGTTTATGGCATTGAAACAAGGTTGAAACAGGTAAAAAAACCTACAAACTGTTTTGGAAAAAGGCAACTAACTTTTTTATTTATTGGGTATGGTTAGAGGTAGAAATGACCTTTCGTTTATCGGATTTTTATTAAATTAAAAATTTGGTAAATGGGAGGTTATTTTTACTATAAATGAACTTACAAAAAACTAACTTGATAGTTTGCTTCTAAATAAAGATTAGCATTTTCATTAACAGTAAAAGCACCTCTACAAGAAAAGGTTACATAACTACTATTAGTTTGAGTAAGTGTGAATAATTCCTGTACCATCAGTTGGATATAAAACATCAATTGTTACTTGAGTTTTTGAACCTAATATTGTAATTCTTTGTGCAGGAGTAATATCTTTGGCTAAATATATGTGAGTAATGCTATTTGTTTCCTCTAAAATACTTTTTAACTCTACTGAGGTTTCAACTGCAACTGTTGAATCATCTATATTTATCATATATAAATCTCCTTTTTAAGCTAAACTTAATAATAAATATATTAAGATGATTAAATAATATTACATAAAAATTTGGATTAATAATATTGAAAAAATTTGTTAATAGTGGTATATTAACAATATGAAAGGAAATACAAATGAAAGAAAATAGAATACTAATGCAATATTTTGAATGGTACTTAAAACCAGAAGATAAATTGTGGCAACAAGTATCAAGAGAAGCAAGAAATTTAAGAGAAATAGGAGTAACTGATATATGGTTACCACCAGCATATAAAGGTGCCGGTGGAAAATTTGACGCAGGTTATGCTGCATATGATTTATATGATTTAGGAGAATTTGATCAAAAAGGAAGTATTGAAACAAAATATGGTACAAAAGATGAATATTTGCAGGCAATAAAAGATTTGCAAGATAATGGTATTAGAGTATATGCAGACATAGTATTAAATCATAAAATAGGAGCAGATGAGTCAGAAACTGTATATGCGAGTGAAGAAGAAAATCAAAATAGGAATATAGACACTACATTACCCAAAAAGATAACTGCTTGGACAAAATATAATTTTATGGCGAGAAACAATAAATATTCAGATTTCAAGTGGAATTATAAACATTTTAATGGAACTGATTGGGATGAAAGCGGAAGAAAAAATGCTATATTTAGATTTAGTGGAAAACATTGGGATCAAAATGTTGACCAAGAAAATGGAAATTATGATTATTTAATGGGAGCAGATGTTGATTTTAATAATCATGAAGTTGTAGAAGAGCTAAACAAATGGGGAAAATGGTATTTGGATACTACAGGAGTTGATGCTTTCAGATTAGATGCAGTAAAACATATAAAATCAGGATTTATGGCTGATTGGATAAGGACAATGAAAGACACAAGAAATGATTTACAGTGTGTTGGGGAATATTGGAATAGAAATTTGAATTCACTAAAAAATTATATTGAAAAAACAAATTCAACAATACCATTATTTGATGTACCATTACATTATAATCTATATGAAGCAGCAAATTCTAGTGGATATTATGATCTTGCAAGAATATTTGAAAATACATTAGTTAAAGAAATGCCAAATCAAGCAGTAACATTTATTGATAATCATGATACAGAGCCAGGACAGGCATTATATTCTTGGATACCAGATTGGTTTAAACCATTAGCATATGCATTAATCTTATTAAGAAAAGATGGTTTGCCATGTATATTTTATGGAGATTATTATGGAATATCAACACAAAATGTTAATACTAAAAAAGATATGTTAGAAAATTTAATGAGATTAAGAAAAGATTATGCATATGGTGAACAAAAAGACTATTTTGATCATCATAATATTATCGCATGGTTAAGAGCAGGTGATGAAGAACATCCAAATTCAGGATTGATTGTTATAATGAGTGATGGACCTGGAGGAGGAAAGATAATGAATGTAGGAAAAAGAATGGCTAATTCTACATTTTATGATTTTACAGGAAATGTGAAAGAAAAGGTATATGCTGACCAAGATGGAAATGGAATATTTTATTGTAATGGCGGAAGTGTTTCAGTTTGGGTTAGAGAATAAGAACAAGAAGGTTTAAAGCCTCCTTGTTTTGATTTTTTATT
Organism: uncultured Clostridia bacterium; assembly: GCA_934167755.1. Classification (GTDB taxonomy): domain Bacteria; phylum Bacillota; class Clostridia; order TANB77; family CAG-508; genus CAG-269. Next base: position 6,963 of record CAKPLT010000029.1, read on the forward strand.
TTGAGTGTAGACTTTTTATATAATTTTGTGCTATAATAATTTATAGTTATTTATATGCGGGTATAGTTTAGTGGTAGAATGTTATGCTTCCGACCTAATGGCGTGGGTTCGATTCCCACTACCCGCTCCATTAACGAATCTGTTCGAACTTTTTTTGAACAGAGATATAGGCTCTATGTCAATAGTTGGGGTGGAAAACTTTAAAAGTTTTCTGCCTCAGCTTTTTTAGTACAATTTAATGTTT